>QKEK01000248.1 GCA_003251775.1 Clostridia bacterium | reverse complement strand
CGCCGAAGTGGTGAAATTGGCAGACGCGCTGGACTCAAAATCCAGTGGTAGCGATACCGTGCCGGTTCGAGTCCGGCCTTCGGCACCAAGACTTTCGAGGAATTCCTTGAAGGTCTTTTTTATGCCATGTCACCAAAATTGACACCTTTTTGACATTTTGTTTTGTAAATAGCGTTTAGTTTATTGCTTGCTTCGCTGTCCTCAAAACTTAACATATACTTCTAACCATTACTAATGCTCCTACAGGAAAAAATAAGACAAATAACGGCATAGATACCATGGTAAAAAATACTTGAAATAAAATAAGTTGGAGAAGTGTAAGGATAGCAGTCAATTTTAGCGGTAATTTAGGTGTGATTATTATAATCTGGTCAAATGAATGGGTTAACAATAAAAAGAAAGGAAAATAAATGATTAATACTTATATTATTCTAATTTTTTTAGCTTTAGTCTTATTATATTTCTTTTATAAACTCAAATATAATAAGATTAAACGAATTGTAGCTTTTTCAAATTCTTTTTTATGGTTATTAGTATTATATACACAAATAAATTCTTATAGCCCAAATGAAGTGTTTAAAGAACAATGCCGACTTTACTTTCACAATGATGCTTCAATGTATTTTTATTTTATAATTGCACCTGGAATAATAATAGGAACTATTTTACCTATATTAAGTATTGTATTAGAAATAGTAATAAAATTCATAAAAAAAATATATGCACAAAGATAATAAGAATATATATTATAGTGTAAATAATAATTATTTAGGAGAGACAAAAACTCTCTTAATTATTCCTCTCTACTCGAACGCGTTTGGTATATAATTATTATACTAATCTGTTTTGGCGTAGAGCCATGAGAGTATTAATGAAGCCTATAAAAATGATTATTTTCAAATGCCTTAAAGGCTGTTTTGCCCTCAATGTCAAAGTCCTGAAGTTCTTTTAAGCTGTCTATGCTATCAATCCTTATAATGGCGAGTTCTATAAGTTTTTATTAACTTTGTGGCTAATTATAGTAAAATATTGTTAAACCATATTAGATTAATTAAATTAATTGATAAAAAAGATAGACTTCATAGTATTCTATAAAGATTTGAATGGAGGAATAGAAGTGGACTATATAAATAATAATAAGGCAGCATGGGAAGAAGCGTTTGAAAACAGACGACCTAGCTGGGGAGATGATAACTATAAAACCCTAATGAATGAGAAACTTCCCTTTTTTAATGCTGATGTTGTTAGTGAAATTGAAAAGATTGACTTAAAGGGAAAAACAATTGCTCAGTTCTGTTGCAACAATGGTCGCGAATTATTGTCCATGATGCAGTTAAATCCAAGCTGTGGAGTTGGTTTTGATATCGCTGAAAATATTATTGAGCAAGCAAAGGAGACTGCAAGAAAAGCAAATATATCTAACTGTGATTTTGTAGCAACTAACATTATTGATATTGATGAAAACTATTATAACAAGTTTGACTTTATTTTCTTTACAATTGGGGCTATTACTTGGTTTAAAGATTTAAGTTTATTGTTTGAAAAAGTATCAAAATGCTTGAAGTCAAATGGACTAATGCTAATTAACGACTTTCATCCCTTCATGAATATGCTCCCGCTACCGCATGAAGATGGTTTTGATGGGGAAAATTTAAACAAAATAACATATTCATATTATAGAAAAGAACCTTGGATTGAAAACAGTGGTATGGGTTATATGACGCTACAGTATGAGTCAAAAACATTTATAAGTTTTTCACATACTTTATCTGATATTGTTAATTCGGTAATTATTGCTGGAATGGCAATAAAAAAACTGGATGAATATAATTATGATGTGGGAATGACAAATGCGTATGATAACAAAGACTATCCATTATATTACATATTGCTTGCTCAAAAATGATAATCCAATGTTGCCATACAGAAATTAATCCAGTTATCTGGTGATGAAAAAGAATGGGCAGAGATTGAAACCTCTGTTGGAGAGTTTGATAGAGCAGTAGATGCAATGGAACTGCTTCAAAACTATTCAAAATAGTATCTTGAATGTAATGCAATTTACAATTTTAAATTGAGCTAGGATATGATGTTGTTTTGAGAACCGAAGAACAAGTACTAAAACAAATTATTGAGTTTGCAAATAATGACAACAAAATGATTTTGATGATAGCTCATATATATTTCTAATGCAATTTAAAGATGGTGTAAGAATAGACCTTCGCTTTAATGATGTAAAAAAAGGGTAAATCGGCAATAAAAGAGGACTCACTCAGTAAAACATTGCTTAATAAAGATAATATAACTGATAGGTTACCTGAACCCAATGATAGTATATATTTTGTAAAGAAACCTACTGAAAGTGAATGGAATAAAGTATGTAACGAGCTTTGGTGGATACAGACTTATATACTAAATTTATATCTTTATATGCTGGAGCTGAATATGATGATATTTGGAAAAAACTCTTTAAAGCAGGAGCTTTTATAAGAGAAATTGGAACTGAACTAGGGAACAAACTTGATTATGGTTACCCTTTGCAAGTTGAAATTAATGTGGAAAATAATGCTTGAAATCCAATATATAAATAGTTATAATATCAAACATAACTGCAAACAAGCCATGGAGAAAAGTATATCGCTTTTTAATTATTGGTAGCATCAACGCAGATTCAAAATATAATGACCATGTTGAGGTTGGAGAACTAGGGAGTTGGTGAGTATAATGGCTATTATGATTATAGTTTCAATAATTGTGGGCATTCCATTGGTAACTACAAGCATATTATATAAATATAAAAAAAAATACTTATTTCTTTCACCACTTAGTATTTTATTAATAAATTTTTATATAATATGGAAGTCTATAGCGTCATATTTTCCTTCTGAACCAATTAGGGAAAGAATAAGACTCTATTTTGTTAATGATGCATCAATGTTCTTTGGTTTACAGGTTATAATGACTCTTTTTAGTTTATTTCTATATGTATCTATATTGATATATGATAAACTTAAAAAGAGAAAATTAAAACCCTAAGTTATACTAATAATTAAACTATAAATAATGGACCTAAAGCAAAATAGCGTATAAATATACAATAACGCAATTTGCTTAGATATTAAGTCGAGTTGTGGTTTTTAAGTAACTTTTGTATAATAGACTGTATATAAAAAATATATCAAATGGTATTATTGAGATCTGAGGTAAGAAAATGAATAAAAAGCTTAAAATTCTATATGTATCTATATTTTGTGTTTTAATTCCAGCTGTTTTACAGACATTACCTGTGTTTATATTAAAGCCAATGGTTGCTAAGCAAATAAAAGGGAAAAATATCGTTGTTTACTACCAAAATGGTGACGAAAGAGGAGCGAGACAAGTTTACGACAATTTAGAAAATTCTGCAGAAGAGATAAGAAAAAAACTTAAGTTTAACAGTTCAAAACCAACTAATATTTATATATATGCTAATCAAAAATCTTTATGGATAAGAAAATATGGATTCATTACAATTCTAGGTGCACCAAATTGGTTTGTTGGGGATAATAAAAAAGACAAGGTTATTATGATTTCACCATATGCAAAAGTATCAGGATATGATAATGATAGTATTTTGAGAGTTGCTACCCACGAACTTGTGCATACAATTAATTACCAAATTAATCCTAAATTATCATATTGGAATGATAACGGAGTAGCGACATTTCTAGCAAAACAGTCTCCTAATAAAGGGTTTACAAAGTATAATTCTATCCCTACTATAGATGATATGAAAAGTGAAAATGAAGTATATTTTGGGAATATAGGTGGTTATCAATATTCTTATACTTATATTGAATTTTTGAATAAACAGTATGGCTGGGACAAGGTTTTGGACTTGATTACAGGGAAAGAAACATATAATAAAATCTTCTCAAAATCTGAACAAGAAATTTATAAAGAATGGATTGATTATGTTAAACTGAATTATTAAAGCTCATATAATTTCTAAAATATTATGTATTAAGAATCTAATACTCAATAAAGCCATATAAAATCATATGATAAAATAAATAACACTCATTTAACACATAATTAATATGTGATTAATAGCAAAATGATAACTTCACATATAATACGAGTGAATTGCGTTCAAATATGTAGCAACGCAAAAGGCTTAATACTAAATTATGGGTTAGGGGAGGTTAATTTTATGAAAAGAAAAAGGTTGTTTGCAATTCTTATGTGCATGGCACTGCTCTGTACCATGATTATTCAGGCTAATGCTGGGACAGCAGGCTGGAATGGTACTGGTGAGCTCAGTATGAAGCTAATCGCACACTATGACAGCGGTAGTGGTGCTGGGGGTGCTGAAATAGTTGCGTATGCACCCAATTCTCAAAAAGCATTTATTGTAAACGGTAGTGAGCGTTCATTAGATATAGTTAATTTAGGAGGCTTATCTCAGAGCTTTACAAAGCTGTCTTATGAAAAAAGATTAGCTTTAGATAGCCTTGCAACAGGGGTGAGTGACATTACCAGCGTTGCAGTTAGCCCTGACGAAAGCATAGTAGCTGTAGCTATTCCGTCAGAGCCAAAAACTGAAAATGGTATAGTTGCCCTTGTCAATTTGGAAGGGACAGTAATAAAAACGGTTCAGGTTGGTGCGTTGCCCGATATGCTAGCTTTTACCCCTGATGGAAACAAGATATTGGTTGCCAATGAGGGTGAGCCTAGCGATGATTACTCCATTGACCCAGAGGGCAGTGTTTCTATTATAGATATTTCAGCAGGTGCTGAGAATGCTACCGTAAGTACTGCAATATTTGACGATTCAGTAATAGTTGATAGCAAGGTGCGTGGTATAAAATCAGGTGCTACAAAGGCACAGGATTTTGAGCCTGAATACATAACCCTTTCATCAGATGGCACAACGGCTTATGTAGCATTGCAAGAGCATAACGCTATCGCTGTCCTTGATATATTGACCGGGAAATTTTTAAACGTTAAAAGCCTTGGCTTGAAGGACTGGTCATTACAAGAGATGGACGCATCTGATAAGGATGAAGCTATTAATTTCGCTAAATATCCAGTGCTTGGTATGTACCAGCCAGATGGAATAGATATCTTAACTATCGACGGCAAGGACTACCTGATTACTCCAAATGAAGGAGATTCCAGAGATTATGACGGCTTTTCAGAGGAGGCACGTGTTGGGGAAGTTAAGGATGAAATTTCTCTGAATGCGGAAAACTATAAGGGCTTTACTCAAACAGAGCTAGATAAGCTGGTAGAAGAGGGTCTTTTTGATAAAACTAAGCTAGGAAGATTAAAGATAACCACTGAATTAGGTAAAAATTCAGAAGGTAAATATGAGGCATTATATACCTATGGTGCTCGCTCATTTTCCATATATGATACAAAGACTATGGAGCAGGTTTATGATAGTGGTTCAGAGCTTGAAAGGCTATCTGCTTATGCCTTGCCTGAGTATTTTAATACCACTAATGATGAGGATGCGTTTGACAATCGTAGTGATGACAAGGGTATTGAGCCAGAGGATATAGAAACAGGTGTAATAGGAAATAATACCTACGCCTTTATTGGAATGGAAAGAATGGGTGGGGTAGCAGTATATAATGTTACCAATCCACAAAGCCCTGTTTTTGTTACTTATTTTACTAGCCGAGAATTTGGTAAGGAGGCTCCAGCAGGAGACCTTGCACCAGAGGGAATGTGCTTTGTCGATGCGGCTAAAAGTCCTACAGGTAAGGCGTTGCTACTGGTAGCTCACGAAGTATCTGGAACACTTGCTGTTATTCAGGCTGAGCCATCTGATACAGTCCATATATCAATATTGCATACTAATGACATACATGCCCGAGTAATTGAGGGTAGTTATGATGGCATGGGATTAGCCAAAATTTCAACACTTGTAGAACAAGAAAAGACTAAAAATCCTAATACCATTTTATTAGATGCAGGAGACACCTTCCATGGGCAAACCTTTGCAACACTTGAAAAAGGTCTAAGTATAGCTACTCTCATGAATGGAATCGGTTATAATGCTATGACGCCAGGTAATCACGACTTCAACTATGGTAAGGAGCAGCTAAAATTATTAGATGCAAAGACAAGCTTTCCTATTCTAGCTGCAAACATTAAAAACTCAGACGCCTCTGATTTTATCACACCCTATACAATAATTGAGAGGGGTGGGGTGAAAATAGCTGTATTTGGTCTTGCAACACCTGAAACCACTTATAAAACACATCCTGATAACGTTGCTGGACTAACCTTCAAAAGTCCATATGATGAAGCAAAAAATATGGTTAAGTTGTTGTCAGCTAAGGCAGATGTTATTATTGCGTTGTGCCATCTTGGAATGGACGCATCAAGCGAATATACAAGCACAGGTCTTGCAAAGACAGTTAATGGAATTGATGTTATAATTGATGGACATAGTCATACAACCCTTACAAACGGATACCTTGAGGGTGATACCTTAATTGCGAGTGCAGGTGAGTACAGCAAGAATTTAGGCTTCGTAGATATTTATGTGTCAAAAGGAGCTGTAAGCTCAAAGCAGGCACATTTGTTTACTAAGACAGATGCTACGAATATCTCACAGAATGAAAAAATAACGGTAGCTATTAATGAAATAAAAGCACAGCAGGATGAGATACTCTCAGAGGTGGTAGGAACAACCTCTGTAACGCTAGAGGGTGAAAGAGCTAATGTACGTGCTGGGGAAACCAATTTGGGTAATCTAATAGCTGACGCTATGTTGAAGGAATCAAATGCAGATTGTGCACTAACTAACGGTGGTGGTATTCGTGCTTCTATTGAAGCTGGAAATATATCTAAAGGGCAGGTAATTACAGTACTTCCCTTTGGAAACTATATTGTAACTAAGAAGGTTAAAGGCTCGGACATACTAGCAGCCTTAGAGCATGGAACATCAGTATATCCAAATCAGGCAGGCTCCTTCCCTCATGTAGCAGGTATGAGCTTTACTATTAACACAGGTAAAGATGCAGGAAAGCGTATACAAAATCTGATTATTGCAGGAGCACCAGTTGACTTAAATAAGGAATATATCCTTGCAACTAATGATTTTATGGCGGCTGGAGGAGACAATTATACCATGCTTAAGGACAGCGTACTTATAAATGAGTATAGTGCATTGGATGAAGCCTTAATCAAGTATATTCAGACAGAAAAAGCTATTGCTCCTAAGGTTGAGGGAAGAGTTACTGTAACAGACAAGCTGGCATCAGAGTACGTTGTTAATAAAGGGGATTGCTTGAGTAAGATTGCTCTTAAATTCAAGACTACTTGGCAGGAACTTCAAAGAGTAAATAATATCAAAAATCCAGATTTAATATTTGTCGGACAAAAGCTTATTGTGCCTGTAAGTAACTAAAGTGAGTGATTGTACAAGCAACAAGGCTATAAGCTATCAGCTATCTCTAATAGTGTAGACAAGATAGGGTTCTTGTTGTCATATCTTTAATAGGGAAGGCAGTTACTTGTATTTATTAGTAACTGCTTTCCCTTTATGATTCTTTTTGTGCAAACAATAAGGTTTCTATTTATTGTAATCAACAAGGTTTATATCTCATACTTATTCTAATTTTTTTCTAATACGACTTTAATTCAAAACTAATTTCGTACCAATTCATACCTAATAATTGTATAATATACTTTACTACGGAGCCAGCAAGGTTAAATATAAGCTATTTGCGTTGTTACATATTTATGAAAATTAAACTCAGTATTCCTCAATACTTAATAGTGCTGGCAAGCATAATAGATTTCGTGGTATTTAATTAAGATATAATCCAATATGTAATATTGCAAATAATGTACATTATGCTAGGAGAGACTAAATGAATTTTGTATTAAAGCTATTGATTAAAAACATATTTGAAAAGAAGTTTAGAACATTTCTAATTATATTTTCTGCCGCGGCGGCATGTGCTCTTATATTTGCGGCTATAGCTTCTTCATCCACAATAACTAATGTATACATTCAGCAGATGAAAAAGTATACAGGTAGTGCCGATATTATTGTATACCCAGGCTCGGATTCTACCAGTCCATATATTAAAACTAAAGAAGCACAGCAAATACAAGATAAGCTAGATTATGTTATAGGATGCTTTGAGTCGGAAGGAAGCTACGAGTCTGATACAGGAAATAAAGAAAAGCTAGCTCTTTTTGGGTGCGAATTTGAGGATTTACAGAGACTTAATCCAGTATACTTTATTGATAATAAAGAATTAACTAATTTCTATGGAAGAGAGATTATTATTGGTAAGGACTTTGCAGAGAGAGCAGACCTTCATAAGGGGGAATATATATACTTAAATATAAATGGCAATAAGCATAAATACAAGATTGTTGGTATAGCACAGCCACAGGGCTTATTTGCTGAGGATGGCTTTACTGTTTATGCAGTTATGCCAAAGGACACACTATCACAGCTATATGGACAAAAGGGCGTTAATCAAATGCTTTATATTAAGACGAATGAAGAGTTCTCAAAGAGTGCGGTAATTGAAAGTCTTACAGAGCTTTATAATAGATATGAGGTTGATGAAACCATATCCGAGGAAGAGGCGATGGAGATGGCAAGCATGCTCTCAGCAATTTTTATGGTAATGGCTGTTATGGTGTGTCTAATGAGCATCTTTATTATATTCACGTCCTTCAAGGTAATCACTATGGAGCGGTTTCCTGTTGTTGGTACGTTGAGGAGCATTGGAGCAACTAGATTGACAACTAAATTTTTTCTTTTAGGAGAAAGCTTTTTATATGCTATATTTGGGACAATATTTGGATGTGTGCTTGGATATGGTGTTCTATATCTTATAGCTCAGCTCTCAAAATCTCCATGGATGCCACCAACCTCTATAAGTGTGGAGTTTGAGCCAACTACGCTATTAATTGCAATTATCCTAACAATAGTAGTCTGTATATTAAGCTCATTAATTCCAATTAATAAGCTATCCAAAACACCAGTTAAGGAAATAATTCTAAATGAAATAAAATGGGGAAAGGAAAAGAAGGGCTGGGTAAGAACCATTATTGGAATTGTAATGGTTACAGGAGTTGTTTGTATACCCCCAATTTGTCCTAAGGAGTACTTGGGGCTTGCCTCTGGCTTGCTTATTATATTCTCATTATTGGGTGTTATTTTACTAGTGCCATTTATAACAAAGGTTCTTGGAAAAATACTTGAAAGGCTCTTTATCAGGCTTTTTGGTAATATTGGATTTTTAGCTGCTAAGAATCTTAATAATAATAAATCTGAAATGAATAATATATCATTACTGGCTGTTGGAATGACAGTAATCTTAATTGTCAGTATGTTAAGTGGAAATATTGTAGCAGAAGTATTGGATTTCTATTCAGACTGCAAGTTTGATATCTTTGTTGTAGGTGGCAATGAAATGGATAGAGATTTTTCATCGCAGCTTTCTCGTTCCAGATTAATAGGTGATGTACATGGTGTATACCAGACAAGTAGTGTTGAGGTAGTTAATAAGAATGAAAAGATTGCTTTGCTTGCAGGTATAGATGCTAATAAATTCTTAGATTTTTGGGATTTTAGATTTGAATTAAGTCGAGAGGAGATTAATGAAGCACTTAATAAAGAAAGGGTAATTCTACTAAGTAATGTACTTAAGGAAAAACTGAGTGTACAGAAGAATGATGTAATCACTTTAAAATTGAGTGACAGAGAAAAAAGCTATAGGGTTGGAGGCTTTTTTAACTGCTTAAGAAACATGGGGAATTATGCACTGGTTTCTGAAAAATTTTTCAAGCTGGATACAGGCAAGAATAGCTACAGTGAGATGTATATTAAGGTGTCAAATGGGGTTGAAGGTGACAAGGTTGTAGACTTTATTAAAAATGACTATCAGAGAATGGACATATTCATAGAGACCGTGAAGGATATACAAGCAATGGACGAAGAGAGCTTTACTAATATATTTAACATGCTAAAGATATTTTCATTATTTGCAATGCTTATCGGCATTATTGGCATTGTAAATAATCTGCTTGTTTCGTTTATTCAGCGAAGAAGGTATATCGCAGTTCAAAAGTCAGTAGGGATGAGCAGAAAGCAGACCGCCTCAATGGTGTTGCTAGAGGCTATTAGTAGTGGACTTATTGGAGGTGCAGTAGGGGGCTTGGCATCTGCTCTCTCCACATATTTACTTCCATATTTTATGACCTCAATAGATATGTATATGGATATACCCTTTAGATATGATATGGCAGCTATTGCTGTTGGATGCGGTATAATTGTAATGCTGGTTGCCTCTGTAAGCCCAGCCCTCAAATCATCAAAGCTTAATATTATTGAGGCAATAAAGTTTGAGTAGAAGCTATGGAAGCTTGTTTATAAGAAACAAATAAGCTTATATGATAAAACAATAAAATGTCTTGAAAATCGCTTACAGGCGTTATTTGTGCCGTAGGCATGGGGTAGTTAATGATTGTCATAATGAAAGGAGTGTTAAAATGAGTGTTGTCATAGAGACTGAGCAGCTGAATAAAACCTATAAGCTCGGTTCTGTAGATGTAGAGGTTTTAAAGGATGTTAATATAGCTATTAACAAAGGAGAATTTGTTTCCATAATGGGTCCCTCTGGCTCTGGGAAAAGCACTTTACTGTATTTAATTGGGGGGCTTGATAAACCTACAAGCGGAAATGTAAAGGTTAATGGCAAAAATGTGGCAAAGCTTAAGGATAAGGATGAGAGCATAATGAGAAGAAGGGATATAGGCTTTGTCTTCCAATTCTATAACCTGATACCAAATCTAAATGTTGAAGAAAACATCCTTATGCCAGTATTATTAGATGGAGGAAAAATAAAAAAGTACAGAGCCAGACTTGATGAAATTCTTAACATAGTAGGCTTGGAAGACCGACGTCATCATACTCCAAGGGAATTATCAGGTGGTCAACAGCAGCGTGTAGCTATAGCTAGAGGACTAATTAATAATCCAGAAATAATTCTGGCAGACGAACCTATAGGTAATCTTGATTCTAAAACTGGCTGTGAAATTATGCAGCTACTAAAAAGGATAAATAAATCTGAAGGGACTACTATTGTACAGGTTACCCACTCAAGTGAGTCGGCGGATTATGGTAATAGGGTCATACACGTAAGAGATGGGAGGATTGAAACAGATGAGTATAAGTAGTTTTTTAAGAAAAGGCTTGTATCTAGCCTTATCAGTAGCAATAATGGCAATTGCCTTTACAGGGTGTAATTCAAAATCTGAGGTAGATACCGCAAAGGATGAAGCTAGTATTGAAGTAAATAATGAGGGAGACAAGGGTGCTAGTGAAGTAAATAATGATAGCAATAAGGATGCTGGTGGAGTAAATGCGTACGGTGTTATCAAATCAGGAAGTAGTAAAAATATCAGCCTGCCATTCTCTGCCGAGGTGCTTAAGGTTTTGGTAAACGAAGGGGATACAGTAACGAAGGGAACACCACTAATGGAGATAAGTCTGACACAGCAAGAGAAGCTTATAAGAAATGCAGAAATGAATACAGATAAGGCTATACTTGAGCTAAATAAGCTTGAAAAAGAGCTGTCCCATCAAAGACTGCAAAAAAATAAGGAAAACAACCCAAATCTAAAGAGACTTGTGTTTAATAGTGAGACTACAAAGACAGCTTTAGATAAATTAGAGAAGGAACTAGTCCAAAAAAGTGAAATGATGAAATCAGGCACAATAACAAAATCAGAATTTGATACCTTTGAGGAAAGGGTTATTCAAAAACGAAATGAGCTTAAAGAGCTGGAGCTAGCCTTTGAATCAGAGATTGCAGGGATAGATACTCAGATAAGACAATACGCTTCAGCTTATGAATTAAAACAAAAGGAAATAGAAATACTCAAGGTGATACTGGAGGACTTATTAAGTAAAAAGAATAGGGCAGATATTAATGATAATGTAGTATTGTGCGACACTGAGGTATCAATAATTACTGATATACTTTGTAGCGAGGGTGATATTTTACTTGAGAATACCCGTTGCATAAGCCTTATAAATGTGTCTGAGCTATACGTAGAGGCAGAGGTAGCCGAAGAGTTTATTGTGGATGTTAAGGAGGGTGCAAGGGTTAAGATAATTCCCTTAGCAGATAAAACCAAAAGCTATACAGGAGAGGTAGAGGTAATTCAAAAACGTGCCGTTACATCTAATGGAGAGACTAATGTTTATGTAAAGATAAGTATAAAGGACAATGATGGCTTTTTGATACCAGGCTTTAATGTTGATGTTGAAATCGGGGTATAAGAGATTTATATTCTTTATGATTAATACTTGATACTTAATACTTTATATTTAATACTTTGTACTTGATACTTGATATTTAGTACTTGATACTTGATACTTGATACTTGGTACTTGATACTTGGTACTAAAAATACTATTAAAGACAATAAATTTTAAGTAATATATTTGTATCATAAATAATATAATAATATAGAAAAAAGGAGCCTATATATAGGCGATATATAAGCTCCTTAATATTGTGGTGAGATTTAATGATGTAATATTTTTATGCAGATTTTTGTGTAGATGGTTCTGAGCTTCTTCTCTAGAACCATTTTTTGCAAATAAAATGAGGCTATTACTTTGTCTGCTAGATTTGATAGCTTTAATAAGGCAAGGTTCTTATTGTGTATAAACAAGGCTTTAATTCTGATAACGTTGCTTGGTAGAATTGACAGCTTTGGATGCTTAATTTTATTGATTGCTCTTTTAATGTCGTCTTGATTCTCTCTAAAGAAGGTAATGATTTGTAATACACAGCAGATAATTTTTAGAAATACACTGATAGCTTCCATTATAACGACCTCCTTTATTATTAAGAGTATAATTTTAAATAGTATTATTATACTCTTTTGTATACTTAAGAAGGATCTATTAGTTTTTAATTATCTAAATTACAATATGCATGTTCAATTAAATAATGGAAATACTGTTAAAATCATTTCTAATATATATATACTTGTCTTTGTAAAAATTTATGCATTGATTTTGCTTATTTATTATTTAACGATTTCTTTAGATGAGTGTTTTAGGGTTTCGTTTAATCTAAAGCTTAAAATATGACTTATTAAATTTTATTCCTAGATTCTCGTTTTTTAAAAACCACGTATAAAACATACATAGATATCATTGTTATAAAATAAATTGCATAAAGAGTACGTGTAAATTCTAGACTTACAAAACATCCCATTTCAGGATGTTGAAAAACGTAAGATAAATAGAAAATCATTATAGTTGTCATTATAATGCCTATTAATAAAAGCTTTAAAGATTTCAAAATTAATCTCCTTTCAAACAGAATCGCGATATCATTAATTATACTAACTTGCCGATTTTTTTATTCTTCGTATAAATATAATCTACTTAAAAATTTGGATGTGGTACTAATCATTATATCAGTTTATAAAAAGAACTGGAAGTGGCATTTGATAAGTATTCGAAAGACTGCATAACAGAAGCATACATTGAGGTTGAAGGTTTTATAGTCAGGAAATTTTGTTAATGACCTTTAAAAACTTAATGAGTTTTCTGTGTAGTAGGCATTGGTATTCTGATGGTGCACAGAGCATTTGAACGAACCTAGAAGCACTTAGCGTCTAAAAATATGGAGTAGCGTACAAAAAGCATGGATGATTTTTGCCGACAACTGAGCCAGGAGGGCGAATTTGTCGGGTAGCTACGGAGTATTTTTAGAGGCATAGTGCTTATTGGAGAAGTGAACTGATCTGGGAGCTATCGGAATACCAATGCCTACTGTAGTATAGTAAAAAGTGTGAGAGGCTGACTTGAGAGACTGTGATGAAGAAAGTTCATGCTTCATCTGTGAAAAAAACAGTTACTAATTGATATAATTAAGGTTTTAATATATAATAAATGTTAGGAAAAGTTTTAATCTACAAAAATGGGGGTTATATAATGGGGAATTCAACAGCTAAAAGTACAAATAGAATTGTACTAAGCATTAATTGGTTGCTAGGTTTATTTTTAATTGCTGGGTACGTTGGAGAATACATAAAAAAGATTAAGCAATTGGATTATGTTTTGTTATTCTCAGTAATCGTAGTAGTGCCCTTAGTAATAGCCAGTATTGTATATAAACGGGATCAAACTAGTAGCAAAATGAGGTATTTTACTCTAATAGGGTATTTAATAGTATATTCTTTTGTTATGTTTACTGCCGATAAGCTATCTGTATATGTGTATGTTTTTCCTATATCCTTGATGTATTTCTTGTATTTTGATTTACGATTAATAAAAACTATATGTAGTGTTGCGTTTTTGGTCAATATAGTAAAGGTAATATTTTTTTACACAGTTAATGAAAGAAATAGTGCTGACGAGTTAACTGAGTTCACAATTCAAATGGCAGCAGTAATTCTATACAGCTTCTCATTAATTATGTCAACAAAGCTATCGAACGCTTTAAATCGTGAGAAGCTTGAACAGATACATGACGAAAAGGAAAAGCAGGAAGAGATATTAAATGATGTTCTAGAAATAGCCACTGTATTGGAGCGTAATTCTAAAGAGGTGGACGTAATCGTTGGTGACTTATCTAAGGCTACTAATGTTGTATCAAATGCGGTTAATGAGATTTTTATGGGTGCTTCTGAAATCTCATCAAGCATTGAGGTGCAATCCCAGCTTACACAAGGTATTAACAAGAACATTAAAGAGGCATCAGACAGTGCAAATGTAATGGAAAGAATAACAAAGGATACTGTATCAAGTGTTGATGAAGGAATAAAAATCATAGATGAATTAAGTAAAATGGCATCTGCTGTTAATACTAATAGTGAGGATGTTTACAAAATTATGCTTCAGTTGAAGGAGAATTCAAACAAGATTCAGAGTATGACCCAGATGATTACAGCTATTTCAGAGCAAACTAATCTCCTATCCTTAAACGCAGCTATTGAAAGTGCTAGAGCTGGAGAATCTGGAAAGGGATTTGCAGTAGTAGCAGAGGAGATTCGTAAGCTAGCTACGCAAAGTAAGGAATCTGCTAACAGTATTGTAACTATCATAAGTGAGCTTGATACTAAATCAGATGAGTCAGTTAATGCGGTAGTTAAGCTTAAGCAATTAAATGAGGAGCAAAACCAGCTTATAAATAGCACAAATAAAATCTTTACTAATATAACTGACAGAATGGATGATGTAAATATTAATGTTAACTTAGTATCTGAGAAAATAAATAGAATTCTGTTAGATAATAATAGTTTGGTAACTAGTATTCAGGGAATTGCAGACAAGTGTGCAGAAACACATACCAGTGCAAATCAGGCACGAGAAAAAACTGATCAGAATATAGAGCAGGCTCAGCAGGCTAAGAAAAATGTTACAGAGCTGATTAATACCTCAAAACGTATAGAGAAGTATATTTAAAGCTTTATCGTGGCACCTTCTGGTTGGAATGTGCCACGATAAATTAAAAATCAGGACAATCTATTTTTATAATCATCAAAATTAAATTCACGTATTATTTCAATACCATTATCATCGATAGTTGCTATCAATGGTAGATTAACTCCATTAAACATATTATTCTTAACCATTGTATAATGTGCCATATCGCAGAATACTAGCTTTTGTCCTATCTGTAAAGGCTCCATAAAAGAGTAGTCCCCTATAACATCACCAGCAAGGCAGGTCATTCCACCCAAACGGTAGGTATGCTTGTATTCACCAGACTTACCAGCACCTATAATCTCAGGGCGGTAGGGCATTTCAATTACGTCAGGCATATGGCATGCTGCCGAAGTGTCAAGTATAGCGATGTTCATACCGTTATCAACTATATCAAGTACACTTGCAACGAGAAAACCAGTATTTAACGGTATAGCCTCACCTGGCTCTAAATAAACCTCAACATTATATTTTTCTTTTACACTATTAATAACATTAATTAATTTATTGATATCATAGTCTGGTCGAGTAATATGATGGCCTCCTCCGAAGTTTACCCATTTAACCTTGTATAGATATTTAGCGAATTTTTCTTCTATAACCTTCATAGTTCTTTCAAGTGTATCAGAATTCTGCTCACACATGGTATGAAAGTGTATGCCATCTAATCCTTCTAGATCATTTTCGTTAAGATTGCTTGCTGTAACACCTAGTCTGGAATTGGCATAGCAAGGGTCATATAATGGTGTTTTGATTTCTGAATACTCTGGATTTACACGCAAACCACATTCAACTCTTTTTGAGGTATATGCCATAACCTTGTTCTTATATTTATTATACTGGTGAACAGAATTAAATACTATATGGTCACAATAGCTTAACAGCTCATCAAATTCCTGCTCCTGATAAGCAGGTGCATAGATATGTACCTCTTTACCCATTTTCTCATAGCCTAGTCTTGCCTCAAACAAGGAACTGGAGGTAATGCCTGCTAGATATTCTCCCACCATAGGAAATAAGGCGTGCATGGAGAAGCCCTTAAGTGCTAATAGTATCTTACAGCCTGTTTTTTCCTGAACGGTGTTTAGTATCTCCAGATTTTTTCTTAATAATCTTTTATCTACAATGTACGCTGGTGTTTGTACATTTGTTAAATCCTTTATCATAGTAATTTGCCTCCAATGTCAAATGTATAAAAAACCGCTTAACGCGGTTATTTATACATTGTGTCTATTTTTTTGATACCTAGTATTAATCCAATAAAGTAGGGTTAAAGTCCTCATGCCATGGCAAGCCCTGTTTGTTAAGCTCGTCCATAAATGGATCTGGGTCGAATTCCTCTACATTAAACACACCAGGCTTCCTCCACTTACCCTCTAAAATAAGCTTAGCACCAATCATAGCAGGTACACCTGTTGTATATGAGATTGCCTGTGAGCCTACCTCGGCATAAGCATCTTCATGTACACAAACATTATAAACATAATAGGTTTTAGGCTGACCATCCTTAGTACCCTGTATTATACAGCCAATATTAGTTTTACCCTTTGTACGTGGACCTAAAGAAGCTGGATCTGGTAAAACCGCCTTCAAAAACTGTAGTGGTTGAATCTCCTTGCCTTCAAAATTAATAGGCTCAATGGATGTCATGCCCACATTCTGAAGAACAGTTAGGTGATTTATATAGTTATCAGAAAAGGTCATCCAGAATCTAATTTTTTTAACACCCTTAATATTTACAGCCAAAGACTCCAATTCTTCATGATACAGAAGATAAATGTTTTTTGGACCTATCTGTGGCAAGTCGTACACTTTTTTAAATTCCAAGGGCTTTGTCTCAACCCATTGTCCATTTTCAAAGTATCTGCCATTGGCTGTGATTTCACGAATGTTTATTTCAGGATTAAAATTAGTAGCAAATGGGTAACCATGGTCACCTGCGTTTGCGTCAACAATATCAATTGTATGAATTTCATCAAAGTAATGCTTTTGGGCATACGCAGTGAAAACACCAGTTACACCTGGGTCAAATCCGCTACCCAACAGTGCAGTAAGACCAGCCTTCTCGAATTTTTCCTTATATGCCCATTGCCATTTATATTCAAATTTCGGATTCTCTGGAGGTTCGTAATTGGCTGTATCCAGATAATGCACACCTGTTGCTAAGCACGCATCCATAATAGTCAAATCCTGATAAGGTAATGCCACATTAATAACAATATCTGGCTTGAATTGATTAATTAAAGTAATTAATTCCTCAGTTTTATCTGCATCAACCTGAGCCGTCTGTATTTTAGTTTTTCCACCATCTAGTTTTTCCTTCATAGCATCGCATTTAGATTTTGTTCTGCTAGCTATACATATTTCTTCAAAAACCTCTGGGTTCTGACAGCATTTATGTACTACTACATTAGAAACACCACCAGCACCAATAATAAGAGCTTTTCCCAATTTAGTTTCCTCCCAAACTTAAAAACTTCTAAATTCCCTTTCATTATACGATAAATCATTTTGTTAATCAATGCTTATTGTGCAAACAAGCTTTTTATGCTGTTACATATTTATACAAGATTATTATTTAACAAAAAGCTGGGAAACATACAAGAACAACAAAAAAAGCCCCTATGAGGCTGTCTATGCTATAGACCTATAGGAGCTTTGTATTTCTTCATTTAAAACCCTGTTCCGTTTTAATATGAGTTCTGTTTCAGCTACTAGCCTTCGTTCTAGAGCTCTTAATTCCATTAGACATTTGTCTATCTTTTTTGAATTCTCCCTGATATCTCTATGAAGTAAATTTATTTCATGTAAATTTTTATCTTCAGTACTGAAAGTTGCTGAACTATACATCTCAATTTCCCCTTTCTATCTTAAAAGAAACCCTTCATCTAATTCGTAGAATTAAGCTCATATAAAATAAGCTATTCGACAAATTCCTTGTTCATCCTACATTCAAGATTTTATAACACTTGTATTAGGGATGAATAAGATTTGAGTTAAATTCTAATTAAAATATACTTAATTTAGAGATGTATTGTGTGTATAGTAATAAAACAAATAACTAATGTTAAAAATTTATGAAGTGTAATTACATTTAATTACGAAATCACTTATTTAATGTTAAAGTTTTCAACTTGATGGAACAGCTTATTTAGAACCTCCTTCAAATGCTCAGTATTTTGCATTATTAATGAAATTGCTTCTGTCTGATGTGTAGTAGTAGCCGAAGCCTGTTCACATCCAGCGGCGTTTTCTTCTGCAACGGCAGATAAATCACTCATAATCTCTATAATCTCTTCATTAACCTTATTTACATCACTAGAAATGGTGTTAAGCTCATTGATAACTCCTTCTTCTTCACTCAAAGCCAAGATTACTTTTTTATTCTGCTCCTCACTTTGATTTAAAAACTCTAATTGTATTTCAGTAGCTTTTATAAGGTTATTAATACTCTCTACTGAGATAGTTGAATTATTTTGTAATTCCTTTAATAACTCGTCAATCTGTTTAGTTGATTTAGTAGATTCTTCAGCTAACTTTCTAATTTCATCTGCAACAACAGCAAACCCCCTGCCTGCCTCGCCAGCTCTGGCAGCTTCAATAGCAGCGTTCAATGCAAGTAAATTGGTTTGATCGGCTATAGAAGCAATTACATTACTGATATTGCTAATTTTTTTGGAGCTATCGTCTGTTTGTTTTACATTTTCAAAAAGTTTATAAGTTACAGTGTTATTTGATGTATTTTTTTCTTTTAGTCTATCCAGATTTTGTTGAGCAAGCTTAGTACTATCTTTAATGATACTAAAGGTTGTATTTAAATCCTTCATTTTTTCCCCATTCATCTTTTGCATTTCACTTAATTGGCTTGTTTTCTCTGCACCATCTTGTGTTTGTATTGCTTGCTGTGACGCTGCTTTAGCAATTTCAGATACAGTGGTGTCTATTTCAACAAATGACTCATTAATACCAGTAATTCTTTTACTAATATTATCAGATGAATTTGAAACTTCACGAGTTACATCATATAGCCCCTTAATAAGGCTAATCAGGTTATCAAACATTTGTTTAAATGAATGATATAATAGTCCAATTTCATCCTTTCTATTGCTCAAAGATTCTAAACTGGAGGCCTCATTTACATCTAATACAAGATTATTTGTACTTACCTTTTTAGAAATATTTGTTAACTTGATTAATGGCACTAAAACTTTTCTAGCATTCAAATAGAGGAAAATGGCACTAATAACAATTATAATAAATGTTATACCAATAACGCCAAGAGTAATAACTCTTACTGGACGCATTGCTTCGCTTACTGCTTGCTGAGAAATTATATACCAATTAGTGGATTCCATTTTTTTGTAGTATACAAATACATCTTCACCGCTGAGGCTGTCATACATTATAGTTGAATTTTCTATTACACCCTGATTGTCTAAAACAGAAGCCACAATATCAGTTTCTTTCATATTAAAAAGAGTTTTTTCTTTAAAATAATTATCGTCTGGATGAGCAACGAGTGAACCGTTTTTGTCAACTATATATGTTATACCTGTTTCGCCGTAACCAAGCTTTTTTATCATAGTGCTAAGGTCTTTTAGCCTAACAGCACCAATAAAAATCCCTGCTATTTTTTTGTTTTCATCAAATATTGGGGTTGATATAGCAGTTACTGGTTCCATAATTGAAGCACTTACATATGCCTCACTAATATACGTATCCTTTGCTTCCATTGCACCAATATACCAGTCCCTAAAAGCAAATCCCTTGGTATACGCCTCTTCAGATATACCTAGCTGAGACTTATATGGTTCTAAAACTACATTAACGGCTTTGTCAGGTGTAAATGTTTCTAAGTAAGCAAATTGTGGATACACATCTCTCGTATCCTTAAAAAGCTGCCTTAGTTTAATTGCTTCCTTATCTGAAAGTCCTCTTGTTTCAACCTTTATGTTATTATACTCACTTGTATCCTTAACGATATCATTTTCTCTTGTTACTGTTATAACATCCTTATATTTATTGAGAAACTCATCTGCTGTAAATACCATACTTTCAACTAAAAGCTTTTGATTCTCCAAAAGTGTTTTTTTAGATACATTTTCAAAGTTTTCTAATGAAAATATAGTAGCACCTGCCAAAGACAATACTATTATGACTACTGGAATTAATACAAGCTTGGCTTTAAGATTCATAAAAACTTCCTCCCCTTTTATATAAGCTTTTTGCGTTGTTACATATTTGTGCAAAAGCTAAAGACCAATAAAACTTGATTATCAGATTTAAGTATCTTTTACTAATTGCATAGTATCATGATACTTCACTCGTGATACAATTTAGTTAATAAACACAAATTTATTAAGATGCTACTTATATGACAAAAATAACAATTAAGATATATATAGTAGAGTATTTTCTATACTAGACGTCTAATCATTCTCATTGTATTTATTTACCCAGCAAAAAAACAAACAAACAAATTTTTTATTGCCAAATTAAACTAAAATTAAATACTTAATTCATGTTATTTATAATTAGGAACAGTATTGATGGTGAATAGTAAAAGTTTTTATTTGAATTTTGCTGAAATACATATATAATTAAAAGTATTAATCTAGAGGATAATATTTGCTTAACAAAAAAACGTGGTAAAATTACAGAATTGGAGGTCTCTGGAATGGCGATATTAGTTACTGGGGGAGCAGGATATATTGGTAGCCATACATGTATAGAATTGCTTCAAGCGGGGTATGAGGTAGTAGTAGTAGATAACCTATCTAATAGTAAGTCAGAATCTCTTGACAGGGTTCAGAAAATAACAAAGAAGAGCTTAGACTTTCATAAAATTGACCTATTAAATCAAAATGCACTTGACGAAGTTTTCAGTAATTCTAATATTGAGGCTGTGATACATTTTGCAGGTCTTAAAGCAGTAGGAGAGTCTGTAACAGTGCCATTAAAGTACTATCATAATAATATTACTGGCACACTGATGTTATGTGAGGTAATGAAAAAGCACAATGTTAAGAATCTAGTTTTTAGCTCATCTGCTACAGTATATGGGGAGCCGCATAAGGTTCCTATTACCGAGGAGTTTCCGCTTTCCGCGACAAATCCGTATGGTAGAACAAAGCTAATGATTGAGGAAATACTAAGAGATGTATATACTGCTGATATATCATGGAATATTGCTATTTTAAGATACTTTAACCCAGTAGGTGCTCATACTTCTGGTCTTATCGGTGAAGACCCTAATGGAATTCCAAATAATCTTATGCCATATATCACTCAAGTAGCAATCGGAAAGCTAAAGGAGCTTAATGTTTTTGGAAACGACTATTCTACTCCTGATGGAACAGGGGTCAGGGACTATATACATGTAGTTGACTTGGCTTTAGGCCATATTAAAGCATTACAAAAGCTTTGGTCAGAACCAGGCATAGTTACATACAATCTTGGAACGGGAAAAGGATATAGTGTTCTCGAAATGATAGAGGCATTTAAAAAGGCTTCCCAAAAAGATATTTCATATAGAATAGCTGACAGAAGACCTGGTGACATAGCCTCTTGCTTTGCAGACACATCAAAAGCCCAAAAAGAGCTTGATTGGGTTGCACAAAGGGGAATAAATGAAATGTGTGTAGACTCATGGAGATGGCAGCAGCAAAACCCTAACGGGTACTAGACTTAGATTTGTGCCTGAAGAGAGGAATGAACATAAAAATGAGAATATTGGTGGATGCAGACGCATGTCCTGTCAAAAGAGAGATTGTCGAAGTAGCAAAGGAATTTACAGCTGACGTAATCATGTTTATTGATACAAGTCATGAGATAAATGATGGTTACTCACAGGTAGTAACTGTAGACAAGGGAAGAGACTCAGTAGATATAGCCTTAGCTAATAGGGTTTGTAAGAATGATATTGTAGTGACACAGGATTATGGGGTTGCAACAATGGCACTTGCTAAGGGGGCATTTCCAATAAACCAGAATGGCATGGTATATAATGAAAACAATATAGACAGATTGCTTTTTGAGAGACATTTATCACAGGAGCTAAGACGTTCTGGGAAAAGAGGCTCTAAAACAAAGAAACGAAGCAAGGAAGATAATGATAAATTCAGAAATGCTATTAGAGAGTTGGCAAAGGAGACTGCTACATATGAATGATGATGAGCTAAGCGTTGGCATAGGAGAAATTCTGGATTACAGCATTAAGGAGATAGATATGCTTTCGCCCTTAATACTAGCATATATTGGTGATTCTGTATATGATGTTTATGTTAGGACTAGCCTATTACAGGAAAAGGCTACACCAGTTCATCAAATGCACAAAAGGACGATATGCTATGTAAAGGCAGAAGCTCAAGCGAAGATTGTACATGCCATATGGGAAAGTTTAAGTGACAAGGAAAAGGGTATAATAAAAAGAGGGAGAAATGCTAAAACAGCAACTGTTCCCAAAAACGCTGATATAACAGATTACAGGTATGCCACGGGCTTTGAAGCACTTATAGGGTACTTATATCTAAAAAAGGAATTTAAAAGGTTAAAAGGTTTACTAACGGAGGCTTTTGGTATAATAAATAGCGAGTCAAAAAAGTAAAATTATGTAAAAATAGAATATATGAGACTAAGGCTTATATGAAATCATAAGCATGTAAGGTTAAGGAATATAGAAAAACTACTAAATAAAAGAAAGGTTGAGTGGAATAAATTATGCCATACAATTCAAACAGAGGAGAAAGAAGTAATAGATACAAAAACAATGGTAGAGATAGGGATGCTAAGAATGAAAAAGGATTTAAAGCTACCAGAGAGTTTAAAGCAAAGAATAATGAAGGAGAAGCAAGGGGAAAAGCACGTAAATTCGAGGAAAAGTCATTTAGTAGTCACTTTGAAAACAAGAGTAATGACAAAAGAGAGTATAAGCAAGGCGACAAAAGGGAATATAAGCAAGGCGACAGAAAAGAATTTAAGCATAGTGACAAAAGAGAGTACAAGCAAGGCGATAAAAGAGAGTTTAAGCATAGTGACAAAAGGGAATATAAGCAAGGCGATAAAAGAGAGTTTAAGCATAGTGACAAAAGGGAATATAAGCAAGGCGATAAAAGAGAGTTTAAGCATAGCGACAAAAGAGGATTCAAAAACAGAGAGCATAAATTTAATGAAACTGTTGACAGAGCTGACAGCTTTGAAAGGGAAGATGCGGTTGATAGAATTGAGGGTAGAAATGCAGTGCTAGAGGCACTAAATGCTGGTAGAACAATAAATAAAATTTTGGTTTCTACTGATGATAGACATAGCTCATTAGGGAAAATAATAGCTCAAGCTAGAGAGAATGGAATAGTAGTACAGCAGCTAGAGACAAAAAAGCTAGATGAATTGTCTACGACCCGTTCACATCAGGGGGTTATAGCTTTTGTTGCAGTTAAGGATTATGTTGAAATAGAGGACATTTTGCAGATTGCAAAGGAAAAAGAGCAACCACCTTTTATTATTCTGTTAGATGGGGTAACTGATGTCAATAATTTTGGTTCAATTCTAAGAACAGCTAACATTACTGGGGCACATGGCGTAATAATACCAAAAAGACGTTCAGTTACATTAAATTCAACTGTAGCTAAAGTAGCAGCAGGAGCGGTGGAGTATGTTCCAGTAGCTAGAGTCTCAAATATAGTAAATGCTATAGAGAAGCTAAAGCAAAACGGTATATGGGTTGTTGGAACAGATATGGAGGGTGACACCGTTTTCTATGAAGCAGATATTAAAGGGGCAATAGCACTAGTTATTGGTAGTGAAGGAGAAGGATTAAGCAGATTAGTAAAGGAAGAATGTGATTTTGTAGTAAAAATTCCTATGAAGGGAGAAATAACCTCACTTAATGCAGGAGTTGCAGCCGGGCTAGTAATGTATGAGGTTGCCAAGCAAAGAGGCTTTTAGATAGTATTACAATATAAGCATTTTGGGTTGTTATATATTAACTACACCATGCATTTTGCACAAATAATACCTGTAAGCGGTTTCCAAGCCATTTTGTCTTGGCAATTAAAAAAGCTTCTATAAATTCTTTATCAAATCGGAAGCTTTTTTAACGCTTACATATTTATGCAAAACAACGCAAAATAGCGTATAAATATACAAGAACGCAGTTTACTCAATATAGATTGGTAAATAGCTACTAAAAGAATAACGGCATATACAGATGGTTTAGGATGGGGAGTTGAAGTGGAGTATTTACTAATTGACGGCTATAATGTTATCAATAACTGGAGAGATATATTTAATCTTAAAAATGAACCCCTTGAGGATTGCAGAGAGCGATTGTTGAATCTTCTATCCAATTTTCAAGGGTATAAAGGAGTAAACGTTATTGTTGTCTTTGATGCACACTTAGTCAAGGAGAGCAGACAAATAGAGGAGAAGTTTGATAACATAACTGTAGTCTATACAAAGGAAAAGGAGAGTGCAGATGTATACATAGAAAGGTTTGTATATAATGCACATGAGGATGACATAGTAAGAGTTGTAACCTCGGATTATCTTGAACAACGTATGGTTTTGACAGGCGGAGGTATTAGGGTAACTCCAAAGGAGCTTAAGCTTGAGATGCAGATAGAAAAACGAGAAACAAATGAAAAAATTAAACATATAGGCATGCGGAGAAACACAATTATGTCAAACCTTGATCAAGAATTGCTGGAGATTTTAGAAAAAATGCGTCGCCAATAACGACCAATTACATTTATATTACAAAAGCTCAGCATATGTAAAAATAATAAAAGTATATGTCGATATAGAAATAGGGAGATTATATTTTTTTGGGGGTACATATTGTGAAACAAAAAAGAAGAATTTCAGCTATTCTATTAACAACCATAATACTACTTAATATATTTTTATCTCAAGGTATATCAATCTCAAGGGCGGCAACCATACTATCCCTGCCAGTAACGATTAATTATAATCCTGCTACCCTCAAATGGGATTTTAGCTGGACACAGGTTGCTGGCTCTGATCAAATTGAGGTTACATACAGAAAGCCAGATGGTTCATTGGTTAGTACGACAGAGCCTGCTGTTGCTGTTGCAGGTAAAAATACTGTGAGTCTAAGCCTAGAAAGTGATTTTATATATCAGGTCAATATAACTGTAAGAAATGCTGGAGGAGATGTCATAGGGCAAAGGGAAAGATTTTTTCTTGCCGATATGACCTTCTTTGGAGACTCATTTGATGAGTCTGCGGCAGCTGGGTACGGTATTAAAGACAACAAGCCTAAATTCATTGATAAGACTGATACGGAGCTAGATGCAGCTACCACTCAGGATATTTTGGATGGTGTTAGTAACCCAGGTACAGTAACTAAAATAGTAAGCGGTGAAAATCCCAAAATAAGGTTTAGGTGGAAGGTGCCCCGTATTTTTGATTTAGCGTCTGGTACCGTTATTCCTGTTACGGACAGGACTGATGGTGTGGATGCAGGTACAGTTCCCGATATACTTGAGTATTTACATAGCACTACACCAGCAGATATACCTATAAATGGCGTTAAGTTTCAGGTTAGAATGAGGGGTGCAACTGGTATTAATTCAAATACCTATGACGAATTTGATTTTAACATATACTATAACAGTACGAACAGTAAATGGGAAGTGCTGGGGAGAAACATTGATGTTTCTGGTATTAATTCAGCTGGTCTTGTAACCTCAGCAGACGGATTTGCAGAATTTGTTATTGAGGGTGGAGTTAATGGCGGCTTGCATGGTATAAAGCCTGGTTGTGAGTACGAAAACGTAAGAATTAAGACATTATTCTACTATAACAACACTGTAAATGAAGTAGGTAGCAAAATGGTTGCGGGATATAAATCTGATACACCTATCCCTGGAGATACTATAGAGGGGTTTGATGTACAGAATAATGATAGCTGCTTTATAGATCCTATTACAACCCTTTCGACCTTAGAAACCCCTTCAATATATACACCAATGCGGTTTGAAATGACAAAGGTGGATATAGATAAAATTCTTCTTAAGGTATGGAAGATAAATAGTACAAACCGAAGTGACATGTATTATCAGATGCAGGACGCTGGCTCTCTTGAGCTTTTAACAGGTACAGGAAGTACTCTTGCAGATACAGGTCCAAAGCTTCCAGATACCAGTATTGATAGTGATCCTGGGTATGGGGAGGTTATCGTAGAAATTCCCTTAAATTCAGATGGCAGTAATCCTCAGAGGTATTATCGTGTTATAGTTACTGATAATGATGCAAGGACACCGTTAGGATCCATGGCAGTGTATTTGGGATGGCTTGGTAAGGATACAGGTAAGCCCCCAATGCCTGCAAACATAGAGGTAAAGCCTTTATATGCGGGGGTTGAAACAATAGATGTAAAAACCACATCTGCTACGCAAGAGAGTATAGAGCTTCCTACATCAAATATAACAATATCCTTTGATAAGCCGTATGATTACAAAAACAAACTATGGAAGGATGTAGTTGGAGATGGCTCCTTAAGTGCGGGGGATTATATTTACCATGTTGTTATCAATGGCTACGTTAGTGATGATATAAGAAAATCAGAGGAAAGAAAAATAAATGGGACTGATACAGTAGTATACTTTCCTACTAAATCAAAAAGGGTTTTCTCATTTAGTAAGAATTATCTAAAGGAGGTTGCAAAAAACCCTGATAGGCTAGAGATTGACTTTAGCAAATTTGATTCCAATAATCAGGAGGGTATTATTCTATTCAATGAGTTTATTCAAACCACAGCGAATGGTGGGAGAAATAGTATTCCTGAAGAAAACAATGAGGATATAAACGAGGACGGAATTAAGCAGGATTATCCTTCTGTTCTGCTACCCAATACTCCTTATTATATACAGGTTTTTACAACTAGATATGAGGATTTGAACAGGGTAAAATGGTATGAAGGGTACAAAAGCTTTATAGATGTTGCCTCCTACTTAACACCGCTTAGAAGCTTTACAACCTTTCCTAGTGATGAAATGCCAGTGCCTGTTCCAAAATTTACATTAACCAATGAGATTAAGCCAAATAGTGTAACAGGAGATACCGAGTTTACTGGAGTTAATATAGATATAACAAAAATACTGACGGAAAAGGATTGGGAGAGCTATACTGACGTAAGCAAGGGAAGGGAGATTTACTATGACATATATATGAATAATTCTCCTGATTTTGGCGATCCAGTAGGGTCACCAGCGTATACCTATATTCATAATTATCCTGATAATTTAATAGCTAACCCTATAGCTCTAAATACAAAAAGGGATATGAATTTAGATCTGAAGGAAAATAGTATATACTATTTTATGGTAAAGGCACGCGTTGCTGTAGATAATGATGGAAATGACGCTGATACCTTAGAAAACGGTGTAGTTATCAGCTCGTCAGATTTTTCTGCTATTCAATCCATTACTACACCCAAGGTCAATAATGGAGAAATTGATGATCTAGAGAGAAGGCCACGAGCACCTGTAGAGTTCAAAATATCACAGGATACCGAGGGTAACAAACTAATTACAGGTACAGAGGTTTTACTAGAGTGGATTAACTTTGAAACTGACGTGGAGTATGAATTAATTTGTACTACAGTCAGAATAAATGAAAATGCTTTGTTAAATAGCTATCAAAATGATAATTATAACATAAGATTTCAACAGGTTTACCAGAGCTATAAGACCATTGCGAATGACCCTGAGCTGGGAATTAATCCTATTAATACTCCACTAAATGCAAAGGGCTTTACATATGACACTGAAAGCACTAGAATATGCAAGCTACCTATAAATCTGGACTTTATGGATCCTAATCACCTGTATTTTTACTCATTAAGAGCAGTCAGAAACAGAGGGGCTGCCGATGAACAGGTAAGTCTATGGGTTTCAATCCCTGTTACAACTAAGCTTGTCGATGCTCCTGAAAGTGTTGAGGCTATGAAGGATATTGAGCTTGGCTTTGATTGGACTGACACTACGCTAGACTTGAGCTCTGAGGACTTAGCTATCTGGTTGAAAAAGGCAAATGCCAGTGTATATGAGGAGGTTTCAAGAGCAAACTACACCATTGTAAAGGATGGAAGTAAATATTATGGAAGGCTGTATAATCTGATTTCAGATACTACCTATAATATCAAGGTATATAACAAAAAGGATAAAGTATGGGTAACTGACTCAAGCTTCCCAAAAACAATGAAAACCCGTGACGCCTTTCATGAAATTGAAATATCATGGATAGGAAAACCCACAAACCAATATCACATAGAAATGAAAACAAGCACAGACAGGAAATATACACCCCTAGAGTATAAGAGTACAGGAGACTCAGATTACTGGTATGAGACATCAAATGGCACTAGATATGAGTTCTATAAGGAATTGACAAATCGCCTGATTGAGGACAATCAGGTTAATGGTAGTGATAAATGGAAGTATTACGCTAGAATTCGAAAAATGGAGGTTAAGAAACCAAATGGCACTATCTCACGTCAGTCACTTAAGTCAAATACTACATATTATTGTAAGGTGTGGGCTGAAAATATAGAGGAGTCCTTACATATAGGACCTGTTACGTCAAGGACAGACTTTAATCAGCAGGACTATGACGATGAAGGGCGTAGAGATGATATTGAGTTTATATATAAGGAAGCAATAGCTAAACTTGAAGAGAGACTATACTGGGAAATAGATAAAAAGAATACTCAGGCTAATAGAATTCTCTTAAAATCAGATCGTGTATCTGAATTAATCCAGTATTCGGGTAAGGATGGATTTAGCTTAGACTTAAGAGGCTTGAAGGAAGCAAGCAACACCGACGAAATACTAATTCCTATAGAGGTATTTGATTCGCTTAAAAAGCATAAGAAATCAATAACTATAATGGTAAATGGAGCAAGCTACACGTTTGGTCCAACAACCCTTGACCTTGCTAGCCTTAGAAGGCTGGCTAGTAATCCTGCTAACAAGCAATTAATAGTCAAGCTAGTAATAGTAAGACAGGGCTCAAATATACAGGGATTACCACCAGATGCTCAGGCTGTATCAAATGTAAATAAGCTTCAAATACAGGTTATGGGTTCTTCAAAAACCTATGCTAATTTAAAGGGTGAGCTATATGGTGATTTGTTTGGGGCTACTAATATAAATAGCAGTGAAAAGGCTTTGCAAAACAGCTTGTATTATAGCATATTGAATGAGCTACTAAGTGATAGCACTCTATTGACATATAAGTCGCAAACATATATTGAGGGCATAGTTAGTGAGGCTATAAAATCCATAGAAGAACAGATATCTGTTACGCTTGGAGATGTAATTTATGGAAGAAATGGATATAGGTCTATTATTAACGAGCAAAAAGAGATTAATTCGTTTGCTAGTTATTTAAGGGTTTCACTTGTTTATTCAATGGGTAAGGGCATAGAGACGCCGTTTGTTAAGTATACAGGAGAAACAGCTTTTAGCAAGCTACAGACAGCAAGCGTACAGGTTATGAACAGTGCTATATTCACTGTAATAAAGCCTGGAGAATATGCTATACTACTTGTGCCTCAGCAAATAATAGCAAATGAAGACACTTATCCATATTCAAATAGTATTAAGGATTTCATAAATCGATATGATATAAGTGATATATTTGATTCAGGTGGAGTCTTCTACCCTGAAAACAAAGTAGTTTCAAAACAGGCGGTGCTTCTGTTTGAGCTTGTATCAGAGAATCAGGGAAGACTTAAGGGCTATAGCATAAAAGATAAGGCAAATAAAATGGGGATTGGTGGTCTTGTAAATACTAGAAATCAGTATGCAGATGTTACAAAACAGGAAACTGCAGCATTGGTGGTAGAAATCTTTTGTGCAAAAACAGGAAGTAGCTCTGATTATCTTGAGCCAACAGGAACAATATTTATATCAAATGAGGGCGAGATTGAGGACAAATACTATAAATACATAGAAATCGTTATAGATATGGGAATAATGAGCTTGGATAGTGCTGGGAAATTTGATTTTAATAGTTCTGTCACTCAGGGAGAAATAATTGAGGCATTTTCAAAGGTACTAAAGAGGCTTGGCGAATTATAGAGCCTTTTACGTTGTTACATATTTATACAAAATTATAGAGCTCGTTTAGGTAGCTGAAGTTGCTGATAGCTGATGAGTATTTAACAACAAAAAGGCTTTAGATGGTTTGGAGGAGATACTATGAATATCACAGGGAATAAGGCGATTAAAAGAAGTGCATTTAGTATTTGTTTAGTAGCTGTTATAATGCTTAATATGCTAGGAATTTGCTTTCCAGTAAAAGCAGTTGATGCACTTGTTCCAGTGCCTATGGCACCTCAAGGTCTTACTGTAAGTGAGATTGGATATCCATGGGATGATCCTGACACATGGAATATTAAGCTAAAGTGGACAATGCCACCGAACGCTTTTCCCACTAAGGTTGGCGACGCCTTGGTTGAGGAAACACGAGTGGAGATATATTTTGATAAGGTGTTACCTGAAGGGAAAATTGAGCAAGCTGAAAAATCAATAGTTCTGCCTTCTGCAGTAACTGAGCTTGATACCAGAACATATGGAATCAAGCTAGAATCAGGAACAATATACGCAGTACGTGCAAAATCAATGTATACGTATGAGGGCTCTGCTGTGCCTGTAGAATCAGGCGAGTCAAATGCAGTAAAATTTCTTACAGAGCTAGCATTTGATGCTTCTTTAATAAGTGGAACAAACCATATAAAGATAGCATGGGATGATGTATGGGACGTAAAGGGCAGAATAAACTACAGGATACTGATATCCGATACACAAGGCTTTATGCAGCCACCGCCTGTACCTGACATTATAGGCTCAAGTATCGGGACTGGAGCTTTGAATGTAACAGTCTCTGGGGATAAACTAGAGTATATTTATACTGGTGCATCTCCAGGGCGTGAATACTCTATTAAGATAGTTCCTGTTGTAGAGCCTGGCGTTAAGGTTATGAATGAAAATGACCTCAAGGTAAAAAAGGTTAAGACTGAAATTCTACTTAGAACCGAAAAGGTTGGGCATACAAATGACAGCAGTCTCTGGAAGCTTTTTTGGGATCCAGTTATTACTGGCTCAATTAGTAATGACATATATAAAAACGTATTCTATAAATTATACAGATATGATGAAAATGACAAGGAGACCTTCTTTGCACAGATACCTAACAAGGAGTATTTCTATATATCTGTTCCAGATGGAGAAGAAGGGAAATACAGATATAAGGTAGAGGCATTGGCTGTCAAAGCTGACGGGCTAAGCGTTCCCTTTTACTCACAGACGAAGGTAGAGCTAAAGGAGCAGGTTCCACAAAATCCTGAGGCACCAAGGCTAGTAGATGAGTTTGTAAACGCCTTCCCTGAACCGCTTAGCTTCTATGATTCCTTGGGCAGTGAAGAAGCTATGATTTTATGGCAGGCTCCATTAAATGGAGAGGGCGAGGTAGATGATGACATATATTACGATATGTGGCTATTAGATGACCTGAATCTTTTAGGCACACTACCATCCTCCTATAAAATAGCAGACTCAAAAAAGATGGGGGCAGCAAACAAGGTTATTGAGAAGGGAACAGGAAATACATTAGGATATAAGTATGAGCTAAAGAATCTGGACTCAAATACAACCTATTACTTTGTTATTCAAGCAAAAAAGAATTATCTAATAGAAAACCTGTCAGATGGGTTATTAATATCTACCCCCTACAAATCTGTTACCTCAGTTAAGGTGCTTATTACAAAGCCTGATTCTGATGCAGATAAACCAGTTGCACCAATAGCAGGTTCGTTTAGGGTGCAGGAGGTAGAGGGTGTAAAGGTGATTACAGACAACAGTATTGGCTTTGAGCAGCTTCATAAATGGCATGAAGCATATAATTCAGTAATAAGTCAGTGGGAGTATATCACAGAGGCGGAATATCTTTTGAATTCCAGCTTACCCGATAATGACCCCCAAAAGAGGGAAGCGAGGATAATTCAGTACGACAGTGGACATAGCGTTGTATTATACTATATAGAGTATAAGGTAGCTGAATTATTGCTAAAGAGGGAAATCAAGTACAATGACCTT
>QKEK01000168.1 GCA_003251775.1 Clostridia bacterium | reverse complement strand
TAAAAAAGCGGTCAACAATTTATTACCTCAACGTTAATTGTTGTCAACCGCTTTAAAACTAAAGCTTTTCGCGTTATTACATATTTATGCAAAATTAAGCTTAATAAGTACAGTGTTTATGTATATTTATTCAAAACAACGCAATATAGCGTATAAATACACAACAACGCAATATACTCAACAATCTAATTTTAATACTATTTACCACAGCACTTCTTGAATTTTTTGCCACTTCCACAAGTGCAAGGATCGTTTCTTCCAACCTTTTCTCTTGTTGCCCTGTGGTCTTCATTGAATTGCTTCTTAATAGTAGCTCTTTCATCCTTTGATAAAACTGGCTCCCATTCTTCCAGATTATACAACCAATCAGCCTTTGCACCTAGCATATTGTAAAACAGCTTACTATAGTCAATATCTAGCTTTACCATACTCTCTTCATCAAGAGCCTCAAGATCTATTTCCTCTTTTAAGCTAGTACTAATCCCATCCATAAAGCCAGCAAAGGTAATCAAATCCATTTCGAACCTCTCAGCTAACTCACTATACTTAGCCTCTGTTACAGTGTCATATTGACCTAGTAGATATTTGTAGGCTTCTGTTTCAGTAGCAAGATAGTTTTTCCAAAAATCTGAATCACCTTCCTGTGATTGTTGTTCCAGCTTATCCTGCCATTGTTGATATAAACTCATTTAAAATTCCCCTTTCAAATTGAGCTTTTTGCGTTGTTTCATATTTATAAAAATACACTCATTATTGGTAGTATTTATATATATCTATAGAAAGCAACGCAAAATAGCATAAAAATTTACAACATCGCAATATACTTAAATTTTATGGCAATTACGTTAATTAAAATATATTTTCACTTACATCCTCTCGGGTGATGATATTTTTAGTATGCTTAGTACATTCCTTATTACTGTCTTAGTACACATCGCCAATTCAATTCTAGCCATTCTAAGCTCTTCCTCAGCATTTTTAACCGAGCAAGCACTGTAAAAGCTATGAAAACCACCCGCTACATCCATAACATATCTAGTCAATCTACTTGGCTCCAGCGTTGAGGCTGATATCCTTATTTCCTCTGGAAGCTCTGCAAGCTTTTTTATTAGCTCCAGCTCCTCCTTCTCTTTTAACAATGACAAGTCAACCTTACTTACCTCTGGCATCGGTATTCCTTCCTCCTCCAGTTTAGCCAGCATACTGCAAATCCTTGCATGTGCATACTGGACATAAAACACTGGATTTTCATTAGATTGCTTAACTGCTAAATCTAAATCGAAATCCAAATGACTTCCTGATGCCTTCATATTAAAGAAAAACCTAGCTGCATCCTTACCAACCTCATCCAACAAATCAGTTAAGGATATAGATTTCCCTGTACGCTTAGACATACGTGCTATTTCGCCATTTCTATATAATCTTACTAGCTGGAATAAAACTACCTGGAGCTTGTCAGGTTCTATTCCAAATGGTATCATTGCCGCCTTCATTCTTCCTACATGCCCATGATGATCTGCTCCCCACAGATTTATTACCCAATCAAACTTTCGTCCCACAAACTTATCCCTATGATAAGCTATATCTGCTGCCATATAAGTAGGAAAACCATTATTCCTAACCAATACCTCATTTTTCTCTAGACCCAGCTTTTCTCCATTCAGCCAGATGGCATCCTCGCTTTCAACTGTATATCCCTTCTCTTTAAGCTCGGAAATGGTACGCTCAACCTCTTTACTATCATATAGAGACTTCTCTGAAAACCAGACATCATAGCTAATACCATACTGCTGTAGACCATCCCTTATTCTTTCAATATTCTTTGGTAATGCATACTGTGCTAATATGCTTCTTCTTTCCTCTGATTCCTTCAAAAGCAAGGCATCGCCATATTCTGCGATATAGGCTTTAGCATGCTCAATAATATCCTCTCCCTGATATCCATCCTCGGGAAATAGAATAGCATCCTCACCCTTTAATTGTTGGATATATCTTGCCTCTAATGAAATACCAAATTTCTGTATTTGGTTTCCTGCATCATTCACATAAAACTCTCTAGTGACATCATAACCAGCCTTCTCTAAAACACTGGCAATACAATCCCCCAAAGCTCCACCTCTTGCATTTCCCATATGAAGTGGCCCAGTAGGATTTGCACTTACAAACTCAACCATTACCTTAGTGCCTTTACCAATAGTAATCTCCCCATATTGTTCCTTCATTTCTGTTATTAGCTTAAGAGAGTCATACAGCCATTGATTATTTAGATAGAAATTAATAAACCCAGGGCCTGCACAGTCAATTTTCTCAACATATGTCCCTTCTGTAGCTGCATTACCAATGATTATTTCAGCAATCTTTCTCGGTGGCTGCTTTGCTTGCTTTGTAATCTGCATAGCAACATTAGTTGAGAATTCACCATATTGCTGCTCTCTTGGCTTTTCAATTACTATTTCAGGTATTTCAATCTGAGGCAGCTCACCTTTTTGCTCAGCTACTTTAATTGACTTTTCTACTATATCTTTTATTTGTTGTTGAATTAGCTCTACGATATTGTTAACTTGATTTGTAATCATTAGTTCTTCATGCCTCCCACCATAAAGGAATTACCTTCCTTAAATGCTTCTTTAATATCTATCTCAAAATAGCTTTTACCTGTATTCATGTTATCTAGCTCTACCAGATAATCAACTATTATCTTACCACCATCATCATTGATATTTATGTCAACCTTGTTTGAAAAAACACCAACTGTAAATATACCAAACTGAGTCTCATAGCCAGAAACATGCCTACAGCTTTGTTCAAATACCATATGTGACGAAACATCGCCAAAACGCATTAATGTCACACTGTTATCCTCCACCTTCAAGGTGGTTGTAGTACCATCCATACCTGTTACAGCACTTTCTTTATAGGATATAAAATATGTATTTCGTTTTTTATAGTATTTGCCTTCTGTAATAAACTCATAGTTTTCTGTTTCATCCTGTTCATAAACTTGAGAACTTCTCACAGAAATTATAACATTCTTATTCATAAATTCCTCTCAATTAAGCCAAAAGCTTGTACTAATTTTTTAAACTAGGCGATTTTTATATCAGTAAACACAGTAACCAGTATAATCCTGTTGACTCAAAGCTTATTGTACTAAAAAAATTAAAATTTTTCAATGTCTGCTTTACTAACATTTTTAATTTTCTCTCCAAGTATCATACTTCCAAGCTCCGCAAATTTCTCAGCACTATCACTTGTAAAGAATGTATAAGTAGCCTGATTTTTATTATTTTTGAGTCCCAGCTTATCAAGCTCTTGAGCTACAATTTTAGCTGTTTCCTTCGCTGAGCTTACTAATTCTACATCATTACCCATAATATCAGATATTATATTCTCAAGCAAAGGATAGTGCGTACATCCCATAATTAATGTATCTATTTCAGTGTTCTTAAACACACCAAGATACTCTTTTGCAGTGAGTCGAGCGATTTCATTATCCCACCACCCCTCCTCTACTAGATTAACAAATAGCGGACAGGCTTTAGAAAATGTTGTGATACCTTTGTCTATATCTTTAATAGCCTTTTCATAAACCCCACTTGCGATGGTAGCAGTAGTAGCAATTATCCCCACCCTGCTATTGCGGGTTTCTCTCACTGCCGCTAAGGCACCAGGCTTGATTACCTCAACCATAGGAATGAAATATCTATCCTTCAATACCTCTAATGAATACGCACTGGCTGTATTACATGCTATCACAAGCATTTTAATATCCTGTTTGCTTAAAAAGCTCGTATTTTGCAATGTAAATTTTTGTATAACTTCCTTAGATTTTGTTCCATAAGGTGTTCTTCCATTGTCTCCAAAGTAGATTATATTCTCATCAGGCAATAAGCTCTTAATTTCCTTTAATACCGTCAATCCACCAAAACCAGAGTCAAACACTCCGATAGGTCTATTATCCATTTAATATCCTCCCATAGCTATAAAAGCTTTTTGCGTTGTACAACCTAACGCATTGCTTTGCAACAAGTTTACATAAAAACACAAATCCATGGCTTACTCATTTGTTAACAGCCTTTTATTATCCTCAAACCGCTCTAACGCAAGCTCGATTAGTGTCTCTATCAATTCCCCATAGCTAACACCAGATTCTTCCCATAACTTGGGGTACATACTAATGCTAGTAAACCCTGGAAGTGTGTTTATTTCATTAATTAATATCTTATTATCCTTCTTCCTCAGAAAGAAATCCACTCTTGATAGACCTGAGCAATCCAATGCTGAAAACGCCTTCCTTGCGTAAAGCTGTACCTGCTGTGCTGTAGCTTCATCTACATCAGCTGGTATAATAATAGCAGAATCTCCATCTATATACTTTGCCTTATAATCATAGAAGTCATTACATGGAACAATCTCTCCCACAACAGAAGCCTTGGGATCATCATTTCCTAGAACAGCACACTCAAGCTCTCTTCCGTCAATAAACTCCTCAACAAGAATTTTTCTATCGTATTTAGCCGCCAAAAGTAGGCTATCATGCAATTGTTCGCTATTTGCTACCTTGGAAACCCCAACAGATGACCCTGCATTTGATGGCTTTACAAAGCAGGGATACCCTAATTGTTCTCCTACCTCAAGCTCTATTTCTTTAAAACGTGAAGAAATTTCCTTCCTTTTTACAACAATATATTTACCTTGAGGAATACCTGCATGCTCAAACACCATTTTTGTATAAACCTTATCCATACCAACTGCTGAGGCAAGCACTCCACACCCTACATAGGGTATGCCTGCCATTTCAAGCATTCCCTGTATAGTTCCGTCCTCGCCATTACAGCCATGTAATACAGGAAAAACAACATCAATTTTATTCTCATCATTATTTATGGCACATAAGGCATTTTTATACTCAATATTACTTCCTCCATTACTAGTACTAGCCTCACTCACGTTATCGCCACTACTTAAAAGCTGTATCTGCTCCCATTCTCCTGATCCAATTTTGGTTATATCACCAGAATACTCGAGCCATCTACCTTCCTTCGTAATACCAAACATTTTTACATTAAACTTCTCTCTATTTATATTTTCCAGAACAGATTGTGCTGATACTCTGGAAACCTCATGCTCAGAAGACTGTCCGCCGAAAACTACAGCGACTGTTTTCTTTTCCATAGCACTTCCTCCATATATGAATATTATATATTACTTTTAATTAACTTGCTCTAAACGCTTGTATTTACAGCTCAAATAGCACTATATGATAGTGCAACATACTCATTATACATTATTAGATTTATATAAACAAGATATATATTAAATAAGCTTTTTGCGTTGTTACATATTTATGCAAAATTATACTCAATAAGTGCAGTGTTTATGTATATTTATTGCGGTATTTTAAATAGATATAAACTTATGCTTCTAGGATTGATTGTATTTATAATAATATAGGTTAACGCAAAAAGCTTCAATATAACCCTAAGCTGTCAACGCTATCATAGATAGCGGACAGCTTAAGAACCTTGTTATTTCATGATAATATGTAGTTTTATAACGCTACTCCTCAATAAATCCTTCATGCCAATACTATTTTTGTCTGAGAATGTCTCGCATCCCTTTTTAGCAAGCTACTCTAGAAGCTCAATTTCTTCATCAGTTATTCCAGTATCATCGCTTATAACCTCTTCTACTTCATTGATCTCCTCTCCTGTTATATCTTCTAAAGAAGCATCCTCATCAATTTCTTCAATTACTGTTGCATCTTCTTGGCTTTCACCAATATTCTCGATTGCCTTACCGCCTTTGTAAATCAAAGCATCATTTCTTGGGAATTCAGCATCAAATTTAAAGCTACCCTTGAAATCCTTCATTGCTTTTCCTTCTATAAGGAACTTAACCTTATCAATTTCTTTTATCTCTGTTAATGAATTACACACAGAGTAAATAGTTAATTCCTCCATATCCTTGCCACCAGGATGATTATCTACAAATTCCTTAGATAGATCTAGAATTGCTGTTCTTTTATCAATCTTAACCTGATTTTTTAGTGCAGTTCCCTGTGGAATAGTTGATTTTAAGCCTGTTTCCTTAGAAGGACCATTAATCAGCTCTGTTACCACACAGGTTGCAAGATTTTCAGCACTCTTTTTTGCTTCATCCATTGGTACATAGCGAATCTCTTTTCTCAGCTTATTAGTATCACTATCAATAAAATATAAGTATAGTGGTACCTTGTCGTTTATTTTTTGAGCTTCCTCCGCACTTAGCATAATACTGCTTACAGGAGCTATTTCATCATCACCTATATCCTCCATAGAATCCTTCTGTGCTCCTAAGCAGCCTGTAAGACCAACTATAATAATAGCTCCAGTAAATAACAATAGAATCTTTTTTAGCAAATTAAACACCTCTCTAAACATGCTCCCTAATTTATATGCTTGTATTTTAAAACATATACATATGATGATAAAATTATTTGTTTTACTCAAATTACTGTTACTTGTATTACAAAATAATCAGTGTTATAATACTTCTGACGCTATCATAGATGGTGTATATCATAAGAACCTTTTTGGTTGCACAATAAGAACCATATGGGAAGCAACAAAAGATAAATAACTTAATTTTGCGAAAGGAATGTATGATTTAGCTTTTAAGCATGTCATATAAGGAAGGTTTAATATGAACAGAAAAAGAATGAGCATCAGCTTTATCGTAGCGTCATCAACCATTATGTTGGCAAAGGTTATCGGGCTGGTAAGAACAATGTTTTACTCTAACGAATTTGGGACTGGTGATCTTGCCTCAATGTATGCACAAATATTTAATACCTATCCAACCCTTTTGTTTACAGGTATAGGACTAGCCTTGTCGTATGTCAATATTCCACATCTAATGGAATTTGAGCATAGTGGTAAAAAAAAGCAGAGAATAAGCTATGTTTCTAATTTTCTGACTCAGATAACACTATTTTCATCATTAATTGTAATTGTAGGTATGTTCTTTGCTCCTGTGATATCAAAGCTTCTATCTCCAAATTTAAGCCCCGAGCTAGTACCACTATCAATTAAAATGATAAGAATTATGTTTACTACCTTTATTTTTATAAATCTAGCATATATTATAGCTGGCATATTGCAGGTTCATGATAAATTTATGATTTCTACCTCTACAAGCATACCATTTAATATCATTATTTTAATCTCTTTGATACTTTTTAATAATGACGTTATAATGCTTAGCTTTGCAACAGCTATCGGGTGGTCATTTCAATTCTTTATGCAGCTACCCTTTTTTAAACGGCTTAACTATAAGGTTTTTAGAAAACCCGACTTTTCTGACCCAATTGTTAAAGAAAACTTTAAGCAATTCCTTCCCATTATAGTTGGTAATTCCATTATACAAATATGTCTTATTATAGATAGGGTTTTCGCTGGCTATGTATCAGACGGCGGTGCTGCAGTATTTGACTATGGTAGCTATCTTTTTTTAACAGCTACAGGCATATTTATAATAGCAGTATCAACAGTAGCGTTCCCCAGATTGTCTCAGCATAGTATAGAGAAGGAATATGATAAGATACGGAATGTATTAAGATATATCTTTAAAACCCTCTTTTCTATAATTTTTCCCTATATTATTATTACCCTTATGTTTAATAGGGAAATAATAAGCTTTATCTATGAAAGAGGCGAATTTGACGCCCAATCCGTACAGCAGGTATCAGTTATTTTTCTTATTTATAGCTTTATGGCTTTTGGCTATATTGCTTATGAGGTATTCAATAGACTATTCTACTCTTTAAAAAAGCACAAAGTACCTATGGTGCTAAGTATATGTTTTGTGTCAACCAACTTTCTGGCAAACCTTTTACTATTTAGAAACGGGGGATTAGCCTCTATTGCTATAACTACCTCTGCACTATTCATAATCTATTCAGTAATTATTACTATACTTGCAATAAGAGAGGTTGGTCAATTCCTGACAAAGGATTTACTAGCATATATATTAAAACTATTAATTCCATTAAGTGCAATGACACTTGTTTTCTTTGCCTTTAAAACAGTTAATATAGAGAACAAAATTATCAAGCTATTTGCACCCCTGTCTGTTGGGGGTATTATATATATGGTAATAGGCTATTTTACTAATTTTAAGTATATTTTGAAGCAGAAAACTTAATAAATGAATTATTGCATATGAAATACAGATGAGGAGGAATAACTGTAATGAAAATGTACAAATATCAGAAGGTAATTTTGTGGGGAATATTAATAATCATGCTTCTAGCACTCATACCTACCGCACTTATACGCATAGATAATGAGGCAAATAATAAGTCTATTGTTCCAATAATGGATTATGATGACTTTTATAAAAACGCTAGTATCGCTAATATTAAATTTGATGAAGTCTTAAAAAGAATGATGGAGGCTGGTGTAAAAACAATTGCAGTTAAGGAGCGTTCTGGTTATGAGCTTCAAAATAAAGGGCTAGCATACTGTGACACAGTTGCAAAATTTTATACTGACTTTATAGATATATCTGATAAAGAAAAGAATACGCTTGATTCTTTAATTCACAGGCTTGATGGTAATTCATATAGTACGGTTATTTATACCTCAAATGGTGAAATAAACAGAATGGTTGAACACGCACTAAGTCTGAGATATACTGACAAGTATTATGGAAGTATGGAATTTAGGAACGGTACTCTTCACCTTATATCATATTACATTAGTAATACCTCTAAGGTAGGGCTTGGTTTTGATGAGCAGCTTATTTCAGAGTTAAAAAATAAGGGCTTTGATATATTGCTACGACCAATTAATTCTTCTAATGTAAAAACAGATTACATTGATGAATACCAAGGCATTATACAAAAATACGGCATTCACTATATACTTCCAGCTACCGCTGAAAGCATAGGGTATCCACGTGACTTAGACAAGTATTCGGCTTTAATAAATAACAATCAATTAATCACGGGAATTATTGAGTCTCCCTCACAAATAAAATATGTTGATATAGACGGTATTGAAAAGATAATGAAGGATACAAATTATGCAATTAATAGGGTCTATTCGATTTATGACAGCCTGCTTGCTAAAATTCCCTCTGACGAAATGTTTAATAATTGGGTCAGAGGAATAGTTGACCGTAATAATAGGCTTATATATATACGCCCCTTAATGAATGCTAAGCATACTGCTAGTCAAAACATCGATAATACAATATCAGCAGTTAGCAAGCTTACTGAATTTTTCTCAGATAAGGGCTATGAGCTTAACACCCCAATAAAAAGTCTATCTGACAGAGCATCAGGCAAAGCAAGTCATATCTTGATAGCCATTTCATTGCTTGTAGGATGCTTGCTATACTTAAGCTACCTATTTGAGATTAAAACAAAATATTTAGTAGCGTTATTTATAGTCGGTTTATTAGGAATAATGCTTTCAATACTGGTTGTTA
>QKEK01000285.1 GCA_003251775.1 Clostridia bacterium | reverse complement strand
ACTGGAAGGATCTTTTTATTCGATTGCCCAAGAGCTTTTTTAAAGGTAATTCATAATAATAGTAAGAGTTCCTTTCTTATTTTACTAGATCTTTTGTATAAGCAGTAATTATTGCATGAAAGGGAAGAAATGAAAAATATAGTATGTATAGTTTTAATCTTAGTTACGGTTTCTTTTAGTGGTTGCTATGGGAAATATGAGCTTAATGAAATTGGAATAGTTTCATTAGTTGGTGTTGATATAGATGATACTAATAATATAATCTTATCTGTTATATGTATTTTACCTGCTCAACAAAACAGTGATGTTAGTAACTATTGGCTTGGGATAAGTGAAGGCAGCAGCATCATGGAAGCCTCAAAGAACATGAATAGTATGGCTATGAAAAAATTACTATGGTTTGAAAATGATATAATTATAGTTGGTGAAAGATTTGCACGTAATGGCGTAAGAGATTTACTAGATTTTATAGGGAGAAACAGGGAAAATAGACTTTCTAACAAGATTCTAGTGGTTGATGGAAAAGCAAATGAGCTTTTGCAAATACCCTCAGATGTCAGCATTGACCTTCCTTCGGAAATTAAGGGAATTGCTAAAAACAGTAAGCAGTGGTCAAAAACATACACCGCAGATATAAGAGAATTTCTTATATCTGCGGCTAATCCTAATGTCGGAAGTTACACTGGTAAAATATCTATGAAAGAGACAAAAAGAAATACCTTTTCGACTAATAGAGAGTCGTTCAAAAAAATGTCTTTAGAGGGCCAGGACACAAATATAGCCTATGTTGAAGGAGTAGTTTAAAAAGGATAAGCTTATAGGGTGGCTAAATGGAAAAGAAACAAGAGGCTTATTATTTATAACAAATAAAATTAAGACTGGTAGCATTAGTGCTGAGAGTGATGAGTTTTCTAAATTTTCAGTTGATATAGTAAGCTCTAAGGCAAAAATTTCCCCAAAATTAGAAGGTAATACTATAGAAATGTCTATAGATATTGATACAAAGTGTAGGATAGTAGAGATTTCTAAGCTTTATAGTACTAATAGCAAGGATACTTTTTTACGTATTGAAGGCTTGGTTAGTGACTTAATAAAAGAGGAAGTCACTAATACAATGAAGCTTGCTCAAAAGGAATATGGCGTAGATATATTTAATTTTTCAAATATTATACTAAATAAATATCCTGATTATTGGAGAGAAATAGAGTCAGAGTGGGAAAAAATATATCAGAGCATGAACATAAATTACCGTATTAATGTTACTGTTTCTGGATTTGGACTTATTAGTGACAGTATTGTAGGAGAGGATTAATGAAAATTATTTTACCGATAGTCTTTATACTTATTAGCTTACTTTGCTTTAAGATACAGGGTTTTATTAAGAACAGGCTATGGAAAGAGGCTATAATATTTATATTGTTGATGCTGATTTCCATAGCTTATGCCTACCATGTTTTTGGGATTGTTAAAATGCCTAGTCCAACTGGATTTATAGATATTATTTATAAACCCTTATCCGAATTTATTTTTGAGCAATGAAATAAATCTAATTATGCATTTTCCCTCTTCTTTCTTATTACGCTTACAATAAGAAGAACCGATGGTATTAAAAAACTGGCTGTTAGACTAAAAAATGGCCAAATAAAATGCAAAAAACTTAAAATATCACTGAGCCTATTAGTTGTTAAGGACATAATAGCTATTAGAATTCCAACTGGTATTATCATAGCCTTATAGGATTTCAGTGAAAAAACATTTGATATTTCTACTAAGGCAATGTGGTAAAAAATCATTACTTTAATCAAGATACCTGATATCCAGACCCCTGCAAAAAGAATATCAAGCCTTTCTAGAAAATCACCAAAGCTGGCAACTCTAACATAATAAAGTGCAGGGAAAACCATTTTTTCTGTGATCTCGCCGAAAACCGAAATAGTTAAAATACCTACCAGTAAAGTAAGCCCCAAAAGTATTATTGATAAAATAGTTACCCCTCGAATCTTTTTTTTATCCTTTAAAAATGGCAAGTATACTAGAATCACAACAGTTTCTAAAAGCCAGGCTTGTATTAATAAGGCACCCTTAAAGATAGGAGGCAATCCCTCATATAGAAAAGGGAGAAAGTTATTAATATTAGTTAATGGAATATTAAATATTGCTATTATAATCAGTGTTACCATACCCATCGGCAGTAATATTGCGTTGACTACTGAAATTGATTTTACACCCTTAGATACTGCATACATGCATATCATAACCGCAACTATTCCATAAAAAAGCTTAGGTGCTTCGTTATTAAATGACATTACATACAATTCAAGCAGTTCTCTAAGCACTGCCCAAGAAATGAATAAGTAAAAATATATGTAAAATATTCCTACTAGCTTACCTAAAGGCTTACCTAAAATATCGCATGAAAACTCTCCAAGCGTTTTATTAGGAAACCTCTTTCCTAAGCTTATAAAGATGTTTGCTACTATAATAGAAAAAATAGTACCAATAATTACTGACAGCCATGAATCTCTCATGGCTTCCTCAGCTACAAATTTAGGCAGAAAAATATCTGCTGTAGATATAATCATTGTTATTAATAATAGTAGCAATTGATATGGTGATATTTTATCAGCTTCTTTTATATTCATATATATCCTTTGCAAATAAGAACCCTAAGTTGTCGACGCTATCAAAGATAGCGGACAGCTTAAGAACCTTGTTATTTCATAATAATATAATCAAATAATACTTATATTATTTGATAAAGTTAAATTTTTTATTAGTTTGTTTAAGAATAAAAATAAACAAGTAACTGCCTAAGTATAATAGAAATGCAATACCTATGTTTAAGCCCTTCTTATAAATGAATAGCTTTGTATATAATCCAATTAGCTCGCTAATCATGTTTACAAATAAGAATAATAGGGTTATAAATAGATTTTTTGCAATATCTCCAGACAGATATTGGTAATAAAGCATACCTAGTATAGGGAAGAAAAATATGCTAGATAGTATAACTACATCTGGATACCCTGGAAAGCTATAAGGGTAAATATAATATCCCAAATATAGCATTATGGTTTCTAATGTGTAATTTTCACTACTAATTATAAGTCCAACAAAAAGTACTTCTTTTAATTTTTCTTTTTTTACTAAAAACAAAAAAATTATTATTGAACTTATAACACTGCCATAATAGAATATTCCTGCGAGACTCTGCTTGTCCATCTAATACCTTCTTCCATGTTATATTAAGCTTAGTATTTCAAAATAATCTCGTATTATGTATAAATTTATTGCCGTGATAG
>QKEK01000134.1 GCA_003251775.1 Clostridia bacterium | reverse complement strand
AAGTTGTATTTGTATATAGTTCCATATCTTGCAGTGTCATTTGATGCACTTGCGTATCCCTTTGCATCTATTGCTTTTGTTATTCTACCATCTAAATCATATACATATCTGGCAACAATACTCCCCTGTGCATCTTTCATCTGAATTAGTCTGTTTAACTCATCATATGTGTATTCAATACCAGCACCACTATCTGTTGACTCATTATAATTATTTGCGTCTATCGTTTTTATGATATTTCCTACACCATCATAAAAAATTCTTGATTTTTGTCCTGATGGATTAGTTATTTTTATCAGTCTTCCACTAGAGTCATATTCGTATAAAATACCAGTACCATCACCTGTTGACTGATTATAAAAATTCGGATTAATCTCCTTAATCCTTCTTCCCTCAGCATCATACTTTTGTGCAGTCACATTTCCGAGAGGGTCAGTTACACTGGTTAACCTATCCATTGCATCATATTTGTATGTAAAGCCTATTCCATCATCAGTTCCTTTGATATACTGCTTAGGATTAATCAACTTCACTAAATTACCGACTGAGTCATACTTCATTCTAGATACATTATTTGATGGGTCAGTAATTTTTGTGATTTTGTCCTGACTATTGTATTCATAGGTAGTGGTTCCATACAATGTTGTTATGGTATTTATACGTCCCAAGGCATCATACACAAAGCTAATCTCATTGTTGTTAGCATCAATTATCTTTGATGGCTGGCTAAATAAAGCATCATTATACTGGTAGGTAGTAGTTTGATTTTCAGCGTCAGTTATAGTTAGTAGACGACCATATGAATCATAGGTATAATTTGTCTCTGATATATTACTATCGTCAATCTTTACTTTTATTTTCTTTAGGTTACTATTTATATCATACTCAAATTCGGTTTGCGAACCCCCTGGTGTTACTATTTTAATGAGGTTGTTGTTATTATCATAAGTAAAATTAGTAATGTTACTAAAAGGAGCAGGCTCTTTCGCTGTAAGTACATTTCCTTTTGTGTCATAGGTATATGTAAACACTCTGCCGTTTCTATTTCTTACAGAGGTTTTATTACCTTTATCATCATAAGTGTATTCTTCATAAGTGTTGTCTCCATATGTAATTCTGGTAATATATTGTTGTGTATTATATTTATATTTAGTTGTAGTCCCTGTTGCAACAACAGTATATGTATTTTCCATGTCGTCTTCATCATAAGTAAATAAAGTAACGTTATTATTTTCATCTGTCTGTCTTACAACTCTGCCAAATTCATCATATACATTGTTTATAAAGGTTTTACCGTTTTCGTCTGTAATGGATGTGATGCCATGTAAATTATATGAATAATGTGTTGTCCCAGCTATTCCTGTAACAGTGCTTAGCTGACCATTTGCATAATTATACGTTATAGTACGACCTGTCGAATCACTAACAGTTGACAACAAGCCATTTGAATATGTTACATTTAGCGTTTGTCCACCTGCTCCTGCTATAGTAGATATCTGATTTTGTGCATTATACTGAATTGTAGTGGTGTTACCATTTTTGTCTGTTATAGAAGATAATTTACTATTCGTATTATAAGTATAGGTTAATTTGTTTTCTAGCTCTAGCGTAAAGGTTCCATCTGCATTTTTTATAAGTTTCTCAAACACTGTAGCAGGGGCAGTATAGGTGTTTGTTCCACTTATGTGTTCAAATACAGTTCTTTGTGCGTTGGGGTATGTAATTGTTACTTCTCCTGTTGAAGCATCTTCTATCAAGCTACTATCATATTCAAAATGCCAGCTTTTACCCATAACACTTGTACTAGTATCAAAAGAATTATAGTATCTTTTAACCTCAAGGGGCAGACCTCTTGTATTAATAGTTAAATCTATATCTGTTGAGTAATAGTTACCAGAAATAATGTTAACTGGCTCACCAATGTTTAAGCAGTTCTTATTTTCAGAAATGTTAAAGCCTTTTTCTTTATAAGTGGAAATAAGTCCAGCATAATCTGCATCAAAGGTTCCACGTTTAACTATATTTTCTTTCCATTTCTTGTCAGGTTTTGTTACTGTTCCAGTATAATATACATTCCATACTCTTTCACGTGTATAGGTATCACCCTCTGTAGCTGAACCAGTAGGTGCTCCATCATCACTAACCGCCCAACCAGTACCTTTAGTTAAAGTACCTGTATACCCATCAGAACTATACTCTTTTGTACTATCTAAGTTATCACCAGAGTATCCAGTGTACTGCCAACTTCCAGATTTATATTCATAATAATTGTATGTAGTATTTGAAGCAAGCTCTTCAATATCTTTAGTTAGCAATACATCAATCCACCAACCTTCATCGACATCATATCTGTTATCCACAACATTCTTTAATGCAATAACACCATTCCCTTTTCCATCCTCTCCCTCAAAGAGTATTCTGTCCTTAAAATCATTTATACTACTTTTAAAAACCCTCTCGACAAACTCACTTGCAAAAGCTGTGTTCACATTACCTAAAGAAATTAGGAGTGTTACTATAAACACAGTTACAAAGATTATCGTTTTTTTATGGTGAATATTTCTTTTTTTATGACTTCTAATCATATACCTTCTATTACTCAACATATATTCTGCCCCTTGCTTAAATTACTCTTTGCCACTTATATAAGTAGCCTTTTTACATAAAATCATGTACCTCAACTACTCTGTCAGTACTCTTAGACTCAAATCGTTGTACTCTGATAACTCAATGTAATTACCAGTAGCATCTACTAGTTTTATTCTATTTATCTCAAGCTTGGTTATATTTAGGGTTGTAAGATTCAGCTTAAAACTAGCTATATCAAACATTCCGTCTTTCCCTTCGCTTTCACCCATTTTTGAAACAATTAAATCAATTTTTCCTTCCTGAGAATTATTTTGAGCTTCGAAAAAGACGTTTGACTCTGTTGACCAGATAAGATTCTCAAATGCTTCTGAGTTTATTTTTATGTCATCAGTATCGTATACCAATTCCAAATATATCGTATACATATCAGAAATGTTATTCCCTTTTAATGTGATACCCATTTCTTCATTAAGAGAATTCTTTGTTATCCAGTTATCAATACTAAAGCATATTGCAGATTGTGTGTCATGCCATACGATTGTATTTTGTACAGTACTCCATTTGCCTGCACCTGCAATATTCTTGGCTCTTACCCTATAAACATGCTGTTGATTTTTTACAGGCTCAATATGCTGATATTGGGTTGCTAATCCAACATCTATTATTTCGCCATCAACCTCAATATCATATCCAGTTATGTTTGGTACTTCACTCCATAATATTTGAACTGCATTGTTGACCTCACTGACAGCTACATTCTGGGGCGGATCAGGCTTAATCAATATTGATAACTCAACACTATCCAATGGGTATGCCTCATTTGTCCCTCCTACTATATATAGCTTGTCCTTTATTAATACCGCTCCAAAATCATATCTTTCTGTCATCATTGATTTTTGTGAATAGAATGCGTTTTGAGCAGGAATGTATACATCTACCATATCAAGTGCATTACCACTGTAGCCACCCAAGACAAATATTACATTGTTAAGCTCCACCACCTGAAATGACGATTTAGGTATTGGTAATTCTCCTTTGTATGACCAACTGTCAGTAGCAGGGTTATATTCTTCAATAATACTAAGATTATCGGTATAATACCCCCCCATTGCATATATCTTGCCATTTGCCTGAGCTGCCATCAATCTGCTCCTTGGAGATGGCATTCTCTTTCTCACTGACCATGAATTTGTCTCTGGCTGGTATGCCTCTACAGTATTTAATGCCCCCATTTCACCGTTATATCCACCTATTGTATATATTATATTATCTACAACAGCTATACCAAAACGGCTTTTGGCAGTGGGCATATCAGCTTTTGACTCCCATGAATTCAGCTCGGTATCATACACCTCAACACTGTTTAAATCACCAAGCTCTTTAGTATAACCACCTATAACATATATCTTTTTTTCTAGACTAATAATCCCTGCTCCATATCTGGGTGTAGGTATCTGAGAGATAGGCTCCCATGTATTCATTTCAGGGTCATAGAGCTCTACCCAATCGCAAAAACCTTCTTCCCCGTACCCGCCTAGTGCATATATTTTCTCATCTACCGTAACTACTCCTACTCCATATCTGGGCATAAATAACTCCTGCATATTCACCCAGTTTCCAACTATGTTTGTGCCATCTAGGCTTGAAGCATGAGAAATATTTGTATTCACAAAAGTGAGATTTATTATTAACAATTGCATTAATAATAGTATAATTAGTATTTTTCTTAAGCTTGTTTTTTTCATCATCATTTGCTTTCCTCACAAATCCTTATACCCTATCAAGAATATATAGAACTGTCACATTATCATATAGATATCGGACAGCTTAAGTACTTAGTTATTGAGTATAATACGTTATTGTATATTTATACTCTATTTTGAGTTGTTTTGAATATATACGTAAATACTGTACTTATCGAGTATATTTTGCATAAATATGCAACAACGCAAAAAGCTTTTATTACACAGTTACAGCATATTGTAATAGTATTATGTATTTATATAGGAGGTGCTAGATTTAACAGCACCTCCTATACAAATACGCCTATCGGCTATACTCATTTATCTCAAAGCATAATATTTTAGTAAAGATTATATAATCCTTCTTAGCTGCATATGGACCTAATTCATTTTTATTTACTATAAAATATGTTACCCCTACCCCTTGAGCTGCATTATTATACCATGTCAAAAAGTCAGCTATTTCAGATACACTCAAGTCGTATTCCTTATGCATACCGTTTGTCATCGTCAATGCAAGAATAGCTCTATTTTCTCCTACATGAGTGGGTGTAGCATCAACCTCCTGTGAATCTTGACTTTCTCCTTCAACTGTTACGGCTGAAACAACATAATAGTATTTAACATTATTTAAGGCATTTATATCCACATAATTGTTTTCAGTAATACCAGTTGCAATAGTTGTATATGGCCCTCCTGAATACAAAGAATACTTTATATTGTACGAAATAGCCTCAGGCATTGCATCCCATGATAGCTCAACCTTGCTATCTCCAGACTTAGCTGTTAGATTTGTAGGCACATTGTGTACAAACTCTGCTTCCATCATTTCCAATTCGCCTATAGAGACCTTCTCTGTGCTACCATTAACTGAAGTAACACTTATTCTGTATTTTGAGTATGCTTTAGAATTTATAAATTCAAACTCCTTTTTTACTCCTTGTTGCCAGCTAGTTATACCGATTTGTCCATCAAGCATATACCAATTTCGCCCATCATAGCCTTCAAAAACCCAACTCTTTGGAGCCTCATTCACCCCAGTGATACCACTTCTACACTCAATCGTATATTTTGAAATAATCTTAGGTGAACTGAACTCATACGACACCCAGCCAGTTAGTTTCCCCGTTGCAGTAGCCCAACCATAAGTATCACTCTGCTTGTCAAATGCTTTGTATGCTTCATATCCTGAACCATAATTACTGCTTGAAGAAGCTATTCCAGAAGGCGTATTGTTACTTGTCATTGTAGGTATAATATTATTGGTGTATGTAATTGGTCTGTTGGGCTTAACCTCTACTGTCTGAGAAGCATCGCTTACTTCTACATTGTTATATGAGGTTAATATATAGTAATAGGTCTTATCATTTTTTACTGTCAAGTCAGTATATTCATTTCCACTAATTCCATTAGCTATTATTACGAACGGTCCTTGTGCATTTTCTGCTCTTTTAATAGTATACGCATTTGCACCTGTTACCATTTGCCACTGTAGTGTCACCATTTTATCACCTGCTATTGCACTTACATTAGAAGGCGGATTTAGTTTTAACACTACCTTTATCTGTTGTGAATCCTGACTCTCTATTTCCTCCTTCACAGCAGTAACTACATAATAGTATGTTTTTCCATGCTCGACTTGAGAGTCAATGTATTGTAATGAAGACAGATTTTCTGCTATTGTAACATAATCTCCACCTATAGTTTCTTTTCGTTTTACCTTATACGTATCTGCTTTATCCACTCTTGACCATGTCAAGTTCACATATGTGGCTGTTGAAATAGCCTGTACATTGGTTGGTGGAGTTAATAATTGAATATTTGGCTTTGCTGATACCTCTGTTGAATTTGCACTTTCTCCCTTATCATTGACCGCTGAAACAACATAGTAATAGTTCTTGTTATTAACAACAGACTTATCTGTATAGCTAGTACCTGCAATATTGCTTGCTATTGTTGTGTATGTACCTCCGCTTGTTTCTGAACGCTTAATTCTATACGATATTGCACCATCAGAGCTATCCCATTGTAATGCTACCTGACTATCTCCAACTGTTGCAATTAAATTTTTAGGAGTCTGAGCTACTCCTGAGTATACCAATACCATAAACTCATTTGATGCCAAGCTTTCACCTGCACCGTTTTGAGCAGTAACTACATAATAATATAGCTTACCATTAATGGCGGTTGCATCTGTGTATGTATTGGTGGTTACATTTGTAGCTATTGTGGTATAGGGTCCGCCTGAGTAGTTTGCTCTTTTGATGTTGTATGCTTTTGCATCAATTGGGGTATCCCAATTAAGTGCCACTTGTGAATCGCTTGTGGTTCCAGTAAGGTTTGTTGGTGCATCAGGTGATGTCATTAGGATTAACCCTGTTACCTGAACAGGCTTATTGCTATCTGTAGTAGTATTATTACCTAATTGTCCTTTATTATTATATCCCCATGTCCAAACTGTACCATCATTTTTTACTCCTAGACTATGGTTGTATCCACTACTTACAGCAAACATATCAGTAATATACTGACTCTTTATAGGAACAGACTTATTAACATTTGTACCGTCACCAAGCTGTCCATAATTGTTATTCCCCCATGTCCAGACACTGCCGTCTTTTTGAACTGCTAACGAAGTGTTAGCTCCTCCAAAAGCTTGCTCAACATTGTCAATTATCATTGTTTGAATTGGTGTTCTTGAACTAGTTAGTGAGCCAATTCCTAACTGCCCTATTCCGTTAGAACCCCAGCACCAGAGCAAACCATCATTTTTAATTGCATATGAATTCCATGCACTTGTTCCAACATGAATTACACTATTAAAATTAGGAACCTGTACTGGGATGTTTTTGTCAACCATTGTGCCATCTCCCAATTCGCCATGTGAATTATATCCCCACGTCCATATAGTTCCATCACTTTTTAATGCGATACAATGGTGACCTCCAGACGTAGTTGAGATAGCAATAATATTCTCTAAACCAATAACTTGAACTGGTTGAGTTTTATTAGCAGTCGAACCATCTCCTAAACTACCATATGCATTGTACCCCCATGCCCAAACTGTTCCATCTTCTCTTAACGCTATATTATGATATGCCCCTGCTGAAATATCTATAATATTTTCCAAAAGATTTACCTTAACAGGTGTACTCTGGTTGACAGCATTACCATTACCTAGTTGTCCAAAACAATTATAACCCCAGCTCCACACTGTTCCATCCGATTTTAATGCAATCCCATGTTGATATCCTGCCGATATTTTTGTAATCTCACTTAGTGAAGCTATCTTCTTTGGAGTCTTAATATATATATTTGTACCAACATCTCCAGTTCCTAACTGACCATATGTACTGTCACCCCAGCTCCATACAGTTCCGTCATATTTTAAAGCCATACTGAATTCATACCCACCAGAAACCTGTGCAATTACCTTAGGTGCTTTTGGGAAAGCAACGGCTTCATTTGAATTTCCAGTCTCTCCAGAAGCTGTAATAGCAGATACTACATAATAGTATGTTTTTCCATTTATTATATTTGTATCTGTAAAGCTATTAGTCAATTGATTACTTGCTATCTTAGTGTATGAGCTACCCGATACTGCCGAACGCTTGACGTTATAGCCTGTCGCCCCAAGGAGTGCATCCCAATTAAGCTCAACCTTGCCATCAAAGCCTGTTGCTTTAAGATTAACCTCAATTGTATCTTGAACATTATTAGGTACGGCAGAGACCTCCTGCGAATCAGCACTATTACTTATATTGCTTACAGCCTCTACAACATAGTAATAGGTCCGATTATAAATTGCTGTATTATCTATATATTCATTAATATTTATGTTTGAAGCAATTACTGAATATGCTCCTCCCTGTACGGTTGCTCTCTTTATCTTATATGAAGAAGCATTTTGTACAGTATCCCACTGTATAAGGACTTTTCTATCCTGCGGAGTTGCAGTTACATTAGTAGGTGTTTGAAGCTTTAAAGCATTATAAATGATATTTGAAGAATTGCTTTCTCCTAATATGTTTGTTGCTGTAACCTTATAGTAGTACCGCTTATTATTTACTACTGATATATCTGTATAGCTGTTCTCACTTATACTTTCAGCAAGTAAATTATATGTACTGCCTGAATCCTCTGACCTATATATAGAATAACTCTCTGCTTCGACTACGCTACCCCAGCTTAATTGAATTTGAGTCGTTGTTGATACTGAACTCAAATTTGCAGGAGCTGATAGTGCCTGTAGATTTGGCGTTGCACTCATCTCATTGGAATCCCCACTCAAACCTGAAGCATTATGTGCCTTAACAGTATAGTAATACGTCATTCCATTTACAACCGTAGTATCTGTATAATTAGTACCCACAATACTTGTAGCAACAGAAGTATATGGACCACCTGAAACTTCAGACCTATATATTGAATAACTATCAGCATTATTTACTGCATCCCAATACAGCTGAACCTGTCTATCTCCAGCAACTACTGAAACGTTCGTTGGAACAGCTGGTAATGAAGTTACTGGCCTTCCAATTACATTATTTGAAGCTACGCTCTCCCCTGCTCCATTTACAGCAGTTATCACATAAGTATACTCAGAACCATTAACTACACTATTATCATTATAGCTATTAGCTGTAATATTTGTAGCTATAGTAGTGTATGTTCCTCCAATACCATCTGCTCTTTTTACATTATAGCTAACTGCTCTTTTAGCAGTATTCCATGTTAAAGAAACTTGATTGTCAGCAGATGTTGCTAGTAGATTTGAGGGTGTCTCAGGTGAATCTATGACAATAACAGCTACCGCCTGTACGGGAACACTACTATTAGTTATTGTTGCATTCCCTAACTGTCCTTGTGTGTTTTCACCCCAAGTCCAGATTGTTCCATCCTCTTTAATTACTACTCCATGGTAGTATCCACTTGCAATGCTTACAGCCTTATTCATCATACTTTTTACTGGAACTGTTTTAGCTACTAATGTTCCATCTCCAAGTTGACCATTTGCATTGTATCCCCATGACCACACTTCACCGTTAGATTTTCTAACAATAGTACTATAGTGACCACCTGCTATTTCATCTACATCACTAATATTTAATACCAACACAGGTTGTTTTTTATACTCTGTTGTACCATCTCCTAATTCACCATGAGCATTATAACCCCACATCCATAAAGAACCATCTGATTTTATAGCTGCACCA
>QKEK01000032.1 GCA_003251775.1 Clostridia bacterium | reverse complement strand
AAGGGATGAATAGCTACCTTCAGATCACCAATAAGCATATGTCCTGCAAAATAAAGCGTGTGCTATTAACTCTATTAGGGGTTATTATGTCAATGGCATTAATAACTGGAACTGGGATTATAGCTATCAGCTTAAGACAGGTTTTTGTACAGAACGAGATTGATAAAAAGGGTAATTATCATGCAGCATGGATAAATTCAGATTATAAATATGCTGATGTTATTTCTAAGCATGTAGAGGTCAAGGATATGTGTGTATCGGTGGACGGTAATTATGCACTTCTTGCAGATGTAAGCCAGAGGATTAAGGATGCTAATATAGAAGCACTTGAGCATTATTTTGGCACACATATATAAATATGACCAGAATGCAATTAAAATGCTACCTGTAAATCTTAAGGAGGGACGGTTGCCTCAAAATGAGGGAGAAATTGTTTTAGAAGAATGGATGCTAGGAGTACTCCCTGATGAACCTGAAATAGGTGATATAATAAACATAAAGTTAGGGAATAGAGAAACAATAAACAAATCAGAAACAAACCAAACTGCCGATGGAAAGAAGAAATCTACCGAAGCCTTTAGTCAGACAGGAGAAGCACAATATAAAATTGTAGGCTTAATAGATACTGGGTTTACATCAAACTATAATTTTAGAGGTGTTGGGATAACATATCTTGATGTTACTACCATGAAGCCAGACGATAAATGTCGTATACACATAACCTTAGAGAATACAAGGGGTGCACTTGATAAGGCAAATGGAATTACCAAGGACACAGGTGTTAATGGAGAATTTGAGTATAACGATGGCTTGCTGAGATTGTCTGCTGAAGGAGTGTCTGACCCGCTAAATAAAACCATATATGGTTTTTCTACTTTCATGGTAGCCATTATTATTATCTGTACAGTAGCGGTAATATATAATTCATTCAATATATCGGTAATGGAGCGGGTAACTCAGTATGGGCTTATAAGGTGTATTGGTGCTACGCCTAAGCAGATACGAAGTCTTGTTCTAAGAGAGGCTTGGCTTTTGGGAGCAATCGGTATTCCAGTTGGGGTACTTGGAGGTATCTTTGCAATGAATATCGTGTTTTACGTGGTAAGAAATTTGAGTAATAATCTGGCTTTCTTTAAGACAATACAGGTTGTCATTTACCCACCAGTTATTATATTAAGCGTATTGCTGGGAGCTGTAACAGTGTTTTTATCAGCCTATGGGCCTGCAAGAAAGGCTGGTAGGATTACTCCCATAGAGGCAGCAAGAAAGAGCGATTTTTATAAAATGGAACGAAAGCTTAACAAAAGAAAGGGTAAGCTTTTAAGCTCCATTTTTGGGTTTGAAGGCTTGATGGCAGCAAAGAATAACTCTAGACAGAAAAAACGCTTTAGAATCACTGTATTCTCTCTTGTGATAAGTATTGTATTATATATTGTTTTTGGAAGCATGGTCAGCTTTTTGTATAAAATGAACATTGTTCCTGATAAAATACCTATTGACTATATAGTTGAAAATGTTAATTCTATCAAGGCTGGGATTGAGGAGTCTGTTTATGAGGAAATCAAGCATCTTGATGGGGTAAAGACAGTCTTTAAGGAAAGAAATCAGGGCATAATTGTGAATGCACCGATTGACAAGCTAAACAAGAGATTTATGGAATTGGATTATATAAGTCAAGCAAAAATAGAGAAGGCTAAGCAGGAGAATACACCAGTTGCCCTAGTCAATTCTAAGCTAGTTTCATACGGAGATGATGCAATTGAGTTGCTAGTAAACCGTAGCTATGACATTGACCTTGATAAAATGAACAGAGAACGAAGTGTGCTAGTCATTCAGGAGGGTGCACTTTATGACAATTTGAATAAAAGAAGGATAACAACCAATGTAACTGAGTTCAAGGAAGGTGATTTTATAGAAATCAGCTTGCCATCAGTAGAAGGTGAATTACAAGAAAGCTTCAGATTTAAGGTTGAAAAGATTATAACGGTAGACAAGGAAAATGGTATAGCTCAGCGTGCGGAAAAAGGGGGAATAACTGTATTTTGTACTGAAGGAGTTGTTAAGGAAATTACAGGAAATGAGAAGATAGATACCTTATATATAAAGGCTGTGGAGGGTGCAAGCAGGGACAGTATTAGCAGCTACCTGACCCGCTTGACAGAAAGAAATCTGGAGTATATGTATACTGATATCAGTGAATTAGCAAAGTCATTAAATAATGACTTTGCAGTTTTAGGCATTTTCTTTTATGGTTTCATAATTGTTGTTTCGCTCATAGGGTTTGTGAATATTGTTAATACCATAAGCACTAACATAATACTAAGGACAAGGGAGCTGGCAATGTTGAAGGCGGTAGGTATGTCAAACTCAGGCTTGAAGAAAATGATATATACAGAAGGGCTGATGTATGGTATATACGCTTCTGTTATTGGGGTAATAGTAGGAAGCATATTATCATATATACTATTCAGCATTCTCACGGGTGTATCAGAGTTTGTATGGGAGTTTCCCTTAGAGCAGGTGTTGGTAGCATCTGGTGGAGCAATTATACTTTCCTTGATTTCTGGATACCTACCCATAAAGAGGATAAACGAGAGTGTAATAGTTGAGAATATGAAGTTTGAGGAGTGAGAGCTGATAGAACTCTTGCTCACGTTATGGTAAAATATATTTATTATAAAGCTTAAGTCGAGGTGGAAATAATATGACTCTTGCAAAAAAGATTGAGCAGGTATTAAAGGATGAATTAAAGCCCGAAAATATTAGGACAGTAATTGAAATGGCGGAGTATTTAAAGTTTAAGGAAAGTCAAAAGATATGGGCACAAGTTAATGAAGCGGAGATGGAATAT
>QKEK01000122.1 GCA_003251775.1 Clostridia bacterium | reverse complement strand
AGATTTCAAAGTGCCATTCGATAATAATTTGGCTGAAAGAAGCCTACGAATGATAAAAACAAAAATCAAGGTTTCAGGAGGGTTTCGTAGTGAAAATGGTAGTACTGCATTTGCTAACATACGTAGCCTTGTTGATACTGCTAAAAAGAGAAAAATCAATATTTACCACACATTCAGAAAAATTTTTATGGGAGAACCGGTTGCTTTGCTTAGATAAAAGCCCCATATTCAAAAGAAAGGGATGGCTTTAAACACAAATTACCATCCCTAATTTGTTATGAAAACAATCTATTGGGTCTGAGTAGTTACGAGTTTGTAACAAAGTAATTTGATTAATATTTTCCGCTTGAAATAATTCTATAATGGTTATACAATATAATGTAGAACAATTTTTATTTGGCTTATATTTTATGTGGCTTATATTTTATGTGTATTGATAAGTATAGAAGGTAATAGTATGAGTAAAAGAGAGAGAAATATTATTCTTTTCATTGTTTTTTTGTTCCTTGGCACTATAATGGCTGTTCAATCAAAGGGAATAGTTAGCAGAATGGATAAGTCAAAAGGTACGGAACAGATAGCCGCTTTAAGGAAACAGCTTGAAGAGGAAAAAAAAATTAAGGAAAATTTGGTTCAACAAATAGACGTATATGATAAGAAAATTGATGTATATTTGGATAACTATTCAAAAATGCAGGATGATACCTCTCTTAAGAGTGTTATTAAAGAAAGGGATTATTATAAAAAGCTTGCAGGTTTAACCGATGTAAGAGGAGAGGGTGTTATCGTTACCTTGAATGACGCACCTGTAACGAATGGGTTTGAGCCTGAAGAAGTAATTATCCACGATGAGGACCTGAACGAAGTTTTAAATGAGCTTAAAAAGGCTGGAGCTCAGGCAATTTCAGTAAATGGGGAGCGAATTATATCAATGAGTAAGCACGTTTGTGCTGGACCAACAGTAATGATTAATGATAGCAGATACCCAGTACCTTTTGTTATAAAGGCTATTGGTAATAGTGAAAGCTTATATAAGGGGATTTCTGAGAGTGATATTTCAGCAATATTAGATTTTTATGGTATACAAGTAAAGATTGAAAAAAGTCGTAATTTAGAAATAAATAGATATCAGCTTACAAAGGATAGAGAAAGGACACTTTTATCGGGACTGGAGGTTGTTGAATAGTGAAGCTCTTTAAGACATTAGCGGTATCATTAGTATGTATGATACTTGGGGTATTTATAGCATGGCAATATCAGAGTATAAGAAATAATGCAAGTATTATTTCGCTTGAAAACAAAAGAAGAAGTGAGATACAGGAAGAGCTGTTTAGTGAAAAGAAGAGAAATGATGTTTTAGAAGCAGAATTGCTGAGATTACAGGAGTTAAATAAGGCACTTGAGGCTGACATTGGGGGGAATAATGAGAATTTCAGAAGACTAGCAGAGGAAAAGGATAAATATAAAATGATTGCTGGATTGACTACTGTCAGAGGTGATGGAGTAGTCATTACCTTAAAGGATACAGATAGTTATGTTTACTATACAGATATACTACTACTATTAAATGAATTAAAGGCAGCTGATGTTCAAGCTATTTCAATAAATGATGAGAGAGTTGTTACAACAACCGAAATCAGGTCTGCAGGAAGATACATCATGGTGAACGGGAGGCAGTTTGTGTCTCCATACACTATTAAGGCTATAGCAGATCCTGAAAAGCTTGATCACTCTCTTAAACTAATGGGTGGAGTTATCGAAAGAATAATAGAGGAAAGCTATCTTTTTGTTGAGATTAAGAGGCAAGAGGGCATTATTATACCTAAGGTAAGAGATGATGGTACAGTGTTACGGTACGATAGGCTACAAAATATTGAGTAGACTTAAATATAATTATGAATATTTTATAAGGACAATATATATAAATAGCATAGGAGCAAAAATATCAGGTAGACTATGAGGAAATATTTTATTGCTTATATGCTTTTTTTTATTTTTGTCATATTATGCTGTTTTAGTATCTGTGGATGTAACAATAATAAACAAATAAACCAAAAGGATTATAATGTTTATACCACAGAATATGACTTGTCAGAATTTAGTTATGAGATATCAGAAGTATTTGGTTCAGAATACCCTATCACACAACAAGTCAATGAAGTAGATATAAAAGTATCAAATAAGCTTTTAAGCTGGGGGATTGCCAGAAAAGGTAATCATATGACTCCAAGTGCAGATCCAGGTGCACCAGATTTACTCAGTAGATACAATTCGTTTTATATAGGAGACACGAGTGAAAAGGTTATATATCTTACCTTTGATGAGGGGTATGAAAATGGTTATACAGATCAGATATTAGATACACTTTTCAAGAATGATGTTAAGGCTGTTTTTTTCGTGACAGGCCCATATCTTAAGGAGCATCAGAGGCTAGTAAGAAGGATGGTTGAAGAAGGGCATGCTGTAGGCAATCATAGCGTACACCACAAAAGCCTGCCTACACTGACAGAAGCTGAAATTGAGGATGAGCTTTTAGAATTAGATAAAGCTTTTACTGAAAAATTTGGAGAGAATATGCTATTTCTAAGACCACCTAAAGGGGAATACTCTGAAAGGTCACTTAAGGTAACTCAAAATTTAGGGTACATAAATCTATTCTGGAGCTTTGCCTATGATGACTGGCATACTGATAAAAGTAGAGGTGCCGAGCACGCATATAAAATGGTTATGGATAATCTGCATAATGGTGCTGTAATTTTGCTTCATGCTGTATCTAAAGATAATGCCGACGCGTTGGATAGAATAATTAAGGATGCTAAAAAGGCGGGGTATAGTTTTGGTAATATCTATAACGCTGTGATAAAACCATGATTTTCTAAGGTTGGTAGATGGGAGGCACTTTCTAATGGAAAAAGATAAGCTAAGCACAAGGAAAAATAAGAATGGTAGATTGAAGAAAAGGATTACAGATTTTTTTGAGCTACCCCGTGAAATAATGCTTAATATGTTCAAGGTAACTATTGTAGGGAGAGAACAGCTAATAATTGAGAATTTTACTGGTATATCTGAGTATGATAGCAACAAGGTGAGGGTAAATACTCAGGGCGGGATTATAGAAATTAAGGGTAGGAACCTTGTGATAAACGAAATCTCAACGGAAGATATACTTATTAAAGGTATTATCTATTCAGTTGAATTCTTCTAAATAGTAAGTTTTATTGAATAAAATTAATTATTAGAAGAAAATAAAAGTAAATGCTAGGTTGTTAAAACAGACTGGAGGTAAGAGCTTGCTTCTTATTAAATTATGGAATTTTATTCGTGGATATGTTATCATATTAGTCAACGGCTATTTTATAGAGAGGTTTATTAATATCTGTACGCATAGAAACATTTTGCTGTGGGACATAAGGAGAATGGGAAAAAATGAGGCTTCTATGTGTCTTAGCGTAAGAGGCTTTAAGAGGATTAGACCTATCGTGAGGAAATCAAGCTGTAAAGTGAAAATACTAAAAAAGAATGGACTGCCGTTTTATATATCTAGTATAATAAAAAGAAAGTGGTTTTTGGTTGGTATTATTTTATGTGTATTGTTTATAAATATAATGGCGGCATTTGTTTGGGATATAAAACTATATGATGCTGAAGGAAAAGTGTTCAGTGATGCCCAAAATGAAAAAATAATATATGATACCTTGACTCAAATGGGGATAAAGAGGGGAATAATAAAATATGGTATTGATTTAAAGGATATTGCACAAAACCTAATGCTTAATGATTCTGATTTAGCCTGGGTAAGTGCTAGGATTATGGGGACAAAGCTTAAGATAGAGGTTCAACTAAGAGATTTGCCACCAGATATAGTGCCAGAGGATGTTCCATGTGATGTTGTTGCTAAAACTGATGGATTTATAGAGCTTGTGTTAGCGAAAAATGGAACAGCAATGGTTAAACAAGGCGAGACTGTTAAGAAAGGACAGTTGTTAATTTCTGGAGAGATTCGTAGTAAGGATGGCTCAGAGATTAAGTATGTTCATGCTTTAGGCAACATTTATGCCCGTACTTGGTATGAGGTTAATGAAAAGATTAATAGTACTAAGGTTATTATGCAACGGACAGGAAACTATTATGATAGAAATAGTATAAGACTATTTAAGTGGCAAATAAAGTTGTTTACTGGAAATGAGATTCTCTACAGCTTGTACGAAGTAGAGAAAACTAACGAAGGTAGTATATTTGGAGTACCTATTGGGATTGAAAAGAAAAGGATTTATGAGGTGAATGAGATTGAACTGGCAATGGATGTAGACGAAGCTGTTAAGATAGCAACAGAACGTGCTGAGGCTGAGCTTATAAAATTAATACCAGAAAATACAGAAATCATAAGTAAACATCATGAAATAAGGCAAAAACATAGTGGAGATTATTTAACAATAATGGTAGAATGTAAGGAGGACATTGCGTATCAGCAGAAGATGGGAGGAGAATAATTGACTGAGACATATGAAACCTTTTTAGAGTTTAATGACATTGGACAGGCTATGAATGTTTTTGGTGATTTTGATCAGAATATCAAGGCTATAGAGAATGAGTTTGGTGTAGAGATAATTACAAGACAACAGGAAGTTAGTATAACGGGCGAAAAAAAGGCTGTAGACATGACGAGTGAAGTTATTGAAAGACTTAGAGCTATAGCGGAAAAAAATGAGATAGTAACTAAGCAAAGTGTAAATTATATTATAAGTATAGTTAAGGAAAATAATCATGAAGAGCTATCGAGCGATTTTGATGATATTATATGTCTAACAGCAAAAGGGAGACCTATCAGAACAAAGACATACGGACAAAAATGCTATATCAATGCAATAAAGAGAAATGATGTTGTTTTTGGAATTGGTCCTGCTGGTACAGGAAAGACTTTTTTAGCTGTTGCTATGGCTGCAGTAGCCTTTAAGGAAAAGCGGGTAAGTCGTATAATTCTAACAAGACCTGCTGTAGAGGCAGGAGAAAGCTTGGGCTTTCTGCCTGGAGACCTGCAAAATAAAGTAGATCCATATTTAAGACCATTGTACGACGCTCTCTATCAGATAATGGGATCTGAGACATACCTGAAATATATAGAGAAGGGTATGATAGAAGTAGCTCCGCTTGCTTATATGAGAGGTCGAACTCTTGATGACTCATTTATTATCCTTGATGAGGCTCAAAACACAACACCAGAACAAATGAAAATGTTTTTAACAAGAATAGGAATTGGTTCGAAGGCTGTAATAACAGGAGATGTAACCCAAATTGATCTTCCCGGAAACAAAAAGTCTGGATTAAAGGAAGTTTCTAAAGTTCTTAAGGGTATAGAGGGTTTGGATTTTGTCATGCTTACAGAAAGAGATGTTGTTCGTCATGAGCTTGTGCAAAGGATAATAAAGGCTTATGATAGATATGAGAGAAAAAATCAGTAGGCTTATATTTGTTTGATGTTATGTATTAATGGGGGTAATGTTAATGAATAAGTACAATAAGAAGGATAAAGGAATACTCAAAAGAGTAGTTCAGAGTCTTAGATTTCAAAAAGTATTGGTTTGTATTGTAGCCGTTTTAGTTATTTTTATTGCTGTATCAAATGCAGCGGCACCTAAAAAGTATAAGCTAACAATGGGTAACCCATCACCCTTTGATATTGATGCTACAAGGGATATTGAAAACACAATGAAGACTCAGCAAAATGCTGAAAATGAGGCTGAGCTATTAGAGCCTATAGTTAAGAGAAAGGAAGCAATATCGACAGAGGTTCTCAATAATGCTTATAGCTTCTTTGCAGAGGTACAAAAGGCGAGGAATACTATTGATGTAAATTTACAGAGTACTTCAGATGGCACGTCTGATTCCATAACAGTTAAAGTAGCTGAACAGGAAGGCGACGCTATAGATTTTGATAAAGAAATTCAAGAGTATCTAGAAAAGTCATCTAGTATAAATACAATAATAAAAAAAGTATTTGGCAAGAACACAGAAATACTAAGATATCTGTTTATATCTGCTCAAGAGGATGAGCTTGAAGCTATTAAGGAAGATATAACAAAAAAGCTTTTACCATCTATGCTGCAGCATGATATAACCAATGAAAATATATCCGAAAAGAGCTTAGAGGTATCAGCTTACTTTGAGGAGGCTTTATATGATGAACAGCTTAAGGAAATAGGTATCGGACTTGTTAATGAGATTTTGAAGCCTAATAGCTTTATTGATTATGAGGAAACCGCTAATAATAAACAAAAATTCATTGAGGACTATAAGGTTAAGCATCCAGTTAATATAAGAAAGGGTCAGCGTATTATTAGTAAAGAGGATATTGTTACTTTAGATGTTCTTGATGTTCTTGAGAGGAGCAATAGATTAGACACAGGTAAGGTGGATGCATTATTCTATTTAGCGGTTTTTGTACTGATTATATTATTGTCAGTAGGGTTTATTATATATATACAATTGATGTGTCAGAAACATTTGAAGAATATAAGTGATATACTTCTTGTAGCTAGCATAGTGCTATTGGTTATTATTACTGCCTCAATAATGCACAGGCTTGATATTTCTTCACTTCTAATACCAATATTTATAGCACCTGTGCTTATAGCTATTTTTATGGATGTACGTCTTGCTGTAATTATTAATATATATATTTCTGTGTGCATTTCATTCTTTATAGGTATGGATTTAGGCTTTTTCTTTGTTTCATTAATTGCTGGTAATTTTGCTGCGTATATGGCAGCTATAGCAAATCAGAGAAGAAAAATATCCGTTTCAGGCATACTGATAGGTGTTATAGGAGCATTAGTTATATTAACTGTTGGTTTGCTACAAAAGGAGGATTTAACTATAGTCTTGCGTAGTGCAGTCTCTATTCTTCTAAATGGAGTGTTTTCTGTTATAATATCCATAGGTCTATTGCCAATTGCTGAAAGCATATTTAATATAATTACACCGTTTAAGCTCTTAGAGCTTGCAGATCCTAATCAGCCGCTAATAAGAAGGCTTTTAATGGAGGCTCCTGGTACATATCATCACAGCCTGATGGTTGGAAATCTTTCTGAGGTTGCAGTGAGAGCAATTGGTGGAAACGCACTACTGGCAAGGGTAGGTGCTTATTTCCATGATGTAGGTAAGCTGAAACGTCCTGGTTTTTTTAAGGAGAATCAGCTGTCTGATAATCCTCATGAGAGAATAACGCCTAACTTGAGTACTTTGGTAATAACCTCTCATACAAAGGACGGAGAGGAGTTAGCTATAGAAAATAAGGTGCCTGCGGTTATAAGAGATATAATTGTTCAACACCATGGGACTACTTTGGTGGCATATTTTTATCATAAGGCAATAAACACCGACAAGGGTGAAGATGTTGAGCTAAATAACTTTAGATATGAAGGACCTAAGCCCAAGACTAATGAGGCGGCAGTAGTTATGCTAGCTGATTCAGTCGAGGCAGCAGTAAGATCCATGCCAGATAAGACTGAGGGTAAGATTGAGGGGCTAGTAAGAAAAATTATTAAGGATAAGCTTGATGATGGACAGCTGGATGAATGTAATCTAACCTTAAGGGATCTTGATGAAATAGCTAAAAGCTTTTTAAAGGTGCTTGGAGGGTTCTTTCATCAAAGAACCGAATATCCTGAAGTTAAAGTTCGTAAGGATTTGGATCAACTGGACAATTACGCGTATAATAGCTCAGGAGCTGGAAAGGAAGTAGTTAAAGCAAAAGGAGATAAGCAGTCGACTGAAAATAAAGATGCTAAAGAGAAGAAGGGAAAAAGCGGGAAAATAGAGAGTAAAGACAATAAAGATAACAATGAAAATAAGGAAAGCATGGAAATTAAGGATGATGGAAAATAAAGATTGAATAATATAGTTAGTAATAAGAAAATATAGAAGACAAAGGTAGAGGTTTTTTTATGGGGATACTAAGCATTAGCTTTGAGAATACACAAACTATTTATCCTGTGAAACAGGAGTTAATAGAGTTAATAATTAAGAGTGCAGAATTATGTATAAGAAATGAAGAATTGCAGGATGAATATGAGGTATTTATATTAATAACTGATAATAATGAGATTAAGGAAATTAACAAAGCTCATAGAGAAATAGATAAGGAAACTGATGTATTGTCATTTCCTATGTTAGATTTTATTGAAGGAAATATAGAGGAAATTAATGATTCTGATATAAATCCTGAAACGGGAAATATTATGCTTGGTGATATAATAATATCAATAGAGAAGGTTTTGTCTCAGGCAAAGGAATATAATCATTCCTTTGAGAGAGAGCTAATCTTTCTAATAACGCATGGTATGTACCATTTGCTAGGGTATGACCATCAGGATGAGGAACAGGAAAAAGAAATGATAGCCAAACAGGAGCTGGTATTGCAGGAAATGGGGCTTAACAGGGCGTAAGAATAATAATAAAAGGAGAAAAGTCATGCTATTAAAATTTACATTAGAAGAAATGATGCTACTAATCCCAGTTATTTTAATATCCCTAACAGTACATGAGTTCTCTCATGGCTTCGTATCCTATATTTTAGGGGATCAAACCGCTAAGCAAGGTGGCAGGCTAACGCTAAATCCTATAAAGCATCTTGATATACTTGGAACAATTATGATTTTTGTGTCAGGATTTGGATGGGCTAAGCCAGTTCCCATCAATCCTAGATACTACAAAAATAAAAAAGTAGGAGTAGTCCTTGTAAGCTTGGCTGGTCCTTTGGCAAATATTCTATTAGCTTTAATCACCGCGTTCTTTTTATATTATACTGCATATACTATGGCAGGTAGCGATGAGGTAACTGCTGTAAGTAAGTATTTGCTTTCCTTTTTAAGGCTGTTATATAGTGTTAATTTGGGGCTAGCTGCTTTTAATATTCTGCCTATACCTCCACTGGACGGCTCAAAGATTCTAGGTGCTGTTTTGCCAGCTCATATGTATTTTAAGATGATGCAATATCAGCATTATATAACCATGGGGTTCTTTTTGATTTTGTTTGCATTTAATAATATTCTAAATAGAGTAATCATGCCTATAATTATGTTTTTAGATGCTGGTATAATTATTGTAGTCAAATTTGTTTTGCCTTTGATTACTGGTATCAAATTTGGTTAAGCTTATCAATTGAAAAATCTTCGGACATAGCATTGCAAGAAACTATATTATTTATATAAATTATACATGGTATTTTGGGAGCTGATTTTTAGTGAGTACAATCAAAATATTAATTGTTGACGATCAGATAATTCTTTTAGAAGGCTTGGCTACACTGCTTTCACTTGAAGAGGATATGGAGGTAGTGGGGAAGGCTCAGAATGGAAGGGAAGCACTTGGTTTTATACAAGGTAGAGTTCATGATATGCCTGATGTAGTACTCATGGATATAAGGATGCCGCAGATGAATGGTGTTGAATGTACAAAATATGTAAGTGAGAATTACCCAGAAATAAAGGTGTTAATATTGACGACCTTTGATGATGATGAGTATATTGAGCAGGCTATTAAAAATGGAGCCTGTGGATATATGCTTAAGGACTTGACAGCAGAAAGCCTATCGGCGGCTATACGAAATGTTTATCATGGGAATAGTGTAATGCATCAGAAAATAACTGAAAAGCTTTTGTCGAATATGGGAAAAGATAAAAAGCTTCAGAAAGTGAATGTAATGCTTGGGGAGAGTGAGTTTGAGGCGTTCACATTAAGGGAAAGCGAGATTCTTATGCTTCTGGCTGAAGGATTAACAAACAAGGAGATTGCAGATAAATTATTTCTATCTGAAGGTACTGTTAAAAATTACATAACCTTGCTTTACGATAAAACTGGAATTAAAGGGAGAACAAAGCTTATGAATTATGCAAGGAATAAATGTTAGAATGTAAGGTTTTATTTGTAAGCGTTTATTTTTTATTTGTGCTATAGGAAGGGGAGTTAGTATGGATATAATAAACTTAATCCCTTTAATTGTTGTTGGGGGAGCATTTCAGCTTTCGGTTCAGATATATTATTTAATTCACTGTGTAAATAATAATAGACTAGATAATAAGCAAAAGAGTAAATGGGCTATTATTATCGTTTTATTTCACGTAATTGGCGTCATACTATATCTGTTTTATACAAGAAAAACAGCAGTTAGCCCTCCTTCTATCAATCTAATTGAGTCACTTGACAAGAATATAGTGCATTTGGTTTTTTTGTTTATACTATACTCATATGAAATTCTTGCCTTTGTGAGTGCCTTTCAGAGTAAGGATGAATTTATTGCTTTTATTTTCTTAGCTGTGGTATTTCTTTTATTAATAATTCGTCACTGCTTTGTTAGTTCAGGTCAAAAGGTACTATACTATTTATTACCTATTGTGGAGCTGGTTTTAATATTATCTGCTAATTATATTGCCTTATCAAGAAATTATTTGTTTCTTATATTATTTGTTGTAGCCAGCCTTTTGAATGAGTATCCGTTAAAATATGCAAAGTATATTATAACAGCTCCTTTGATAATATACTTGTCAACTGGAGTAATTAAGTTGAATACTATATTCATTGAAAATGGTAAGGTTTTAACCTCGGACGACATTACAAGCTTTGTGATGGAGAATTTGATTATATATGTAATGGTTGTAGCGGTCTTTTATATAGCAAAACGTCAGTTAATAATGAACGAGAATTTACAATTATTGATGAAGGAGCTTAAAGAAAAAAATCAAAAGTTAGAGGAAATTAGTATTATTAAAGAAAGAAACAGGATTGCAAGAGAGATACATGACACCTTGGGACATACTTTAACTGGTGCTATTATTCAATTAGAGGCCGCAAAAAAGCTAGTAAGTGTTGATTCCCAAAAGGCCATTGAGGCTATTGAACAAACGCAGACTACTACAAGAACCGGCTTCGCAGAGTTGAAACGTGCTATTAAGGCACTTAAGCCTATATTGCTTGAGGATAATACTTTAAAGGATGCTCTCTTGTTGCTTTTTGAGCGGATACAGAACGAGTCTGATTATAAAATTAATTCTCGGATAGAGATTTCTGATACCATAGACAAAAACATAAAAGAGTGTATTTATAAAATTACTCAAGAGCTAATAACTAATAGTATACGTCATGGTAAGGCAACATCTATGGACATAACCATTACGCAGGGAGAGGATTTAATTCGTTTACAAGTCGAGGATAATGGTATAGGCTGTAATCAAATTGTTGAGGGATATGGGCTTAAGGGTATACGTGAAAGGATAGCTGTCTATAATGGGAAGGTGCATTATTCCTCAAAAGAGAATCAAGGCTTCGCAGCTACTATAGAACTTTGATTGTGAACCAAGTTTTCATGACTTATTTAAGTGGAATTATATTTTAATATAACAAATTTATATGTTCAAGCATGACTTTTTGCATTTCTATAATGTGACTTTTATGTTACTACAGATACATGCCAAAACAGGGCATATACTGGTATGATTATTACATAGTAAAAAGCATCAGTATGATTGAGTGAAGGATATTCACTGATGCATTAGGAGGTTTTTCTATGAATGTATTAATAGATACCAATATGATACTGGCATTAATCCCTATATTTATTTTTCAGCTCTTATTAGCAGGCTATTGTATATTCAAAATCGTTAAAGATGGAACTGCTAATCTTAACAAATTAGCATGGATAGTTATAGTGCTATTCTTTAACTTGATTGGTCCTATTATGTTCTTAATAGTAGGTAGGAGGAAGGACATATGAAGGAAGGACATATGAAGGAAGGGTATATGATAGAGGTTAAGAACCTTAACAAGGTGTTTAAGAACTACCATGCACTAAAAGATATAAGTATTCATGTTAATAGAGGAGAAATATATGGCTTTCTTGGACACAATGGGGCTGGTAAATCTACTACCATAAATATATTGACTGGTTTGTCTAAAGCGAGTAGTGGAAAGTGCATTGTGAATGGTATTGAATTATCTGACAAGACTAATCCTGGAGATTTATGTATAGGCTATCTTCCTGAAGAGCCTATGTTTTATTCATGGATGACAGCTAAAGAAACACTTCAATATTTTGGTGAGAATAAAGACGGGTGTAGTAGAAAGAGGGTTGATGAGATATTAGAGTGGGTTGGCTTAACTGGAGCTGCTAAAAGAAGAGTAGGCGGATTTTCAAGAGGAATGAAACAAAGACTTGGTATTGGAGCCGCCTTAATTAATGATCCAGAGCTACTGCTATTAGATGAGCCAGCCTCAGCGTTAGACCCAGAGGGTAGAAGTGATGTAATAAAGCTTATTCTAGACCTTAAAAGGAGAGGAAAAACGGTGTTTTTTTCTACTCATATATTAAATGATGTAGAAAGGGTATGTGATAGGGTGTCCATTCTATCACAGGGTAGGGTATTGTTTGAGAAGTCTCTACAGGATTTATTGAAGGAGAATGTACAACCTGTATTTGATATTAAGCTTAAGGAAAGATCGGATACTGCTCTTGAGGAAAGTATAAAAGACATTTCTGGCGTCATCAAGACTGAGATTCTTGATGACTTGTTAAGTGTATGGGTTGAGGATACAGAAAAGGTGTCAAGGGAATTGCTTTATCTTTTGAGTAAGAGTAGCAGTTATGTTTCCTCCTTTTCTGTACGCTCCAAAAACCTAGAGGATATTTTCTTAGAGGAGGTAAAAGGGAAATGAGAATAATATCAGTTATTAAGAAGGATATTTTAGAGGGTATAAGAAATTATAGGTTTTTGATTATACTGGCTGTATTCGCTTTTTTTGCTATACTTAATCCTGTTATGAGTAAATACGTGCTCCCAGAGTTGCTAAAAAGTCAATTTCAAGGTATCTCTCAGGAGATGATGAGTGCTATGGTGGATATGAGTCAGACAGGTAGCATTCGTAGCTATTTGGGTGATATTTATGAAATGGGTATGTTAATTATAATTTTTGTATTATGTGGGCTTATTTCAAGTGAGCTAAAAGATAAAACCTTGATAATGCCACTTTGTTCTGGTAAAAGCTTTGGTCATATTATAATATCTAAATTCGCCGTTTATAGCTCTGTGGTGTTTTTTTGCTCCATATTTGGGGCTGCTTTGAATTATATTTATTCTAGTCTATTGTTTTCTTCTGATTTGCCTAGTATTGTACCTATAGTTAAGGCTGGGGTGTTGGAAGGGGTATTTCTGATATTCATTGTTTCCATGCTTATCTTAATAGGAACTCTAACTGAAAAGCCTATACTGACAGGCTTACTGACATTAACCTTTATTCTTATTTCAGGCTTTCTGGGGTCAAGCTTTAAACAGCAGAAATTTACACCGTCAGGCTTGATTGAAGAGGCTATGAAGCTGTCATCATCTTCTGTATTTAACACAGAGCTTATTCAAAATGTAGCTATAATCCTTGGAGCGGCAATTATATTTATTATTCTTGCTATTATGAGAATTAAAAGGCTTGAGCTTACAAATAGGTAGGGGATGTTATGCTTCATCCCCTTTTTATGAGGTATCAATTTAATGTAGATTAAATAGTATTGGTTTAGATGAATATATTGCGTTGTTGTGTAAATGGCAATCAAGGCTACCTGATAATCTCAATACCCCCGTTTGTACTCTTTACTTCAATGCTTACTTTACTATCAGCTTCTTCGTATTTAGTGCTTTTAGCCTCAATATAATTTCCTATTAGATTCTTGTTATCTATGTGTTGGTAAACCATATCTGGGATTAGTAGATTAACTACACCTAGAGTGGTGTGAGCTTTTATATGATATCCAGTATTCTCAGGGGCGTTCATAGCTAATTTGATGTTACCATTTGTAGTCTCCATATTTATGCTCACGTAGTCATTGCCATCAACTGTATGAATATTTTCTGCAAATATTCTTCCATTGGTTGATTTTGCCTTTATTTCCTTTGCATAAACGTGGCTTAATTCGACGATTGAGTTGCTACTAAGGATATCAAACTCATTGCTGGTGCAGTATCCCAGTTTGATTCTTGCATTCTTTGTTCTTGTGTTAATTTTTTTTGAAGTAATTTTCATTAAATCAATAGGGCTATTAATTGTATCTGCAATAAATTCACTACAGCATATATCCTCTCCATATATTTTTCCATTTGATGTGCATATACGGATTTTTCCAAGGCTAATTTGGGGTACATATATTTCGTAGGATACGCTCATGCTCCGTTTTTCTTTGAGAATAACAGAAACTGAGTCAGGGGCTTCATTAATAAATTGTAGCACATCCTCTATGTCTTCCCTAGGGCTTCTTGCAATTGCTTTTATCACTATTTTATCTGCATCATGCTTTTTAATTATTATGCTTCCGTTAGTTCCCTCAATATTTAGCATCATTCCTTCATTTGGCTCAATGCTGAATAGTTTTTCTACAGGCATATAACCTCCAAAATAATTAAAAGAGCTTGTGTCAATAAAGCTTCCGATAGAGTCCATTACTTTTTCTAATACTCCAAAGGTGGTAGAAGCAACGTTCTTGCCAATTTTTTCAGCTTTATTGGTAAAGTCATCAACTACCTTCTCGAAATCCTTTTGGTTGAAGCTATTCTTGAATTCTCGCTTCCATTCATTAATTCTATTAAATACTTTCTCGGCTTCTTGTTGAAAATGACTGCTTGTATAGTGCTTGTTTTGGCTTTCGTTGCTATCCTGTTCTGTTTCTTGTTGTGAATCATCAGACTTCTTGTCTAGTACATCAAGTAATCTGAATGCCTCCTCGCTTGATATTTTTCCTTCCTTGAGCATTTGTAGTACCATCATTCTTTCTTCTTTGCTTGACATGGTTTAACCTCCTTAATCTCTTAGCATATTTAATGCTTCTTCTACTCCGATATCTCCATTATTCAGCTTTTCGAGGATTGTTTTTCTTTTACTATCCTCGCTAGTGTTGTTTATTAAGCTGTATCCAAGTGCACCAGCTGCATCCTCAAGCCTGTTCTTAACGGTAGGGTATGAAATACCTAGCTCTTTTTCCACTTCTTTTATATTGCCTCTGCATTTAATAAAGACTTCAATAAAATTTCGTTGTTCACAGCTAAGTCTACAGAATTTACATGACTTAAAGTGTCCTTGTATTGTTGTGTCGCATGACTCGCAGCTTATTCTTGTAATCTCAGTTTGGCTACCGCATACAGGGCAATTGCCTAAAATCTCTGCCATTAGTATCACCTCTTATGTTACTCTTTATAGAAATTGCTACCAATTATATAGCTATATCTATTATATGTCATATAATAAATATAATCAAATTAATTATTGATTAAAATAATGTGAACATTAATATTTTTAATTAATATTGATAATATTATTAAAATATTTATAAAAAACCATATTCACTAAGTGCGGTTTTTTATAGTGAACTGTTTCTTATAATAAAGCATATAAATTCTTTTATTGTGAAATAATAAGGCATATTGATACTATGAACTTAGTAATTAAAGTACGGTAAGAAATTAAACAATAAAAAAGCTCTATGGAGTATGTAAAGTAAAGTGGAAGATTTTATAAAAAGGTACTCGAAATATATTATTATAGGACTGCTTACTGGTGTATTAAATGGTTTGTTTGGCTCAGGTGGAGGAACAATAGCAGTACCTTCAATGGTGTTTTTACTAGGTGCAGATGACCACAAAGCACATGCTACAGCTATATTGATAATATTACCTCTAACTATAGTAAGTAGCCTTTTTTATGTTTCAAATAATTATGTTGATTGGGATATTACTATTAAGGTCATTTTAGGTGGAGTGATAGGAGGTTACATCGGTGCAAGGGTACTACACGTATGCCCTGCTAATTTGTTAAGAAAGATATTTGCGATATTTATGCTAGCTGGAGCTGTAAAAATGATTATATAAAGGGAGTAATTAATACTTAATGATACTTGTTTTAATTGGGTTGTTATCTGGAATAATAAGCGGAATGGGAATCGGTGGTGGTGCTATTTTAATACCTGCACTTGTTATATTTGTAAAGCCAGAGCAGCATATAGCCCAAAGTGTTAATCTTATATATTTCATACCTACTGCTGTTATTGCATTGATCATACATATAAAAAACAGAAGAATTGATTTCAAAATGGCTATTCCAATAATTGTATTTGGATTAGTTGGTGCTTTTTTTGGCTCAAGACTAGCTTTGGCTTTATCTGGAGATATACTAAAGAAGTGCTTTGGTGTGTTTTTATTTGCGATGGGGTGTTATGAAATGTTCAGGAGGGAGTGTAAACAGAAGGATTCACATAATAAAGGATGATAAATGAAAAAATATATTACCAACTCTTATGCTACCAACTATCAGTTATATTTCAATGATAATAAATAATAATATTTTATTTTTTTTTGAAAAAGATAATAGTAGGTTGAACGAGCTAAGTCATTAGCTTAGTCACTGAATCTTGACGAAAGGAGTACATGGTTTTAAAAACCATTGTTAAGTACAATTATATGGCTAAAGCAGGAATGCGGAGACCTGACCCAAGTCAGCCGCATGGTACAGAAAGCAATAAAAAGCTGAAGTATCCCAATAATATTGTAAAGCCTGTGCCTGAGATACAGGGGAAAGCAAAAAGCGGGCACAAAAGGGCTAATCCTACTTGATGAGAGGTGGTGCATCTTAGTACCACATGCTGATTGTTTTAAAATCGCCAAGACAAAATGTTTTGGAAACCCTTGCGGTGGTTGTTTGTACCACAGGTATGGGAGAGTTAGTTTGTAACAACACTAAAAGTATTTAAAGAAAGGTTGTGGAAGACATGCCAAAGGATAGTCAACCTGATAACAAGAAGGACAGAATGGAGAAAGCAAACTGGCAAACGCCTTTAACTGAAGAGAATCATAACAAGAATAGAAATGCTAAAAGAAAATCTATAAAGCCAACTGGAAAATAAGGAGGTTAAGGCATTTCACAGACAAAGTTTTAATTCCTAATTGTCCAAGAGGACAAGCTTGTTCACAAGCTCTCTAACATTTAGACATGTGAGCCAAGATAAGCCCTCTTGGATAACTAATAATTAGAATCTGTAATGTTCATCTTAATTTACTTGAGTTCTTTAATAAATTCTGATTCATTTGTCTTGCCAATATCTTCATAAGTGTTTACTAAATCATTATCTTCATTATATAGCTTAATGCTTTTTATATTTACCTTATTATTTACTATCACAATATAACCTTTATCATTCTTGACATTTTCAGTCATTTTATCACCGTTATCAAATTCAAATATCATTTTTTCATAATTTGTTTCATTTCGGGTATCATTTTCTGGTACCCAAGTCGATTCATTCAAATTACAAAAGAATATGGTACTATTCTCAAGCACTAATCTATTAACACCAAACCCCATGCTAATGGCGAGTTCACCAGAGGAAAATCCTTTTATTTTATACGAATCATTATCTATGTTTTCTAAATAATTAAGAGTTATTCCGCTTCCATCACCACTATGTAGCATTAAAACTAAATACCCTGTACTAAATTGCTTGATTTTCAATATGTCATTTTGAGAGTTCATGATTACCCGTGAATTCAGAATTGTTTGCTTTAATATTTCATTTAAGTTGTTATCTTGATTTTCTATTCTTTTTTCAATAATGCTTGTTTTTGTATCAGTACTATCACTTGTTTTTTTATTCAAATTACTACAAGCACATAAACTTAATAATGTACAAATAACTAATATGTGAAATATTCTGTTCATATATGCCTCCCTCAATATATTTTTATTAACAGTAAATTCCTCTGAGAAATTAGCTGCTACATACCCGCCGTAACCTGCCCATATACACTGACTCACGAAATTTATACAGTCACTCTCGGCGGTATAAAAATACCTATAATCAACTCTATCTATTTTAAAACCCCAATCACTATTAATGTTATCATATTACACTATATAACGTCAATTACATAAATGGAAAAATAAACTGCACGATTCGACAAAATACATGCTATGAATTATTTGACGACATTATTGTAAGAAGGGTTTGAAAATGGTTTAATCCGATTTAAACAAATGACTGTGGACAAGACTCATTCTTAATGATAAAATTACTATGAAAACTAGACAAAATAAGAACCCTAAGTTGTCGACGGTATCATAGATAGCTGACAACTTAAGAACCTTGTTGTTTACACAACAATAAGCTTGCGTGCATAGCGAAACATCGCAGAAGGCTCGGAGTACATTTAGGGAGTGAAGTAAATGGGTAAAAAAGGTATAATACTAAGTGGGATGAGACCCACTGGAGCGTTGCATTTAGGAAATTATTTTGGAGCTTTAGAGAACTGGGTTAAATTACAGGATGAATATGAATGCTATTTTTTCGTAGCAGATTGGCACGCTTTGACTACTGGATATGAAGATACATCTCAAATTAAGAGCAATATTAATGATTTAGTTATAGATTGGTTAAGTGCAGGCTTAGACCCTAATAAGTGTATTATGTTTTTACAGTCAAGCGTAAGGGCTCATGCCGAGCTACACCTACTTTTTTCAATGACAACACCGTTATCATGGCTTACAAGATGTCCGACTTACAAGGATCAGCTTACACAAATGAAGGACAAGAATATTGCAACTTATGGATTTTTAGGGTATCCCTGCTTACAGGCTGCTGACATTTTGATATACAAAGCAAATACTGTGCCCGTGGGAGAGGATCAAGTTCCACATGTTGAATTGACAAGAGAAATTGCCAGACGCTTTAATTTTATATATGAAGAAATATTTCCAGAACCACAGTCCTTGTTAACCAAGGCAAAGGTATTACCTGGTTTAGACGGAAGAAAAATGAGTAAAAGCTACGGCAATACTGTAGCTTTATCCGATAGCCCAGATGAGATTGCAAAGAAGGTAAAGACAATGATAACCGACCCTGCTAGAATAAAAAAGGATGACCCTGGTAATCCTGAGGTATGTTCTGTGTTTGCGTTTCACAAGGTGTTCAATGAGACTACGGTATGTGATATAGAGCAACAGTGCAGAGGTGGATGTATTGGGTGTGTTCAGTGTAAAAAGCTCCTGAATGAAAAGGTTACTGCTTATATGGAGCCTATCTATGAGAGAAGGCAAAGCCTAGTGAATAAACCAGAATACATCAGGGAGGTTATTACTGAGGGTAATAAAAAAGCTAATGAAATTGCAGAGAAGACCTTAGCTGAGGTCAAAAGGGCGATGAAAATAGACTGGGAGTAGAGATAAGTATTAGGTGATAAGGTATGAAGAGTGTTTTAGCTGATGGCTGTATATTAAAACTACAAAATTTTGAGGGTCCGTTTGATTTATTGTTTTATTTAATTGAGAAGAATAAGATGGAGATTTATGATATTCAAATCAATGAAATAACTGATCAATATATGGATTATCTTTTTGCTATGCAGGAATTGGACTTGGAGATAGCAAGTGAGTTTCTACTAGTAGCGTCAACATTGCTTCATATTAAATCTAGATTGCTTTTACCTAAGGAAAATGAAAAGCAGGAAGAGGAGATGGATCCCAGAGAGCAGCTTATATTGAGGTTAGTTGAGTACAGAAAGTTTAAGGAATTTGCTGGAAGCTTGAAAAATAGGGAAGAGGAATGGGTTGGGGTATTTTACAAGCTACCTGAACCTGTCCAGCTTGATGAGCCTGAAGAGGTTCTGTTGGATTTGTGTCCTATTAAGCTAAAGGAAAGCTATATTAATGTGTTAAGTGAGTTTAAGGAAAAGATGAATGACCCTAGTCAAAAGATGAATAAGATTATTGAGCATGAAAAGGTCTCGTTAAAGGCGAAAATGAAGGATATATTAAACATGCTGAAGATAAAAGCAAAGGTATACTTTAGTGAGGTATTTAATCTAAAGGCTAACTCAAGGCTTGAAATAGCTACAGGCTTTTTGGGTATGCTTGAGCTAGTTAAGCTAAAAAAGGCATATATAGAGCAGGAAAATGCCTTTGATGAAATATTAATAAAAACAGCAGGTGATTTTACACTTGAATTTGAAGAGCAGAATGATTACAAGGAAGAAGTGGTATAGTGGATTTAAAGGTTATTGAAGGTATTGTAGAAGCTGTATTGTTTGCTTCTGGTGATAGTGTTTCATTGGAAAAGCTTTCTGTGGTAACTGAGATAGATAAAAAAACCCTTAAGCTGATTATTGATAACATGTCAATATCATATAATAAGGCTTCAAGGGGGTTGATGATAAGAGAGCTTGATGGGAGCTACCAGCTATGTACAAAAAAAGAATATGGTCAGTATATTTCCATGCTATATACAAGTAGGAAAAAACAAGGGCTTTCTCAGCCTGCTTTAGAGACTCTTGCGATAATTGCATATAAGCAACCAGTAACCAGAGCTGAGATTGAAAAAATTCGTGGGGTCAATCCAGATGGAGTGCTTTTGAAGCTACTTGAAAAAAACCTGATAATGGAAGCTGGACGTTCTGATGTACCAGGTAAGCCGAAGCTTTATGGAACTACTGAGGAGTTTTTGCGTAGCTTTGGTTTTAGAAGTATAAAGGATTTGCCTATGTTAGAAATGAATGAAATAGAGTCGGTAGTGGCAGAGTTACCTGTTGATTAACTGATTTGAATCTTGGAAGATTATACAGGAGGTATATGAGGCTATGTTCTAAAATAATTAAAGATCTTAAAGTATATTATTTCGTTAATTTGTTAATATTATGAAGAGAAATATTTTAATGTATACGCATGTATACATTTTTTTATGGACTTATATCGGGAGGGATAATATATGAGTAATCCAATTGAAGGCTTAATGAAGACTGCGATGGAAAACCTAAAGGAAATGGTAGATGTTAATACAATTGTGGGGGAAGCTGTTCAATCTCCAGAAGGTACAGTTATTATACCTGTTTCTAAGGTTACATTTGGTTTTGCTTCAGGTGGAGGAGAGTATAATAGTAAGGTTAAAGGTAATAGTAAAGATGATAACGATGAAAACAGCCAATTTCCTTTTGCAGGAGGCAGTGGCGGTGGGGTTAGTATAACACCTATGGCGTTTTTGGTAGTAGGACCTAATCATGTCAAGCTACTTCCAGTTAATATTAATACATCCTTTGATAAGCTGACTGACTTCTTGCCTGCTTTTGTTGAGAAGCTGGGACATGTTCTTGGTAGGAATAAGGATAAGGGTAATGAGAAAAAAGAGAATGATAGGGAAAAGGAAAAGGAGCGAGATAGGGAAAAGGAGCGAGATAGGGAAGCTGTAGATAAAGAAATGAGCAAAAAAACAGAAAACGAACCATTATTTTAAAATAATAAGAAAATATAATAAATATTAAGTTTGTGTTACAAAAAAGCTCGACGTTTCTAATAAATTGCCATGTATCTTTAACAATATCACAATATATTGTGGCACACATGAAAAGTATATACAATATAGATAGATAAAGCTCTTTGAAATAAGGATAGAGAAGGACTCTATCCTTTGTTATATAAGCCAAAAAGCGTCTCAAAATCACTTGATTTATATTATGTTTTACTATAAAATAGTACTAAGTGGAGGGAAGTGGGGAGAAGTGGTTTAAAATTGTAGCAAAGTGGGGTGAAGTTGTTGGCAAGTGGTGAGTTTTACGGTGAATATCAACACTCAATGGATGAAAAGGGCAGAGTAATTGTTCCATCCAAGCACCGTGATGGGCTAGGTAATAGCTTTATGTTAACCAAGGGCCACGACGATTGTCTGTATATATACCCAAAGGAAGCTTGGGAGGTATTTAGGGACAAGCTACAATCATTGCCAGATTCCAACAAACAGATACGTGCAGCAAAGAGGTTTTTTATGTCAGCTGCTACTCCATGTGAGTTAGATAAGCAAGGTAGAATACTAATTCCACAAAACTTGAGAGAGTTTGCTTCGTTGACTAAAGAGCTATATTTTATTGGAAACCTTGATAAAGTAGAGATTTGGGACAGGTCAAAATGGGAGGCTTACAATTGCAGTGAGGATGAAGAGTATATGGATGAATGCTTGGCTGCATTAGGAATTTAATGGTAAGTAGAGTAAGTTAGATTAAGGGCGAAGTGAAAGAATGGAATTTAAGCATGTACCAATAATGTTAGACGAGTGCATTGAAAACTTAGATATTAAGCCAAATGGCATTTATGTTGATGGAACACTTGGTGGAGCAGGACATTCTGCTCATATAGCTTCAAAACTAAGCCACGAGGGGTTATTGATAGGGATTGACCAAGATAGTAATGCGATTGAAGCAGCAGGAAATAGGTTAAATGCAGTAGATGGCAAGGGGAAAATTATACTTAAGAGAACTAATTTTAGAAATATAAAAAATGTACTTTTACAAATGAATATAGAAGCTGTTAATGGCGTGCTACTGGATTTAGGTGTTTCATCCCATCAATTGGATGAAGGTGAAAGAGGTTTTAGCTACAATAAGAATGCAAGACTGGACATGCGTATGAGTGATGAAAACTCTCTGGATGCAGAATACGTTGTTAACCATTATACAAAGGATGAGATAGCAAAGGTTATCAAGGAATATGGTGAGGAAAAATGGGCATTAAGAATTGCTGATTTTATTGTTCAGGAAAGAGAAAAGTACAGAATTGAGACTACTTGGCAGCTTGTAGATATTATTAAAATGGCAGTTCCATCAGGAGCAAGGAGAGAAGGTCCGCATCCGGCAAAAAGAACCTTTCAGGCGATAAGAATTGAAGTAAATCAAGAATTGAATGTGCTGAAAGAGGCTTTAAAGGATATTGTGGAAATGCTCTGTGTTGGTGGAAGGATTTGTGTAATTACCTTCCATTCGCTTGAGGATAGGATTGTAAAAGACTTTTTTAATAAGAAAGCAAAGCCGTGTGAATGTCCAAGTCATTTTCCCATATGCGTATGTGGCAAGAAGCCTGAACTTAAAACCATTACCAGAAAGCCTATTGTTCCATCAGAGGATGAGCTTGTAAAAAACAGTCGTGCCCGAAGTGCTAAGCTTAGGGTGGCTGAAAAAATATAAAATATACACAAAAGATTATACAAAAGAAACGAAACAAAACACTAAAGAGAAAAAACTAAGTACAGAAGAAAACTTAAAAAGACTAAGTTACAAAGGAAAAAATTGATAAGGTACAAAAGAAAAATTTAAGACTAAATACTAAAGAAGAATTAAAATCTATACACAAAAGAAAAATTATACTATTTATAAAGGACTTAAAATCATAACAGATGATAAAGTAAATCAAAAAGAATATAAAAAGTATTACAAAAGATAAAAGAAAGCATTACAAAAGATAAAAGAAAGTATTACAAAAGATAAAAGAAAGTATTACAAAAGATAAAAAAAAGTACTACAAAAGATAAAAAGTATTACAAAAGAAAAACTATTTAGTTATACAAAAGAAGAGTAAAAAGAGCATTACTAAAGAAAAAGACCAATCTTAATCAAATTAGAGGTAGATTTACTAATGACAGTTATATTTATTTTTGCCCTTGGACTAGATGTCTGGTCCTCGGGATTGTTTGTTTTTGGGAGGCTGCTTTTGCAATTAAATGAGGTGAGCGTATGAGTAAAAAAATTAACTATGTATATGGTTCAGCAGCACCGAACCTGCAACCAGAAATAAACACTAGCCAGTATTCTGAGAATAATTATCAGGTTGAAGCTAATGAAAAGCTAACCCTGTCTAAAAAAATAGAAAGAAACAAAGAAAGAGTGCAAAATTCAAATTATAAGGCTGCATTATTAGTGGCAACTCTTTTGGCATTTCTTATGTGTTTTTCTATTATTTACAGATATGCTAGGATAACTGAATTAAACTATATGCAGGCAGATTATGAAGCTCAGTATAATGACATAAGGAATGATAATTCCAGATTATTAATAGAGATTCAGGAGGGTCTAGAGCTAGAGAAAATAGAGGCATATGCTACTAGCGTTTTAGGAATGCATAAACCAGATCAATATCAAAAGATTGAAATTGCAGTACCTAAAACGAGTTATGCTGTGACCATGAAGGAACTTGAAGCTCCTGCTGATAATGCTATACAAGGAATTGTTAAAACGGTAACGCAGCTTATAAGCAGTATTAGGTAAGATATAGTACTTGTTTATGACTGGTGTAACCTGTTAAAATACAAAATATATTATAATTAGGGGCTGTTATAGGGTATTCAAATATTAAGCGTATTTGTAATTATATCTTTTACAGTCCTTTTTGTTTGATATTTTTATAGTAGGTGCATATATATTAAAAGGGTCATTATTATATATTTACATCATAGGTATTAAAAGAGTATATTGCATTGTTGTATATTTATACGCTATTCTGCGTTGTTTTGAATAAATATACATAAATACTACTATTGTAGAGTATAATTTTGCATAAATATGTAACAACGTAAAAAGCTTTAGAAAGAGAAGGGAAGGAAATCAACCATGCAGGTTAATATTTCTGTTCGAAAGCGTGAATTGTTTTCATTGATAGTTTTCCTATTAATATTGGCTGCTCTAATAATAAGAGTTGGTTGGATACAGATTGTTAAAGGGGATGAGTATCAGAAAAAGGCATATTTACATCAAACTCAGAGCTATTCAATATCGCCTAAAAGAGGAGTTATATATGACAGAAATGGTCAGGCTTTAGCTATTAGTGCATCAGTTGAGACCATTATTGTTGACCCATCATTAATTAAGGACAATGAAGATGATTTAAGTCTAATTGTAGATGAGTTGAGCGTATTATTAGATTTAGATAAGGAATTTGTATATAAAAAGGCAACCTCTAAGAGTATGTATGAGAAGCTAAAGGGAAAGGTTGAGAAGGAGGTTGCAGACAAGGTTAGAGCTTTTATTAAGGAACATGATATTTCGGGCATAGGAATTTATGAGGATACTAAAAGATATTACCCAATGGGGAGCTTGGCATCTAACGTGATTGGTCATACTGGGGATGATAATCAGGGGATAAATGGTATAGAAATTTATATGGACAGCTATTTAAGAGGCTCTTCAGGTAAAATACTAAGCGAGGTAGATGGAAAGGGTAGGGAAATACCTTTTGGAGGAGAAAGAAGGATAGATGCAACAGATGGAATGAATGTGGTTTTGACTATAGACGAAACCATACAGCATTTTGCTGAAAAGACACTGGAGCAGGCTATTCTTGATTATAAGGTGGTAGATGGAGCGATTGCTATTGTGATGGACCCGAGAAACGGAGATATACTGGCGTTGGCTTCTAAGCCAGATTATGATTTGAATGATCCATATGCTTTCCCAAAGGGGGTTAAAGGAGTAGATCCTGCAACATGGGTAGGTAAGAAAAGCTCGGAAAATGTTGAGCTATTGTTTTCATCTGTATGGAGAAACAAAGCGATTCTAGACCTATATGAGCCAGGTTCAACCTTTAAGGCAATTACAACTGCGGCTGGTCTTGAGGAAGGAAAAATTACACCAGATGCTAATGTTTTGTGTGCACCTTTGCATTTAGCTGGGCATAGCATAAATTGCTGGAGGTCTGGAGGACATGGAGCAGAGACATTTAAAGAGGCTGTTTATAATTCATGTAATCCAGTATTTGTTAAGGTAGCACAGAATGTTGGAGTTGAGCAGTTTTTTAAGTATATAAAAGCCTTCGGGTTTTATGAAGAGACTAATGTTATGTTTCCTGGGGAGCCAAAGGAGTATATCTGGTGGTCAAAGCCTCAGGAGATTGACATGGCAGTTGCCTCCTTTGGTCAGAGGTTTAAGATTGCTCCCTTGCAGTTAATCACAGCATATGCGGCCATAGCGAATGGTGGAAACCTTTTGAAGCCACGCTTGATAAAAGAGATAACTGATGAAAACGGGAATATTGTTGAGAAATTTGATACAGAGGTTGTAAGACAAGTAATATCACAGCAAACATCAGATACAATTAGGGAAATACTTGAGGGTGTTGTATCAGTGGGTACGGGAAGAAATGCGTATGTCAAGGGTTATAGAGTTGCTGGTAAGACGGGAACCTCGGAGCCTGATAATGAGGGCGGGGGATATGTTGCTTCCTTCTCTGCATTTGCTCCTGCTGATAACCCCAGAATTTGTGTACTTGTAGCGTTGTTTAACCCTCAGGGTGAATCACATATGGGTGGACAAATAGCGGCACCTACTGCTGGAAGACTTGTAGAGGATGTATTGAATTATCTGGAGGTTGAGAGGACATATACTGAGCTTGATAAGCAAAGGATGATGAAGGAGGTATATGTACCTGATGTCAGAGAGTTAACACTAAAGGATGCAAAAAAGAAATTAAATGAGAGAAATCTGGGTATGACTATAGAAGGGGATGACGATGATGAAAATAGAATTGTTGTTGAACAAATACCCAAACCAAATGCGAGCATACCAGAGAAGTCTGTTGTAATACTCTATACCTATAAGCCAGAAACAAGAAAAATGGTTCAGATGCCAAACGTTCTAAAGAAGACTATAATAGAGGCTACTGAAGCATTAAACAGGGTTGGATTAAATATAAAGGTAACAGGTGTAGGCGTAGGTCAAGCATATGAACAGACCTATGATATTGGTACTGAGCTTGAGATTGGTTCTGTTGTTGAGGTAAAATTCAGAACAGATGAAACTGATTAACACTAAGCGATTATATAGCAAAGCAAAGGTGTAAATGGAGGTATAAAATGGAGCTGAAGGATTTACTTGAAGGAGTAGAGCTTGTACACGTAAATGGTAGTTTAGATATTGAAATAGCGAATATAGCATATGACTCCAGAAAGGTTAATAAGGACTCGTTATTTGTTTGTATAGAAGGCTTTGTAACTGACGGACATAAGTATGCGGGCTCTACAATAGATAATGGTGCGGTTGCTCTTCTAATACAAAAGGAATTGCCTGAGGTAGAAAATAAGTATAGAAAGATTACGTATATCAGGGTAAAGGATACAAGACTTGCATTGGCTCAAATTTCAGTTAACTTTTTCAATAGACCTTCAGAAAAAATGAATTTAGTAGGTGTTACTGGAACTAAGGGCAAAACTACAACCACATTTATGATAAAAGCTATTCTCGAAAAAACTGGTCAAACAACAGGAATTGTAGGAACTATAGGCAATTATATTGGAGACAGGAAATTACCTGCTGAGCGAACCACTCCGGAAGCATATGATCTGCAGGATATATTTGATGATATGGTGGGTAGTGGGGTAAAAACCGCAGTAATGGAGGTTTCATCTCAGGGCTTAGCATTACACCGGGTAAGCGGTTCAGCATTTGATATAGGTGTATTCACAAATCTATCAAGGGATCATATAGGTGGTAATGAGCACAAGGATATGGAGGAATATTTTAATGCTAAGAAAAAGTTGTTTCATATGTGTAAAACAGCTGTAGTTAATATTGATAGCCCATATGGGGAGATAATTGCAAGGGAGTCATCGTGTAATCTGCTTAGCTACGGTATAGAAAAGGACGCACATATTAAGGCTAAGGAAATAAAAACCTATTCGGATAAAGTAGAATTTATTGTTGATACGCCATGGGGCAGAGCTGAAATAATGGTAAATGTGCCAGGGATATTTACAGTGTATAATGCCTTGGCTGCTATTGGTGTCTGCGGTGCATTAGGCGTGGGACTAGACATAATTAAGAAAGGGTTAATGGGGATAACTGTTCCTGGAAGGGCTGAGGTTGTTCCTGTTGACACTGAGTATACAATTATGATAGATTATGCCCATACGCCTGATAGTCTTGAAAATATACTTAGAACGGTTAAGGGGTATGCACCAGCAAGGGTTATTTCTGTGTTTGGCTGCGGGGGAGATAGGGATCGAGCAAAGCGTCCGTTAATGGGTGAGATATCCGGTAGAATTGCTGACTTTACAGTCATTACCTCTGACAATCCAAGAACCGAGGAACCAATAAGTATTATTAAGGAAATTGAGGATGGGATAATTAAAACAGAGGGAAAATATGTTGTTATCCAAGATAGGACTGATGCAATAAAATTTGCTATGGAGTATGCACAAAAAGGTGATATTATTATATTAGCTGGCAAGGGTCATGAAACCTATCAGATGTTTAAGGATAAAACCATACATTATGATGAAAGAGAGATAATAAGAGCCTTGTTGCGTGCACAATAAGAGAAATATTAAATACGTAGCTCAAATGCAAATATATTTGAAGTTGAATTGTAGGTGAAATGTAATGGTAAAATTGACAATATCAGAGATACTAAAGGCAACCCAGGGAAAGCTGCTAAGTGAATATATTAATACTACTGATGGTAAAAATGAAGGCTCATTAGGCCTAGAATTAGAAGTATCAGATATTAGTACTGACTCTCGAAAAATCAAGGAAGGAGATTTGTTTATACCTATAATCGGTGAAAAATTTGATGGACACGATTATATATACCAGTCACTTTCAAATGGAGCAGTAGCTGCACTTTCACAAAAGGCGACTGAAGTGCCAGAAAACAAGGTGCTGATTATAGTAAAGGACACAATGTCTGCTTTGAGAGAGCTGGCAGCATATTATCGAGCTAAGTTTAATATACCTATAGTAGGGGTTACCGGTAGTGTAGGTAAGACCAGTACTAAGGAAATGATAGCCTCTGTGCTGGAGCAACGGTATAAGGTGTTAAAAACTATTGGTAACTTTAATAACGAGATTGGACTTCCTTTAACTATATTTAGATTAGACCATAGCTATGATGTTGCTGTAATTGAAATGGGAATGAGTGGTCTTGGAGAAATCAGAAGGCTATCGATGATTGCAAAACCAGAGATTGGAGTAATTACGAATATCGGCTTATCACATATAGAGAAGCTGGGTTCAAAAAACAACATACTTAAGGCTAAAATGGAAATAGTTGATGGAATGAAGAAGGATGGAGTCCTGATATTAAATGCAGATGATAAGCTGTTATATGGAGTTAAGGACATAGTTCAGCTACCTGTTGAATATTTTGGAATGGAAGAGGAGGCAGACTTTCAGGCTTTTAATGTGATGAGCAAGGGGCATGAGGGAAGTCAGTTTGAGATAGAGGTAAATAATTCTGAATATAGGGTGTCTGTTCCTGTGCCTGGGCTACATAATATTTATAATGCGTTGTCTGCTATACTAGTTGGACTTAATCTGGGAATGGAAATGGAAGAGATTGTAAGAGGAATTGAACAGTATAAGCCCGAAAAAATGAGAATGAATATTATAGACAATAACGGCTCTAAGATTATTGATGATGTATATAATTCAAGTCCGGATTCAGTAAGAGCGGCACTTAATGTTTTAAGTGACTTAAGGGGTAGTGGCAATACAATAGCTGTTTTGGGTGATATGCTGGAAATGGGTGAGTGGGCTAAGGTCTCTCATATAGAGATAGGAAAATACATCGTGGAAAAACACATTGATGTCTTAGTTACTGTTGGAAAAAATGGCAGATACATAGCTGAAGGTGCAAGGGAGGCTGGTATGCCTGCTAATAAAGTAAAATGCTTTGATAGAAATCTAGATGTATCGTATTACTTGACTCATATTATTAAAACAGGTGACATTGTTCTAATTAAGGGATCCAGAGGGATGAAAATGGAGGAAATTGTTGAGGAAATACGGAGGATAAAGGCATGAATATGCAGTTTACAATATATTCATTAGCGTTTGTTTTTGCATTTATAATTGCAGCAATTACTGGGAAATTGATGATACCAATATTAATAAAAATTAAATTTGGTCAGGTAGTCAGAGATGACGGACCACAAACCCATCTTAAAAAAATGGGTATACCTACTATGGGTGGGGTTATTTTTTTGATACCTCTTGTTATTTTAGGTTGTTATTTTGCTTTCGAATACCCTGAAATTATACCAGCAGTTATTGTAACAATTGGATTTGGTGTAATTGGTGCTATAGATGACCTAATCAAGATTATTAAGAAAAGAAAAGATGGGTTATATGCAGGACAAAAAATGGCAGGCTTACTAATAGTATCAACTGTATTTGCTTTGTATGTAACATTTTTTACTAATTTAGGAACAGATATTATGATACCTTTTTTGGGAATAGATTACACTATTCACTTAGGACCAGCTTTATATATTCCCTTTGTTATTTTTGTGCTAATTGCAGTAACTAATGCAGTAAATCTTACTGATGGGGTAGATGGCTTGGCTGGTGGTGTAACACTTATTATTATGCTTTTCTTTACTTTGGTTGCAACAGTGAAGCCAGAGTGGGGGTACATAAAATTGTTTGCAGCTGTAATATCAGGAGCCTTAATAGGATTTTTGGTGTATAATTTTCACCCAGCAAAGGTATTTATGGGAGATTCAGGGTCTTTAGCTCTTGGCGGAGCTGTTGCGGCTACGGCAATATTGATGAAAATGCCATTAATAATATTAATTATTGGTGTTATATATATTGCTGAGAATCTTTCGGTCTTGATACAGGTGGGATACTATAAAATGACTGGTAAAAGAGTGTTTAGAATGGCTCCTTTACATCACCACTTTGAACTAGGCGGGTGGAAGGAAACTAAGGTTGTATATACCTTTTGGGGTATTACTATAATATGCTGTATTATTGCATTCTTTGCATTAAGACTTAGCTAAATAACAATGATTTGCTTGTTTAAAGGAGTGTGAATCATGAGAACTCGAACGAAGAAAACAACGAAATCAATGGATTTCTGGATTTTTATAACAGTAATGCTACTGCTTTCACTAGGAATTATTATGGTTTTTAGTGCAAGTGCCGCTAAGGCTTATATTGAAATGGATGATGCCTATTACTTCTTTAAAAAGCAACTTATTTATAGCTTGGTTGGAGTTGTTGCACTCTTGATTGCCTCTAAAATAGATTACAGAAAGCTTGGGAAGCTATCAGTAATAATGCTGATTATAAGTCTTCTTATGTTAGTTATGCTCTTAATACCTGGACTTGGAAGGACTATTAATGGTTCGACCAGATGGCTGAAAGCACCAATTCCATTTCAGCCTTCAGAAATAGCTAAGATATCTATAATTTTATTCTATTCGTATAGCCTGTCAAAGCATTATAAGCGGCTAGAAAAATTCTGGACTGGACTTCTACCGTATATATTGTTAATGGGTGTTTTTGCTGCATTGTTTATTAAGCAGCCCCACATGAGTGTTACAATAATAGTTTTTGGGGTTGTAGTAATTCTGCTGTTTTGTGCAGGAGCTAAAATATGGCATTTTATTGTACCTGCACTTGTTATACTTCCTGCGGGGATATACTTGATTATGTCAGAGGAATACAGAATGAAGCGTGTGTTTGGGTTCTTAAATCCATGGGAGGATATGAAGGATACAGGCTGGCAGATTGTTAATTCTCTTTATGCTATAGGTTCGGGTGGTATATTTGGAAGAGGCTTAGGTAAAAGTCTTCAAAAATTTTTATATTTACCTGAGCCTCATAATGATTTTATTTTTTCTGTTTTAGCAGAAGAAATGGGTTTCGTGGGGTGTGTAACAGTTTTGGTGTTATTTATGGTATTTATATGGAGGGGTATAAAGGTTGCGATTAATGCACCTGATATGTTTGGTAGTCTTGTTGCCACTGGTATTACTTCTCTTGTAGCTATACAGGTACTAGTAAATGTAGCTGTAGTATCTGGCTCGGTTCCTGTAACAGGAATGCCGCTACCTTTTTTTAGTGCTGGTGGTACTTCTGTTATTATATTGCTATTTAGTATAGGTATTCTCCTTAACATTTCAAAGCATGCAAAGTATGAAAAGGTCTAGTTATTGAGCTGTATAATAGCGTTTAATTAGTGATAATGCCATATACTATTTGAAAACATTATTTATCTGGGAGATGAAGATGAAAAAAATAATTTTAACCGGAGGAGGCACATCTGGTCATGTGACACCAAATGTTGCACTAATACCTGTACTTAAAAGGGAAGGGTTTGAAGTACACTATATAGGTACAAAAACTGGTATAGAAAAGGGGCTAATAGAAAAAGAAGGCATACCCTATTATTGTATAAATGCAGGTAAGCTTAGGCGGTATTTTGATTTTAAAAACCTTACAGATATATTTAGAGTGCTGGATGGTTTTAGACAAGCAATGTCTGTAATACGTAAAGTAAGACCTGATATTATTTTCAGCAAGGGTGGTTTTGTATCCTGTCCCGTCGTTTGGGCTGGGTGGCTTATGAGAGTCCCTGTAGTAATACATGAGTCTGATATGACACCTGGTCTTACTAATAAGCTTTCTATTCCTTTTGCTAAAAAGATATGCTATACATTTCCAGAAACTAGAAAAAATCTGCCAGAGGGAAAAGGCGTATTGACTGGTATTCCAATAAGAGAGGAGCTTTTAAAGGGTAGTAAAGAGGTAGGGACAAGTATATGTGGTTTTTCCTCGAATAAGCCAGTGCTGTTGATAGTAGGTGGCAGTCAAGGCTCAGAATATATTAATAGCATCGTAAGAAAAAGTCTATCAGCTATACTCAAGGAATATAATGTATGTCATCTGTGCGGTAAGGGTAATTTAAAGGCAGAATTAGATATATTAGAGGGATATAAGCAATTTGAATATATAAATGAGGAGTTAAAGGACATTTTTGCTGTGGCGGATATTGTGATTTCAAGGGCTGGTGCAACTACGCTTTTTGAGCTTATAGCACTTAAAAAACCACACCTTTTGATTCCCTTATCAAAAAAGGCTAGTCGTGGTGATCAAATATTAAATGCATTATCTTTTGAAAATCAAGGCTTTAGCTATGTAGTTATGGAGGAGGAGCTAACAGAGGAAAAACTTCTGAAAGGAATTAAGAGCCTTAAAGAGAATAGTTCTGATTACATAAAGATAATGAAGCAAAGCGAAATTGGAGCTTCGACAGAAAAGGTTATGAAGATATTGAGAGAAGAGTCTTAAATATGGTAACTATTCAGACAATAATCTTTATATATATTTTACTGTTGCTTTTAAGCACTTATGTGAAGACTTGAGGCATATAAAATAAGTTGTACAGCTTCTAGTTGTTAATTGCCCTAAAAGGCTTAGTGTGGTTCGTATGTCTGACCTTTAGGGAGTTTACGAACACCACTTGCTTTT
>QKEK01000012.1 GCA_003251775.1 Clostridia bacterium | reverse complement strand
AAATATATCTTAACTGCTATGAGAATATTAATGAATTAAAACTAGCTGTTAAGAAATATTTTAACTTCTATAACACTGAAAGGTTTCATCAGTCTCTGGATTATCAGACTCCGGATGAAATATATTATTCTGTATTTAATGTAGAACAAATGGCTGCATAATAATATTAATGGATGATACACCTTAAACTATAAAGGATGTGTATTGACGAAAGGGCTCACTTTATTGCTTTAAAGTTTCTATCTGAATTAACACGACTATATTTTTCAACAAACTCTAAAGTCTTTAAATGGTCATCTTTACTTGAGTTATACATATTTATATTAAAATTATTCCATTTGTTAAATAAATTAAATTTATTTAAATATTTATTAATTCTTTTCTTTGAATATTTTCTGTTTTTAATTGCTCTTCTACTTAATTGTTGATGTGAAAAAGTAACGTTTTCAAGTTTATTATTGACACACGAGAAAAAATTGAATGAATTATTATTAGTATTAAAATTATTGATTTTACATAAATTAATATTTAAATCGAATATACGACTATAAGATATAGAGAGTTTCTCTATAGAGCAATTCTCAAATATTATTTCCTTAATATTACATGTTTTAATACTTATATCAAATGAACCAGCAGCTGCGTAAATTTTAATCTTTCCAAGGAAGATAGAATTATCAAAACTTACTCTTATTCCTTTACTTGTTTCTCCAGAAATATAAATGTCTCCATTAATTATACAATTGGTGATGGTTATATTTTGTGAATTTCTAAATACTATTTTGTCATGATCTACGTAACGTCTTTGTATACCAAATTGGCTTTCGTGTATTCTTTGCTCATTATCAATATCTAAATCATCTGTATATTTTAAAACTTTTTTAGATTCCAATATATCTTTAGTATTAAGATAATCTATTTTATTTTTTATTTTATATTCTAAAATATCATTTCTTAGAAATCCCTCAGTAAAAGGATATTCAATTTCATCATCAGTATCAGTATCATTACCAAAAATATCTTTAATATTATCAATTCTACCATTCCAATCATCATATTTTTTCATTTTACACTCCTATTTATTACATGCTACGTTATAACTATTATTAAAAAGGAGTTCTTTCAGGAATTTCTTCACATAATATTCTTAACATATTCATAATTCTAAAAGTCATTCTGGAAGGTCTAGTTCCTGTATCATTTGTAATAATGTCTTTCAAAACTTTAATTAATATATCATATTTATCACTATGCGCTTGTTTGATGCTATCAAGAGTATACACAGTATCTTGATCAGTATCATAATGATCACTTTTTAAATAATATGTAATAATGTCAGATATTTTGTTTATTTTATTAATATCTACAATAGATATTAATTTAGGTAAGTTATAAAAAAGTGATTTTACTTTTATTTTATATAAATAACTTAGATAAAAATCTATTACTAATAAGGAATCATCATTAGATAATATATCAATTACATCTAGATCCAATAAATTAGCAAATATTTCTTTTGTTATATTATCTTGTTGAGTAATTACTTTCATAAGTAAATGACAAAATTCTTTCTTACCTTCATTATTAATTTGTTGATAAGTAATGCGATGGCAATCATAAAGTTTTTCAATCACATCTTGTATTGATTTTAGATTATTGTAATCATGCTCATCAATATCATATGAATCATAACTACCTTGATTATATTCAACTGTAAGTTCATTTATTTTTTTAGGAATTAAACGATTAAATAGTTCAATTTTATCATTTTCTGTTCTAGCTCTATTAAGTATATGTAAATAGACATCAGCAGAGTCATCATTTCGTAAAATATAATCTAATAGTCTCAAACTGTTAAAACCAAAATTATCTTCTGTTTGCTTTGAAATCTCATCCAAAATAGTATTTATAATATTTTTAAAAAGACCTATGTTTTCTACTTTTATATTACTATTGGATCTGATTTCTTTATCAGGATGTATATAATTTCTATAATCTCTTAAGCAATGCATTAAATGGTATGATTGAAAACTTATATATTTATTATTATATGCAAAATTTATTAGATTATTTAATCCTGCAACTTTGACATTAATGTAATCATACTCATTTGAATTCTTTTTTTTTATTTTTTCATTATCATTACTTGTTTTTTCAATTTTAGTAATATCTTTATTAATTAGAAAATCAGTTAATAAAGATTCTATGATACTACCAGATAATATTGCTGCTGATTTTATTGCTTTATGTTCTATTGCTAAGCAAATCTCATTATAATCACGTATAAGTATATCCTTATAATTTTCATCATTGATGAAATCAAAATTATTCATATATCCTCATTTTCTATATGTTTTAGTAAATATTGTTTAATTTATTATATTAAATAAAAATATATATATCCAGAAAATTATTTATATGGTTCCACTAAAAGAATTATCGTTAAAATTATAACTATTTAATGTCTGTTTAACATATTATATCAACCCTTTTCCCCATATTTAACAATTTTGTAAGATTTAAATATTTATAATAATCACAACCCCAGTGACTTTCTGTATAACTATCTAAATTATACCACTTATGTGTAGGGTCAATTAACTGCTGTTTATTAAAAATGTGATTGTTAAAGAAGATGTTTGGGATAGAAGTGATACCCTGTAAAAGCTTGACTTTGGGTAATGTGCATACATCTGTACCCCATAACCCTACCATGGACAGGGGAATACAATAAATAAAAAGATCAGACCATAACAGTCTGATCTAAAAGGAAAATTATGCCTTTGCAGAATTTAATTTTGCTAATCTCTGCTTGTTTCTTAAATAGTCAAAAGTAAGAGCTGCTACTAGTAGGACACCTCTTGCAATTGTCTGCCAGAAAGACTGAACATTTAACATCATTAAACCATTATTAAAACCTTGCATTATTAGTAATCCGATTAAAGCACCAGTTAATGTTCCTATACCACCAGACATTGCAATACCACCAAGAACACACGCTGTCACAGCATCAAACTCAAGACCAATACTTGCACTTGGCTGACCTGAACTCATTCTTGCTGCAAGTATTACACCACCTAGTGCTGCAAATGCTGAAGTTATCATAAAAAGTTTTGTTCTAACTGTATCTGCATTTATACCTGCAAGTCTCGAAGCGTTTGCATTCCCACCAACCATATAAATACTTCTACCAAATTTAGTTCTATTTAATATAATACCAAACACTGCAAACATCACTATACAAATAATTACAGGTATAGGTATATTCAAGATTCTACCTGATCCCATCTTTAAAAAAGCTCTGTTTGTAACAAATATTGATTTTCCATCACAAAGAACAAATGCAAATCCTCTAAAGATTGACATTGATGCCAAAGTTGCAATAAATGGCTCAAATTTCAGTTTGGTTACCATTAAAGCATTAATATAACCAATCCCAATTCCAAATATTACAACCAGTGGTATTGCGATACCCATTGGCATACCATTTGAAAGAAAAAGAGTTACCATTACTCCGGAAAATGCTGCTACAGAACCCGGTGACAAGTCTACTTGACCTGATATTAATAAATAACTCTCTCCAATAGTTACAAGACCAACAATTGAAGAAGCAATTAATATATTAATTATATTGTTAGTAGTAAAATAGTTATTTCCGGTTAACATAGAAAATATAATTACCATAACAACCAAAGCAATTAATAAACCTAATTTATCTGAATGCATCAGACCATCTAATTTTCTCTTTATATAATTATTCATACTAATTCCTTATACATCTGCCATTGCTAACGTTAATATTTTTTCTTCAGATGTTTCACTCTGTTGTAACTCTCCAGATATTTTACCGTTACTCATAACAATTACTCTATCACATAAACCCATTACCTCAGGTAACTCTGATGATATAACAATTATACCAATTCCTTTTTTTGCAAGGTTGCATATAATTTTATATATTTCGGATTTTGCACCTACATCAATTCCTTTGGTTGGTTCATCTAAAATAAGAATTTTAGGGTGAGTTGCTAAACAACGACCTAGAATAACCTTTTGCTGATTTCCACCAGATAACTCTGCTATATTTTTATACATATCAGGTGTTTTAACATTTAAATCCTCAATTGCACTCTCAGTTATACTCTTCTCTTTAGCCAGATCGATTAATCCAAATTTTCGTATTCTGCTTAATATAGATATAGTGGTATTCTCTTTGATAGAACGTCCTGCAATAATTCCTTCATCTTTTCTGTCTTCCGGACATAAAGCGATTCCATAATTTATTGCCTCAGAAGGATGTTTAAAATGTTTAATCTCTCCACCTAAGTAGATTTGCCCACCTTCAACTTTATCTGCACCATAAATTGCTCGCATAGTTTCAGATCTTCCTGCACCGATTAGACCGGCGAATCCCAGAATTTCTCCCTCACGAACTTGAAATGAAACATCCTTTACAATACCGCTAGTTAGGTTTTTTACATCAAGAATTACTTCTCCATGTTTATCGTTTCTATCCAGCTCATTAAATACATCTCCAAGAGATCTTCCAACCATTAGTCGAACAAGCTCTTCAGGATTTGTATCTTTTATATCCATATCTTTTACAAATTGACCATCTTTTAAGATAACTATTCTATCGGATATCTGAAATATCTCTTTCATTCTGTGGGAAACATATAAGATAATCATACCTTGTTTTTTTAATTTCCCCATTATCTCAAAAAGAATGTTAATTTCAGAGTCAGAAAGACTGGCCGTTGGTTCATCAAAAGCAATTATTCTCGGTTTACGTCTGTAAACTTTCATAATTTCAACCATTTGCTGAAACGCAACAGATATATCTTTTACTCTGTCAGATGCTTTAATTGGTAGTTGAAATTGATCAATTATATATTGTGCGTCGCTATATAGCTTAGGAAAATCTATTAATCCAGAAACCTTAACAGGTATATCCTCCATAAATATATTCTCTGCAACAGTTAAATATGGAACCAGTTGTCTCTCTTGATAAATTATCCCTATCCCTGAGGCAATTGCCTCGTGTGGAGATTTAAAATGCTGCAATTCATTATTTATTAAGTACTCACCACTAGTTGGCTGATAATCTCCATTAAGAATCTTAAGCAAAGTCGATTTTCCTGCTCCGTTTTCACCCATCATTGCTAAAACCTGACCGCTTTTTGCTGTAAAACTAACATTATTCAATGCTTTTACACCAGGAAATTCTTTGCAAATATTTCTGAATTCTAATGTGTTGTTCACATAGTCTCCTTAATATGATCTTTAAAAAAAAGAGGAGTAATAAATACTCCTCTAAATTAAGTAATTATTATTCCATTACGCTAAAATCATCAAATCTTGAGATCATAACACCACCGAATGGGTAGATACCAAACTTATCTCCTGATTTTGCATACTCTTGGTAAGGAACTACACCATCTTTGTACCATCTCATTGCTGCTGTTGCTGCAATTTGTCCGTCAAGAACCGGGTCAATATAAGCTGTTGCCATAAATGCTGAGTAGTCTTTTTTGTATTCGTCGATTGCTAAATAACCACCAATACCAACAACAACTGCTTTTTTATCAAGGTTAGCTTGCTCTAAAGCTCTTGTTGCACCTAAAGCACCTTCATCATTTGGAGCTGTAACAAACCAGCTCTTAATTCCTGGGTTGGCTGTAATTGTAGCAGCAACTACGTTAAAAGCTTTATCTGAAGTACCATCATAATCTGCTTCGATAACATTGCTTTCAGGGAAAGAACTGTTAGTTTTTAAGAATGTATCTCTTGCTCCATCTGCTCTAGGAACACATGATGATACTTGATCCATTGTTAAACAAAGATAAGCTGAAGATTTAATATCTGCATCTAATTTATTTTTAATAACATAGTTTCCTAACCATTCACCTTGTCCGGAACCTACAACATATGCATTTAACTCAAGAGCTGGTGCTATATGTTTACCATTTGCATCAATTAGACCATCATCATCTGCCATAACTTTAATACCAGCTTCTTTACATCTATCAACAGTAATTTGACTTAATTGTTGGTCTGGTGGACAAACGATTAAAACATCAACTTTTTGACTAATTGCTGTATCAAGTGCTGTCATATACTTATCAGGACTCATTGCTGCATCGTATAAAATTACATCTTTAGCTCCTAGAGCTTTAGCAGTCTTCTGCATTGAAGATGATGTACCAACAAACCACTCTTGAGATAAATCCTTACAGATAAATGCTAATGTTGGACCTTCACTTTTACTTGCAGCTTTTGGTGCCTCTTTATTACCCTCTGCAAATAGTGTTACTGAAAACAAAACAGCTAAAACTACACTAAAAATCTTCTTCATAATTTCTCCTTTTTTTATTTTTTTACAAAACAGTAAAAAAAACTTACTAATTACGACAATATTAGCACTAAAAACCATTTAAACTATGCATTTTTTAACTTAAACTAATACTATTATGACTTTTTTGTAATTTATTGCTCAGTTTTTGTAATTTTATGCATCTGTGTGTTAAAAATTACAAAAACCAATACTTTTTTAACATAAATGCGTAAAAATTTAATAGACCATCAACTTTTGACAAGATATAATATCAATATGAGATTGGAATATGAGCATATTCTTAAAAAAAATAACTCCTCTTTTTATGCGTCAACCTTTGTTGGGGAGAGTTTTGAATGTCCTTATCACATACATGAAGAATTTGAAATCGTACTAATTAGCAAAGGCCGTGGAAGAATCGTTGTTGGTGACTATTCAAGTAGATATGAACCCCAAAGTCTATATTTTTTTGGATCAAACCTACCCCATACATTTTTCTCAGATTCACTATTACAAGGGGAGGAGCAAATCTCGGAATCCCATTATGCCCAGTTTAAGCAAAACTGCCTTGGTACAGAATTTTTCAACTTAAAAGAGTTAAAACAGTTTAACAAACTTCTTAAAGATTCTGAGAGAGGTCTCCAGTTTAAAAACTTTGATTACAATAAAATAGAGTCTCTTTTTTCTAAACTTAACGATGAAAACTCATTAATAAAACTATCAGCATTTATTGAAATACTCGCAAACCTGGCTATTACTCCTGGTTATGAGTCTTTAGCTACAGAGCATTATACAAGGGTTAATTCACATTATGAAAGTGACCGGTTAAACCGTTCTATTGACACAATACATCGTAATTTTGCCCAGCAAATATCCCTAGAGGAAGTAGCTTCTGTAGCGAATCTCTCACCAGCTGCATTTAGTCGTTTTTTTAAGAACCACATGAATCAGAGTTTTATAGACTATCTAATTGAACTCCGACTCAGTGAAGCAAGCAGACTTCTACTTGAAACGGATCTTCCAATAACAGATATTTCTCTGGATGTAGGGTTTAAAAATCTTTCAAACTTTAACAGGCAATTTCTAAAGAGAAAAAATATTTCTCCAAGAAAATTCAGAAATGGAGGGGTTTAACTAAGACTCTTTCTAAATTTAGTTGGGGACATTTTAAACCTCTCCTTAAATTTCCTGGAGAAATAGTTATAGTCTTCAAATCCTGTTAAATCTGAAATTTCAGAAATTGATTTTTTAGAGTTTATAATTTTATCTTTAGCCTTATCGAGCCTGATATAGTTAATATACTGATTTAGGGACATATCAAATTCACTTTTAAGATAGTTATAGATAGTTGTTTTACTAAATCCCAGATCCATACAAACCTTCTCTGTTGTTAATTCATCATAGTAATTTTCCTCAAGATAGTTTTTGATTCTTTCACTAACCGGGGATCTCTCTATATCAATTATGTACTGTAACCATATTGAACTGGCACAAGCCTTCATAATTCTGCTGACTGCTTCTATCTCTTCGACATTCATCTGTTTTAATTCAAAAAAATATTTTTTTGATGTTGCCAGTTCATTTTCATCAAGTTTGAATTTTTTCTGTAAATTCTCCCACTGATGATTTAATGAATCATGTTTTAAAACCTGCCCAATCATTACATATCCCAGAATCTGATTTCTGTCAAAAATTGGAGTTACAGCTTCATACAATCCTAAATGGCAGTTGTAAATATAAGTATCCTTGTTTATTTTAGCTTCTCTAAAAGCTTTTTGATCGCAATATTTACAGGCAGTATTTATCTCCTGATTATTCCGAATAAATGAGCAAAAATTACTACGACTTCTAGGGCTGGAGTATAATTCTACAAAATTTGTATCAAATACAGCAATTCTAACTCCGGCTAACCTTTGAAAATCATCTAAAAGTCTCTGAACTTCAGAATCTTGGAACAAAACTTTCAAAATTTCCTCCATTTTTAAGAAAAAAAGATTCATTTGGTGAACATATGTGCTAATTTTGACTATAATTACTATACCACCAATTATGTTCTTGGCATAGTGGTAAAAAATTATCCAGGAGAACATAGATGACAAGAAGAGAGAGAGTAATAAAAGCTTTAAATCATGAAGAGACAGATATCATCCCATTTTATGCAGATTTTACAATGCAGGCTGATGATAATATGATCAACTCAACCAAGGACAAATCCTACCAGAAAGATTTGGATCTTCACCTTAATTACACACAATATTGGGGTTGGCCAACAGCATCAGAAGCTGAACCGGACCTATTTAAAGATGCTTTCGGTGTAGTTTGGGACAGATCAGGTGCTGATAAAGATATTGGTATGCCAACACACAAAATTATTGAAGATTTTGAAAATATTACATATCAGTTTCCTGAAATTGATGAGGCTAGAATTAGAGCTGAGTATGATAAGTTAACAGCAAACAGGGGAGATAAATTTACTTTTGGTGGAATCGGATTTTCTATGTTCGAAAGAGCCTGGAGTTTAGCCGGAATGCCGGAAGTTCTAATGGCTATGATTATGAATCCCGATGGTCTACATAAATTACTGGATATGATTTGTGATTATAACTTAAAAGTTATGGATATTGCACTTGAATATGATCTTGATGGATTCTATTTTGGTGATGACTGGGGTCAACAGAAAGGTTTAATAATGGGTCCGGATTTATGGAGAGAGTTTATAAAACCTAGAATGGCACGAATGTATGCAAAAGCAAAGGAGAAGGGTCTATTTGTTCTTCAGCACTCATGTGGTGATGTTGAATCCATTTTTGAAGATCTTATTGAAATTGGTCTTGACTGCTATCAGACATTCCAACCTGAAATTTATGACAATTATTATGGTATGGACAAAATTAAGGAAAAGTATGGTAAACGTTTAGCTTTCTGGGGTGGTATTTCTACTCAACAGTTACTTCCAACTGGAACTCCTGAAGAAATAAAAGCTGAAACAGTAAAAATAATGAAAATTATGGGTAAAGGTGGTGGATATATTGCTGCTCCTACTCATGCACTGGAAGTTGATGTTCCACCAGAAAATATTCTTGCAATGTTTGAAGTGTTTAAAAACCAGGAGAAATACCTGAAATAAAATATTATACCCTCTGTAATTAAAGCAGAGGGTTAAATTACATACTTAACAAACTCACCTCTTGGAATATTGAAATTCCATCTTTGATCAAAAGTTGCATTATTTATAAAAATTGACAATAGCTGAATAACTCCACCATGACATATAATTACTACATTATCAAAATCATTTTTTATTGACTTAAGGTATAACCAAAAATTAAGAACCCTATCATAGAAAACTCGGAAATCCTCTGCTTTGGGTGGTACAACACTGAATGGATCAGTATACCATGATGCTGCAATATTGGGCCACCCTTCCATTATCTCATTGTAAGTCAACCCCTCCCATTCACCAAAGTCAATCTCATCCAGTCTGTCATCAATTTTTAGTTCATCTGTTTTTAATGTATTTGAAATTATTAATGCACTCTCCATAGATCTTTTTAGAGTACTTGAAAAAACTGCTGAATTTTCGAATTTTATCTCCAAAAACAGTTTTAATGCAAGGTTTGATATCTGGTTTTTTCCTAGCTGGTTTATTGAAACATCACTCCCCTTACCTAGATAAATTCCATTAGTTGTTGTACACTCTCCATGTCTTACAAGATATAATTTCATATTATTACCGCTAATAAAAGAAAGAGAGTCTCTGTAATTTCACAAATTGCCCCATAGCAATCACCGGTTAGTCCCCCAAGCTTTCTTGATACTGAATTACTAAAAAACCACATTATACATATAAGTATAGCAATTTTAATAAGAAAGAAAAGGTGCAATAAATAATATGTAATAGAAAACATAAATAGTAGTGGCAAAATCCAATCTACTTCTCGAATCTCTTTTTTAAAAAAATCCCCCATACCACCGGGTCTTGCTGATTTGTAGAATCTTATAGCTAACAATTCCATTAATCTTCCCCATGCCGGTGCTAAAACAAGAATATATACTGATTTTTCGTTAAAATTCGATAATATTTCATTTACTAGTGATATTTTGAAAATTATTATTGAAATTAGGGCTATAGCGCCAAAAGCACCTATATTACTATCTTTCATAATTCTTAATCGATCTTCAATACTTCTGCCACCCATGCCGTCAAATAGATCTGAAAGCCCATCAAGATGAAGACCTCCGGTTAAAACAATCCATAAGACAACGACTATAACTGAAAGAGTTAAGGGTAATAGTGATTCATGTAAAAAATTTACAAATATTACAAAAAAAAGACCAAGAACAAGGCCTACCAATGGGAAAAAAATAATACTTCTTCCTACAACCTTTAAATCTTCATTCTGCTTCCATGGTATTGGGAGAATAGTTAGGAATCTGAAAGCGTAAAGGATCTTTTTCACTATATAGTATGCCTCTCTGCTGCAACAACTACTGCTGCTTCCTGAAATGTTGTCATATCATTTAAAATGTTAACTGCAATTTCTGCCAGAGAAATACCCAAAAGTGCTCCAGTTCCCTCACCTAATCGCATTCCCAAGTCCAATAAGGGTTTCTGTTTTAAGAAATCCATTACCTTGCCATAACCGGTTTCTGCTGAGTGATGGGCCGGTATAAGGTAAGCTTCACACTCCGGAGCAACCTTTATTGCAATTAACGCTGCTGCAGTTGCAATAAAACCATCGATCATTACAGGTGTTTTCTCCGAAGCTGCTCCTAGCATTGCCCCAGCCATTGCTCCAATTTCAAAACCACCTAATTTAGCCAGTATGTCTATACCATCAGTAATTTCAGGTTTATTAAGTTCAATTGCTTTTTTAACAACTTCTCTCTTTCTACGTATTTTTTCATCAATAATTCCGGCTCCGGGACCTGTTACACTATCAACATCCTGCCCTGTAATAAATGCATAAATGGCACTAGATGGTGTAGTATTTCCAATCCCCATCTCCCCAACAGCCAATATATCCAGACCCTTCTTTTTTTCCTCAAGAAAGACCTCTATTCCTGACTCCAGACACTTTACGGCATCCTCATAACTCATTGCAGGGCCTTTAGTTATGTTCTTTGCCCCCCTCTCTATAGCTTTATGATAAATGGGTAGTTCTTTAGGGTAATCAAGAGCTACACCCATATCGGTAACAACAACTCTTGCACCAACAGACTGAGCTACAACATTTACCCCGGCACCTTTATATTTAACAAAATTAACCATCATCTGGGTTGTTACATCTATTGGAGCTGAGGCTATATTCTCTTCATGAACTGTTAAATGATCCCCAGCAAAAAGAAGAACTGCCTTATCTTTAATAACCGGTTTTATGCTATTTTGTATTGCAGCTATTTTTATTGAGAGGTCTTCAAGTCTGCCAAAGGCACCCCTGGGTTTTGTTAGATTATCCTGCCTCTCCTGGGCTTTTTTAATTATATCCGAATTCAAAGGCTTAATACGGCCTATTGTTTTTCTTAATAAATTCATGGTTATATCTCCCCTTTAATCGCAACTGGTAAACCAGCAACAGTAACAACAACCCTATTAGCACTGGCTGCAATTTCCTGATGAAGAAGACCTGATAGATCCTGAAATAATCTGCCCATTGTGTAGGACGACGCCAGGCCAAGCTCTACCTGATTGGATACAATAACAAGTTCACTCTTCATACTTAAAGCCTTATCTATAAAGAAATTACAATCTTTAACAACACTTTTTATCAAATCTTCCCTATGATAATCATCTCCGGCTTTTACTATTTTATTTGTTGCCCAAAGTGTTAAACAGTCAAGCAATATAAGGTCATATTTATTGCCATGTTTTTCAAATACAGAGAGAAGATCTATCGGCTCCTCAATGGTGTCCCATGATTCTGGTCTACTCATCTGATGTTTTGATATTCTTACTCTCATCTCATCATCCAATGCTTCCGCAGTAGCCAGGTATAAAATTTTTCCACCTGAACTCTCTCTGACTTTTGCCAACCCTTCTGCATACTTAGTTTTACCAGATTTTGTTCCCCCAAGAACTAAAGTCAAAAAACCCAAAAATATCTCCCCACAATTTGATTGTTTAAATTATTAGAACATTCCTAGGGAATCAAGTATATAAATTAATTTTATTTTTTTGTAATATTTAATTATTACAAAAAAAATTAAATAATTACAAACAGATATGAAAATATAATGTAATATATTGTTTTATGAATATAATAAAAATAACAAACAGAGAAAAAAATGTTCTTGACTCCCTAAGAGAGGATTTTAATATACCTTTAGATGCATCCTGTAGTGGTAATGGAACTTGTGGAAAATGCAAGGTTAGGGTTATTAAAGGCAGTACTCAGGAAATAGAAGAGATGGAAAAGAAATTTCTGTCCCAGCAAGAGATTAATAGTGGAATCAGACTGGCTTGTAATATTACACCTATTGATGAACTTGAAATAGAAGTTGATTTTAATCCCTCTAATGGACAAATCCTTGAATCCCACACCGGGTTTAAAGGAATTATAAACTCTCTTGTAAAAAAAACCTATCTTAAACTTTCAAAACCAAGTATTGCAGACCAGAGGGATGATATTACAAGAATTTCTGAAGCACTTAATCTTTTTTCTCCAAAAGTTAAATTAGATTTACGGCAAAGACTGCCTCGAATTCTTGAGAAATCAGACTACTGTATTAATGTTTGTTATACAGATAAAGAGATTATATTCATTGAACCCGGAACTCCGGAATTAGAAAATTATTCAATAGCCTGCGACATTGGTACAACAACGGTAGTAACTTATCTCTTAGATAATATATCCGGTGTTGTAATCGATACCTTCAGTCAGCTCAACAGTCAGAAAACATTTGGTGCCGATGTTATTTCCAGAATAGATTACTGTATTAATAATAGTGATGGAACAGCCCTGCTTCAGAAAAAAATTGTAAACCAGTTAGGAACAATGGCAGAATATCTAATAAAGAAAAACAGTATTAGTAGCAAAAATGTTAACAGCTTTATTATTGCAGGGAATACGACAATGCTCCACCTATTAACTGGAGTTAACCCTAAAAGTTTGGCAACAGCTCCTTTTATACCGGTTTTTCTAGATACTTTTAACTGCAATTTTAAAGAGTTAGGGGATTTCCCTTTTGATTGTCAACTTTTCACTCTTCCCTCCATCTCATCTTATGTAGGAGGAGATATTGTTGCAGGAGTATTAGCAACAGACATGGAACTAACCGATGATATATCTCTCCTTGTTGACTTAGGGACTAATGGTGAAATTATTCTTGGAAATAAAAACAGATATTACAGTTGCTCTACTGCGGCGGGACCCGCCTTTGAAGGGGCACATATACAATATGGGGTCGGAGCAATTTCCGGTGCCATAAACAGCTTTAATCTTAACAGTGAGCAGAACTATACAACAATTGGCAATGAAAAACCAATAGGTATATGCGGTTCTGGAATTGTAGATATAGTTTCGGAATTCCTTGTTCATAATATTATAGATGAGACTGGTAGGTTTAATGAAGACGAACTTGAAAATGACCCAAGATATATAAAAGATGGAGAGGGCTCATATATAGTTGCCTTTGGAAGTGAGACATTAAAAGGTGATGATATAGTTTTTACTCAAAAAGATTTAAGGGAAGTTCAACTTGCTAAAGCATCAATTTCTGCAGGTATCGAGACACTTATTCATCACTCTCAAATAGAGAGAAAAGAGATAAAAAATCTGTTCATTGCTGGTGGCTTTGGGAATTATATAGATAAAGTAAGTTCTGCTAAAATGGGCTTAATTCCACAGGATCTTCTAAAAATTTCAACTTCTGTTGGTAACACAGCAGGTTTGGGAGCCATCTATTGTGCACTGTCAGAAGAAAATCTGAAATTGTGTAGTAAAATTGTTAAAAAAACTACGTATATTGAACTATCCAATAGCCCATATTTTCAGGATAAATATATAGAAGGGATGATTTTTTAAATGAATAAACTTTTAGTACCTTTTGAATTTAACAGAGATGATTTTAATAAGAGAGTTAAAATAGAGCTTTATGAAGGAATGGAGGCAGAAATAGAGCACCTGCTGGAAGTATGTGTACCTCTAATATCTCCAAAAGTTATATTTAGCTGTAACAGAGTTGAAACATTAAATAGTAGCAGTATAAAAGTTGAGAGTGAAATTTTTACTGATCAACAACTGATAAAATCCTTAAAAGGGGTTGATACAATTTTTCCATTTGTTGCAACATGCGGAGTAGAGCTGGATGACATAGATGAATTCAACAATGATATGCTTGCATCTTTTTGGCTTGATTCCCTAAAGCAGATGGCTATGAACTCAGCCTTTGATTTTTTTAGGGAATATATAAAAACTAACTATAATATTGATAAACTCTACTCAATTAACCCAGGATCAGACAGTTGCGGAGAAGGTTGGGATATAAATGATCAGGCTAAACTCTTCAACCTATTTCCAAATATAACCCGGGATATTGGAGTAACCTTAACTGAAAGTATGCTTATGTATCCAAACAAAAGTGTATCCGGTTTTATTTTCCAGTCTGAGAAGGATTTTGTCAGCTGTATGGAATGCGAAAACGAGTATTGTCCAAACAGAAAAATGATACATGAGGGAAAAATACACCATTAAATATTACTCTCTAAAGAAAAATATAGTCTTTGTCGCTAATTTACAAACATAAGAGATTAAGAATATCCCTGCAGTCCAGGGAACTATGCCCATTATTAACATATTTAAAAACTTCATCCTTTAAAAAACTATTTGTACTATTTCGACTATCCAACCAGACAACCTTCATACCTGCTGATATAGCCGCTTTTACCCCAACTTCCGAATCTTCAAAAACAAGACAATCCTCGGGATTAACACCAATTTTTTCCGCTACATAAAGATATATATCTGGAGCAGGTTTTGACTTATTTATTATGCCGGATGAAAATATTGAACTTATGTATTTATCAACCCCTGTTTTTTCGGATATAGCATCCAGGACCCAGGGGCTACTATTTGAAGCAACAGCCATCGTAACTCCCCTTGAGTGAAGATCCTTTATAAGTTTAAGCATAACAGGAAAAATCTCAATTTCACCGTCTGCTATATCTAAAAAAATCTTGTCACTAAGTTCAACAAGTTCAGCAGTAGACCGGGTAATATTTAAAGTTTCCTTAACTTTTTCAACAAAGGAGTAGGTCGAAAAGCCTTTGTACTGATCAATATTTAGTAAATGATAATCTGCACCTAACTCTTTAATAAAATTAATATCTGTTAAAGTGTAAGCCCATTCAGTATCCACTAACGTTCCATCAAAATCAAAAATTACAGCTTTAAACAAGAAATTCTCCTTAAAAAATTGATACAAATATGGTCTTAAGTTTAAAACTTTTACATCAAATAAACAAGAAAATTACTGAACAAGATAGAAGGAGTCAGGAAACTCTGACTTTACAAGATACTCTTTGATTCTGTTTGATTTATGCCCTTTCCTTCCCATTGTTGAGTGATCATAATCAATTGAAACCACTGAAGTTTTAAACCCGTTATGCTCAGATATCTCAATTATGGTATCAAGATCAATCATTCCTGTATCAGCATATGATAGTAAAAGAGATGCTGAATTCTCTTTTGCCAATCTAAACAGCAGTTCAAATGCCCCTTTCACATTCTGTTTTTGGCAAAAAGGAGATTGATGTCTGTCAGACCTGTATCTACCCTTAAAAGTCGGGATATCATAGTCATATTTGACCAGGCTCTCAATTGCATGATAAAACCGGGAATAATGAACACTGGAATAGGGAGGGTCTGCATATATTAATTTATAATTCTGAGCAATTTCTCTATTTTTTAATAATACGGAGTAGTCCATATTGTATGCTTCATACTTTAAATTCGGAATGAATTTATGATACTCATAAATTTCATGTAATTTTTTTTCAAAAAGCTCCCAAACCGATTTACTTCTATAAATAAATGTATCTTCTACAGATTTAACATCAACTAAATCCCTGAACATAGCAAAATGTCCAGTCCCGGAAGAAGAGTAACTAAAGGCGTGAATTAGAGCCGATAAGTATACATTTTTAAAAATTTTATGGGTTAGGGTTTTATCTATTGCATACTTTAGAGAATCGATATCAATTGTCTGTTCAAGACTAAAGTATGTTTCACTGAATAAGAATGTAATCTGACAATAAGGAAATGAGTTATTTTTACTCTCACTTCTATCTAAATAAATATTAAAAAGTCTGTTAAACTCCTCATTCTCTGTTGCATAACCATTTACCGGGGAAGGAAGGGAGTTACAAAACTCTTTGTATAGTAATCTTTTTTCTTCATCCCAGGAATTCTTTTCTATGTTAATAAATGAGTTACTGATTTTTAAAGTGTTTACAAGCATACTTGAAAGGCTTTTTTTATGGCTTAAATAGTGATTTCTTAGTTCACTGAGGGTAGCTTTTACCGAAGGTAGTTCCTTATATTGAGAGGCACCTATTATTGAGTCTGTAATTACTCTGGTATACTCCTGTATGTCATTAGTGTATATATTGTAATCATTTTTAAGATAGTTACCTACATTACCGGTTCCAGCAAAAATGTCCAGAATTCCATCATTTGGCTCGATCATGGTAGCTATCACCTCTTTAATTTCAGGTAAAAGCTCCCTTTTGGATCCCATATACTTAAATATATGAATGTAATCCTTATCATTTCTTAATCTTGATCTTTTATTAATTTCAACAGAATTTAAATCGCTCATACACCAACACTACTACACACCTGTATAGTTTTCAATTATTTTCATCCAATAATCTAGATGTTATTCCAAAAACAAGTACAGGACAACCACCATTTCTTCCTGCTTCCAGTCTTGGAAGAAGTTTTCCCATGTGTGTAGTGCTTGCTCCATATTTAGAATTTATTCCAAGCTCTTTAAAAAGTGGGTCCAACTGGTTACTTCTTGTGACTAAAACACCAACACTAATTGCATCATATTCAAAAAATGCCCTGAATGCATAGAGATCCCTGTCAAAGGTCTGATCTTTACTGTTCCACTCAAGATCAAAAGCCACCCTCCCCTTCAGGTAGTCAACCTTATGGGAACCATGATTTATTGAACTTTTCAAGACTTTACCATCCCTTCCATTTATCTCGTAAACATTTAATTCAGCTTCAAGATTTTTCTCACTCCATCCCATAGGTCGTAGTATCTCCGAGAACAGTTTTGGAATTTGGCTCTCATTTCCTCCTGAAGCCAATATATTTCCGGTGGAGAACCTGAACTTTAAAAGTGCTTTACATAGTTCATCAAATTCATCGGGAAACTCATTGGATATAATTGCTGCAGCATGCTTAAAATCATGAACTTCATAGAGTTCAGCAATCTCTTTTGGTATGTATTTTTCCCAACCCATCTCTATTCAACCTTATTCATTAAAAAATTTAAGTAATAGTAATATAGTTTATGATTAATCTTAAATCAATGAAACAAACCCCTAAACTAGCCCATTTCATTGAACTCATTTTTAATTTTTTTATATGAGTTAATATCAGTGTAGGATTTCATAAAATCCATAATCTCATCAGAGAGTTTAGCACCACCTTTTATTGATTCATCAAAAAAGTAATACGCTTTCTCATATTCTGGTTCACTTTTTTTCAAATAACATAATCCTGTAGCATAATTAACCCAGTTATTCTTGTTGTAAAAGTAGTAGCACTGATTAAAGAACCTTAAAGCAGTCTCAAAATCCAGTTTTAAAAAATATAGTTCAGCTGTTAAAAGTGTCAAATACTCGGATTTATCATCATTTATTATATTCTCCCTATATTTCACTATTAATCTTTCCGCTTCATCAAAACTTTTTAGCTTTATCAAGGTTCTTATATATATTCTATAATATTCAACCATCCCAAGAAATTTTTCAGGCAGGGATTTAAGCAATATATTTAACTCATCAGTTTTTTCTAATGCTTCCAGTGATTCTGCATAATATATTGAGCCATAATTATCATTAGGATAGTTGGTCATATACAATTTAAACCTCTGGTTAGCAATCTTTTTTTCACCTGCATTTTTTAAACTAAAGGCATTTAAAAGAAGTCCCATACGAAATCTCTGCTTTATATCAGCGGATTTATTATAAGAATCAGCAAATTTCTTAGCAGCTTCTGGAAATTTTTTATTATTATAAAGTTCAAGCCCATCAAAATAGAATTCTACAGCATCGTGTAAATTATCATTCTTATGAAGTATTTCAGTAATTTTTGTATTATAGGAATATTCAGATAAATTTACACCATCTAAATACCATGGTTTAAACCAGATGTTATTATCTCTGTTTTGCAGCCTACTTAACATACTTAGTGATTCATTACCTATAGGATCAATATCTTTAAATCCAGCTGCCCAAAACATTCTACCCCAAATATAGTTTGCAGCAAAATCGTCCCAAGAGTTATATAATCTAAGTATTTTATCCCTGTAATCCATCATCATTTTAAGACATTCTTCAAATGTGATATATTTTGCATCATAAGCCCATCTGCATACAGATATACCACGTCCATAATCCCAGGCTTTTAGGGTTCTAACTCTCAGTGAATCCAGAATCTTTGGGTATTGGGCAACATAAGCTAATCTTTTGGCATCACTTTCTGTTATTTTATTATCCTCAATAAAATCCATAAAATGTTTATTTCCCATTAAGTCGTATAGGGATATAATACTCTTCAACTTATCTGAATAACCTTTTGAATTTAAACTCTCAATTTTAATAAAAAAATCTTCTCTATTATTTATACTCCATGAATCTTTTAATATTTCAGCAGAGTTATATAACTCTTTATCTGTAAATGATTTTATTTGTTCTTCATTATCATAATTAAGACAGTGTAAAAGAGATGACATCCCAATAGCTTGCCTAACATCATCATCTAAATTTATTCCATCATGTTTGTTATTATAATGTGATGTTTTAAAATACTGCTCTTTCGGCTCTCCTTGAATAGTAATATTTTTTAGAGATTGTATTTCCTCCAAGTTTTTATCTGAACTTAAAGAATGAAAACTAAATGTATATAAAATATCCCTTTTATCCCTTCGGTAAGCCTTTATTGTGCTATATTTCAGAAATCCGTTATTAGATTGATTGTATACATTCTTTGAGACAATAGCAAAATTGAACCCATTATTATCCAAAAAATTGATTAGATCATTTATTGTATCTGAACTTGAAAATGGATTTAGGACATAATTAAAATCCTTAATATTTGAGTAACTAATTGAAATTTTATTAACGATGTTTTCTTTGTCGCTTTCTATAGTAATATTATTATATTTATAAACTTTTTTATCTTTTTTACTTTCCAACAAGTCCCACTTGCTTTCCAAATCTTCTGTCTTAGTTACTTTAAGGACTATACCTTCTATAGCCTCTGTATACTCTTCTTTTAAAGCTACTTCTGGAGTATTGGTTGTCTTACACGAAACTAAAATAATAAAAATAAATGCTAAAATTAAATTTTTAAATATATTCATAATATTGAATTTTACCACTTTATCAAAAAATTGTCATCAAATGTTATTCTATTAGTTCTTGGTCTAACTATTGCATATTATGCAACATTAAATAGTAATGATTTCACTATAAAAGATGTTGAGGAAAAATAAAAACCTACTATAATAGTGATAAAGCAATTATATAGGAGAAAAATATGAAATTTGATTATAGAAGTTCTACCACAAAAAATGGAAGAAGAATGGCCGGAGCCAGAAGTCTCTGGAGAGCAAGTGGAATGACAGAAGAACAAATGGATAAACCTGTTATTGCTATAGCTAACTCATTTACACAATTTGTACCGGGTCATGTACACCTACACCAAATTGGACAGGATATAAAAAAAATAATTGAAGAGAGTGGTGCATTTGCTGCAGAGTTTAATACTATGGCAATTTGCGATGGTATTGCTATGGGTCACGATGGAATGCTCTACTCATTACCATCCCGAGAGCTTATAGCAGATACAGTAGAGTATATGTGTAACGCACATAAGGTTGATGCTTTAGTTTGTATTTCAAACTGTGATAAAATTACACCGGGAATGGCTATAGCTGCTATGAGACTTAATATCCCGACAATATTTGTCTCCGGTGGACCAATGGAAGCTGGAAAAGTTGATACCATGAAGCTTGATCTGGTTGATGCAATGGTTATGGGAGCAGACGATTCAGTAAGTGATGAAACAGTAGAAAAAGTTGAACGGTCAGCATGCCCGACCTGCGGTTCATGCTCCGGAATGTTTACTGCTAACTCTATGAACTGCTTAACAGAAGCCCTAGGTCTTTCTTTACCAGGGAATGGAACAATTGTAGCAACCCATAAAAATAGAACTGAACTTTTTAAAAAAGCTGCAAAAAGAATTGTAGAGATGACAAAAGAGTACTATGTTGATGGAAATGTAAATGTTCTACCTAGATCAATAGCTACTAGAGAAGCATTTAAAAATGCCATGAGTCTGGATATAGCCATGGGTGGCTCCACGAATACAGTGCTTCATTTATTAGCAATTGCAGCCTCGGCAGAAGTTGACTTTACAATGGACGACATGGATAAACTCTCAAGAAAAATTCCTATTCTATCAAAAGTTGCACCTAATAAAGTTCCTGATGGAAGAGTGTTCCATATTGAAGATTGTAATAGAGCTGGTGGTATCCTGGGAATTCTTGGAGAACTTGAACGTGGAGGCTTACTTGATACATCAGTTTACAGAGCCGACGGTTTAACTTTGGCACAAGCTATTGATAAATTTGATATAATGAGAGATACGGTTACAGAGGAAGCAATAGAGATCTATAAATCAGCTCCAGGTTGTGTACGATCTATAGTTATGGGAAGCCAGGATCTGAAATTCAAGGAGCTGGACAGAGACAGAACTGATGGTTGCACAAGAAATATTGAAAATTGCTTTGATACAGAAGGTGGTCTTGCTGTTCTCTTTGGTAACATCGCATTAGATGGTTGTATAGTAAAAACAGCGGGAGTAGATGAATCCATATATAATTTTAAAGGTAAAGCAAAGGTTTATCACTCTCAGGATGCAGCAGTTGAAGCTATTTTAGCAGATGAAATTGAAGAGGGAGATATTGTTCTTATTACTTTTGAGGGGCCAAAAGGTGGTCCAGGAATGCAAGAGATGCTCTACCCTACTTCCTATTTAAAATCAAAACATCTAGGTGCAAAATGTGCTCTATTAACAGATGGTCGATTCAGTGGTGGAACTTCAGGTCTCTCAATAGGACACGCATCCCCGGAAGCTGCGGCAGGTGGAGCAATAGGACTTGTAAAAAATGGAGATATTATTGAGATAAGTATTCCAAAAAGATCTATTAACCTTCTTGTTTCCGACGAAGAGTTGGTAAAAAGAAGAAAAGAGGAAGAGGCTTTTGGGGACAAGGCATTTACTCCACGAGATCGGGACAGAGTAGTTTCAGATGCACTTAAAGTTTACGGTATGCTTGCAGCATCAGCTGACAAGGGTGCCATGAGAGTTTTAAAATAGAGTACAACTTAAACAGCTTTTCCCCGGGAGATTTTATATGACTCGAAAAAGAGAGATTATTATACAAAAATCAGAGAGCGGAAAAGCTGTACTTAATTGGATTTCTCAAAGATATACATATCATGATTCTCAAAAATGGTCCCAATATATAGTTGATGGTAGAGTTAAGGTTAACTGTATGGATGTTGGTACAGATTACATACTGAAGGAAAATGATAGAGTAATATACTACCCTGAACCTATTATTGAACCCCCGGTAAACACAAACTATAAAACTGTTTATGAAGATGAAGATCTTCTAGTTATAAATAAACCCCAGGACTTACCCTGCCATCCCGGTGGAATATATTTTGAGAACACCCTGTGGTATATACTTAAAAAAAAATATGAATATATTTCCCTTATAAACAGACTTGATAGGGAAACTTCAGGTATTATGTTAATTGCTAAAACCCGGGAAAGTGCAAAGTATTACTTTAACCAAATGATGGATAGAGAGATTCAAAAAAGTTATCTGGTTCTGGTTTATGGTAATTTTACAGGACCAACTTCCGCTAAAGGTTGGTTAACTCCAGATAAAAACAGCATTATAAGAAAAAAAAGAGCCTTTATCCTGGATTCAGAAGCAGACCAGCCCGTAGGTGAAGGCGATCCTGAAAAACAGTATGCCTGTACACTGTTAAAAAAAATTGACAATAATAGCAGATTTTCACTAGTTGAGTGTGAACTGTTAACAGGACGAACACATCAGATAAGAGCAACATTAAACAGTCTTGGATACCCTGTTGTTGGAGATAAAATCTATGGTCCAGACGACAGTTATTTCTTTAAATTCATAAACGATGAGCTAACTTCTACAGAATGGGAGGATTTATATCTAAAAAATCAGGGATTACATAGTTATAAAACAACCCTTGTACATTTGAATGGAAAAACCATGACATTTACAGCAGAAAAACCCGATGACTGGCCATTATAAAAAAATTATATTTTAAAGTGGCAACTTTAAGTTTTTATAGTTACAATTATAAATAATAATATTTAAAAGATTGAGGTTATTTTGAAAATACAGACGAAAATTATATCCACAGTAATCGCAATAACTTTAGTAATTAATATCATTTTTCAATATAACAATATTCGACTGCAAAAAAAATCCCTTATACTTCAGTTGTCAAATAAAATTGAAAAAACGACAGAACTATTAAGCAGAATAAATGCAGGTCCAATCTTTTACTATGATGAACCATTAATCGAGACTAACATAAAATCCTTCTTAAAGGATCCAGAGATAAAATCAATCTATGTTCTTGAAACCAGTGGAGAAATTGATCTCTATTTTGAAAATCCGGATGTGGGAATTGACAATCTTCTGGAAGTTAATACAGACGTAATTTATGATGGTGAGCAAGTAGGAAAATTAATCATCTCATTCTCAAAGGATGTAATAAATAAAGAACTATCACAAAAGATATATACCGGTATTGTCTCTCTTATTTTTGCAACCTTCTCAATATCAATCTCCCTTCTTCTAATTCTTAGAAAAATAATTAAACCTATAAAGGATCTAACTGACCTCTCCTCTGAAATTAGCAGTGGAAACTTAACAAAGGAAATATCTATAGTCTCAAATGATGAGATAGGAATTCTTTCCCAGAGTTTTATGAAGATGCGGGATTCAATAAAAGAGAAGATTCAATCCCTTTCAATAGAGAATGAAGAGAGAAAAAAAGCTGAAGTCTTATTAACATTAAAAACCGAGGAGTTAGCCAAGGCGAACAGTGAACTTCTCTCTAATAGAATGCAACTGGAGGAGATAGTTAAAAAGAGAACAGCTGAACTTCAGGAATCATTAAACAACTTAAATGCCACCAAAAATCAGCTGGTTCAGTCTGAAAAGATGGCATCCCTAGGGGATCTGGTAGCAGGTGTTGCTCATGAGATAAATACACCCATTGGAATAGGCGTTACAGCAGCATCCCATCTGGAGAATGAGACAAAAATTTTTAGTGACAATTATCATAATGGGAAAGTTACAAAGAAGCTATTTGAAAATTACATTGATGTTGCAACTGAGAGTTCAAAAATGATACTTTCCAATATGATTAGAGCCGCAAATCTAATCCAGAGTTTTAAAAAAGTGGCTGTGGATCAATCAAGTGAAGAGAAGAGAAAATTTAAACTAAAAGAGTATATTGATGAAGTTCTCCTAAGTCTCCACGCAAAATTTAAGCACACAGAGTACAAGATAGATATTCAATTTGAGAATGATTTTTATATGGATAGTTACCCCGGAGCCATTTCACAAATAATTACTAACCTCTGTATGAACTCACTGCAGCATGGGTTTGAAAATCAGGATACAGGAGTTATTATAATCAAGCTGAAAAAAATAAATGATAGAGCAACAATAACCTACAGCGATAATGGAACTGGTATACCTTATGAAATTCAGAAAAGAATATTTGATCCTTTTTTTACAACAAAAAGAGGTCATGGTGGTAGCGGATTAGGTATGAATATTGTTTTTAACTTAATAAATCAGACCCTTAAAGGTAGTATATCATGTGACAGTACACCGGGAGTTGGTACAACTTTTAAAATTGAAATGCCTGTAAGTGTAGACTAGGATTGGAGGTTTAAATGACTAGTAATGATGAAGAATTTGTTTTTTTTGATGATGAAGTTGAAGGGAACTCTGAATTTGAGATACAAAAACCATGGAAAATATTAATTGTTGATGATGAAATGGATGTTCATACATTAACCAAAATGGTTTTAACAGGATTCACTTTTGAAAACAGGCAACTAAATATATTAAGCGCTTATTCCGGAGCAGAAGCTATTGAACTACTAAAAAAAGAGAGGGATATAGCCATAATTCTTTTGGATGTTGTAATGGAAACAGATGATGCCGGATTAAAATGTGTTAAAAAAATTCGGGAAGAGTTAAAAAACCACGAGACAAGAATTATTCTTAGAACAGGACAGCCAGGGCAGGCTCCAGAACAACAGGTTATAGTTAATTATGATATAAATGATTATAAAGCAAAAACAGAACTGACAGCCTCAAAACTATTTACAACTATTACAGCCTCATTAAGATCCTATCAATATATTCAAACAATAAACCAGAACAGAGCAGGTTTGGAAAATATTATTACTGCATCAAGCTTTCTTTTTGAACTGCAATCCTTTAGTCTTTTTGCCAAGGGTATATTAAAACAGTTAACATCAATATTAAGTCTAGACGATGATTCTCTGTATATTAACAGTTCCAGCCTTTCGGCTTTTAAAGATAACGATAATATAAAATACAATATAATGGCTGGTACAGGTAGTTTTGCAGGTCATGAGCAGGAAGAAATAGATAATGTAGTACCTGAAAATGTTTATGATAAATTAATAAATGCCGCTAACAGACATGAAAGCATTTTTAATGATAATACCTATACAGGATATTTTGAAACTAAAAAAGGTGAACACACTCTACTCTATTTACAATGGCAAAGACCACTTACTAATGGTGACAGGGATTTAATAACAATTTTTGCCAAGAATGTTGCTGCAGCTTTTGAAAATATTTCAAGAAATAACGATCTTGCAGAATCCCAAAGAAAGATTATTTCCACACTTTCTGTAATGATAGATGAGGTATCCAGAGAGAATACCCATCATCTAAAAAAAGTTACAGATATAAGCTATTTCCTTGGGGAACAAATTGGACTATCATCAGCAGAACTTCACTATCTGAAATATGCTGCACCTATGCACGATATTGGTCAAATTAAAATTCCCGGTGAGATATTAAAAAAACCCGGTAAACTGACTCCTGAAGAGTTTGAGACAATGAAACTACATACCGCAGAAGGATATGAAATATTTAAGGACTCACCTGACGAAGTGATGAAAGCTGCTAAGGTTATATCCTACATGCATCATGAGAAGTGGGATGGATCAGGTTATCCCCAGGGGTTAAAAGGTGATGAAATACATATTTTTGCCAGACTGGTCTCTATTGCGGATGTATACCAAGCACTTCTAAGTGATAGAAGTTACAGAAAGGCATGGAGTATGGATGATACAATTAACTATATTAATGAGCAGTCTGGAATATCCTTTGACCCAACAATAGTTGACATATTTATGAAAAATCACTCAAAAATTATTGAGATTTGTAATTAGTATTAACTGGAATATTCCTTTATAATCTCTTTTATTACCGGGGTACATCGGGTTCCTTTACAGTTACCTGTTGTTGCTCCTGTTTTTTTTCTTATATCTTCAACAGACCTAGCTCCATTTTTTACTGCATCAATCATTGTTCCCTTGGATATGGATCTGCATATACAGACTTTTTTGAATCTATTCTTTATCTCTTCTTCAGTCATACATTAACCTTTTTATATTAGCTTTAACTAATTTTTAATTTACTATCTAAAAAAAAATATAGCAATATTAAATTGGAAAAAAGTCTATAACATGTTATAATGTTAACAATTGAAGAGGTAAAAAATTGAAACTAAAGACTAAAGCACATACTATATTATCAATTTCAGTTCTGCTATTTATTATAGCAAATACAGTAATATTTATAACAGTAACAAAAATACCCCATGATATAACATCAGGTTTTGTAAGACTAAGTTTAATATGTCTCGTGTTACAGGTAGTAATATTAAATATACTTTTTACTCCTATTATTAATTTTTACAAAACTGACATTCCTGAATTAAACAATAACCCGGAAGGATATAAGTTATATATTGATAAACTTGGGAGTGCCCCGGCAAAAGCCCTTGTTTTCTTTTTATTTTTAAGTATATCAGTATTGGTAGCCTTTAATATCTATTTAAAATCAAGAGGTGTTGATAGTGGTACAGTAAATGCCTACTCCGGCTTAATGCTTGGAATAAGTATGGTCTCATCAGCATTTATGTATGTTCTCTTTGACAGACTGGTTTCCATATGTCTTCTGAATAATGGTGTTAACGATTATCCTGATGGAATTAAATCCAACAGACAAATGGTAAAGAGTCTAATAATTCCAACCTTTATATCAGTAATGTCAACACTATGTACCTTCTTTTTGCTGTTTCTTTCCTTAACCCATGTACCTCCTGGAACAGTTGATATTCTTAGCTATGTAGTAAAATCCACTCTGCCTCCACTGGTAATAATTGTTCTAATAATTACAGTATTAGTTGTTTTATGGTCAAATTCAACCCATGATCTGTTTAAAAATATCAATGATACCCTTGAATTAATGACTTCCAAAGATAAGGATTTAACAACAAGAATAACCATTTCCTCAGTAGATGAACTTGGATTAATAAGCCATAGAGTAAACAGATTCTCTGACATAATTAATGAGCATATGGAAGAGACAAAAAAGATGGTTTATGAACAGAATAAACATCAGGAAGAACTATTTAAAAGTATTGTAAACGCAACTGAGAATATTCATGAAATAGACGATAAGATTAATGAGACAATAAGCCTTGTTGAACAGAATGATAATATTGTTACTCTAACCCTTACAACTGGTAAAGAGTTAATAAAAAATAGTAATGATGTAGCAACCCAGGTAGACATTCAGACGAACAATGTAGCTGAGTCATCAGCTGCTGTTGAAGAGATGATTGCATCGGTTAAAGAAGTTACAAAAAGAACATCCATTGTAAAAGAGAGAACTTCTGTATTAAGTGAGGACTTTACAAACGGACAGCAAAAAATTAACTCAACAATAGAATCAGTTAATAATGTTGTTGTACTATCCAAATCTCTAATAGATATAAATAAAATTATAACAGGTATAGCCGCAAGGACAAACCTTCTGGCAATGAATGCTGCAATCGAGGCTGCACATGCAGGAGAAGCAGGAAAGGGTTTCAGTGTAGTTGCTCAAGAGATTAGAAAACTGGCAGAGAATACTGCTCAGCAGACAAAAACAAGTAGCGAAAATCTTAACAAAGTTCTGGATGAAATAAATACATCTGTTGCAATTGCAACAGAAACAGGGAAAACTTTTGAAAAGATGAAAAGTAGTCTTTCTGTTGTAGAGAATGAGACATTCTCAATAACAGAAGCTATGTATGAACATGATAAAGCAAATAATGAAGTACTTGAACAACTAACTAGTACAAATGATTTGGCAATTAAGTTAAATGAGATTTCTTCCAAGCTAATTTATCAGGGAAATTCAATGCTTGAATATCTTGAACAACTGGAAGAGTCCTCCCACAAATCCCTAAAGAATGCAAGAGATATTAAAGAGTTTAACGAAATGGTAACTCATGCAATGCAGGATCTAAATGAACTATCTATAAGTACAGAGGAGAATAATAAAAAGACTCTGGATTTGGTAAATTCCTTTAATCTTAAATAAAAGGCTATTTTTTTAGCCTTTTATAGTAAAAATTTCTAGCTCTTTCCATTAAATTAAACAGATAGGATAATGGGCTAAGATAGTAGTCATAGCACCCTAAACGATTAATAATTTCCCCACCGAAGCCAACTTTAAACCGGTATAAACCATACATTGGGTGATTCTCATCATTTACAGGAGGTATTCCAAAAAAGTCATATTGTTTAGCTCCTAAACTTCTTGATATTTTTATACCATACCATTGTAAAAGATAGGCTGGCATTAAGTTTCGCTTACTGTTCGATGATGCCCCATAAAGATAAGTCGCCATATCTTTTTGAATAATAATTATTATACCGGCTAATAGCTCCCCATCATGATGGGCCAATAGAAGTTTTACTGAACTACTGTCTGATTCAGAAACCTTATTAACAACTGATTTATAATACTCTCGGGAATGGATAGCAATTGAATCCCGCTTTGCTGTAACTTCATAGAGATTGTACCATTCATCAATAGATGATAGTGGAGTGTCAGATATAACAACACCTTTTTTTTCTGCCAGCTTTATATTGTATCTGGTTTTTTTATGCATACCAGACAATAATTCATCCTCGGACTTTTTAATATCAAGTATAGAAGTATCCGGAACCTGAACAGTAACTGTAGATTTTTTTAATCCTTTTACTCTATCTTTTCGAGAAACGGATAATAGAAGATCATAACGTATAAACAGGGTCATACCTGGAAGAAAAGGTCTGAGCTTTTTTGATAATTCAATAAAATCTATAGTTTCAGATAGAGTAACAGATGGTCCATGGGGTATATAAGCTAGGGAAAACCCAAATTTTAAAGGTCTTTGTAGAACAACTAACCCTTCATCTCTTCCATTAAGAGAAATCTGGAAAAAATAGGCTTTAAAACCATACTCCTCCTTTATGCTAGCCCAGTAAAAGGTTTGCATAAAATTTGAACCTAAAAAAAGAGCTTGTTTTTCCACAAGCTCCTGATCTTTTAAAAGTGTTACATTTAACAATTAGCCAACCTCTCCATTTTTGACAATTGAGGTTTTAACCGGAGATCCACAACATATTAGTTTGGTGTTCCCGACCATCACATTATTATCTACAACTTTTAAAGGTATTTCAAAAAATGTATCTGCCTTTATTCTTTTAGGGTATGGATAGTCTTTAAAATCTTCCCCCTCAAGAACCACTCTGGATCCAGGTTTTACACCATCAACAAAAAGAACTTCAACATTTTTATCCTTATCCTCTGCAGCAAGAAGCATTCCCTGGCTCTTTACACCTCTTAAATTTGCGGGTTTCAGGTTGAATGCCAGTATAACATTTTTTCCAATTAGCTCATCTTTAGTGTAATAGGTTTTTATTCCAGAAACCACAGTTCTTGGATCTGTTTCTCCGGTTTCTATACTTTCAACATAGAGTTTATCAGCTTCCGGGTGGTCTGTTACAGATATAATTTTCCCTACTCTTAAGTCTATGTTAGCTCTGAATTTCTCCTCAACAGATAACTCTTTTGCAGCCCTTTCTGCTTGTGACCCGGAGTATTTTATTCTAAAAGCCTCAATATCCTTATCTTCAAGTTTGGAAAAAAGAATACTCGGTTTTTCAACTCTGGTTATACCATCTAGATCTCCAAGATCTTTCCAGTTACAACCCTTCTGGCCAAGAAAAGATAAAATTTTATCAGCACTTTCAGGAATATAAGGCTCAACTAAAATTGCCAGGTCCCGTACAAGATAAACTAGATTTTTAATAAGTTTTGCGGCAGCTTCCGGATCTTCTGTTCTAGTTCTCCAAGGCTCACCATCCTGAAATGCTTTATTACCGATTGAAGAGAGCAGGAATATATCTTTTAAAGAATCCCTTAAATTAGCCATCTCAATTTTGCTGGTTATTTCACTCTCTTTCTCACGAATCATGGTCCATAATTCTTCATCAATAGGTGCTTTTGGAATATTACCCTCGTAGAATCTATCAACAAAAGTCAAAGTTCTGTTTACCAGATTACTTAAATTCCCTATAAGTTCTCCGTTCACCTTTTCCTGAAAGTCAGCCCAGGTAAATTGAGTGTCTGATTTCTCGGGTCTGTTATAGAAAATATAAAATCTCCAAACATCTGCAGGAATCCCAGTCTCTTTACAATCATTACCAAAGACACCAACTCCCTTACTTTTTGAAAATTTCCCATTCTCGTAATTTAAATATTCTGAAGATGACATATGGTGGAGCATCGTCCAGTTTTCACCACTCTCTAACTGTGTTGATGGAAAGATAACTGTATGAAAAGGTATATTATCCTTACCAATAAATTGAAAGAGTTCCACATTGTCAGGATTCATCCACCACTCTTTCCAGTTATCAAACTTATCAGCAGTTATTGACACATAACCGATAGGAGCATCGAACCAGACATAGAAAACCTTATCTTCAAATCCCTCTTTTGGTACAGGGATTCCCCATTTAAGGTCTCTTGTAATGCATCTCTCTCTTAATCCATCACGAATCCAGCTCTTAGTCATTGCAATTGCATTTTTTGCCCATTGACCTTCTATTGATGCCTTTTCCATCCACTCTTCCAGTTTAGGAAGAATTCCCGGTAAATTTAAATATAGATGAGTTGTATCCCTAGCTTCAGGTGTACTGTTACAGGTACCGCATTTAGGATTTACTAAATCCGTTGGTTCCAGTAATTTACCACAATCCTCACACTGATCACCAGTTGCATTTACGGAATCACAATGAGGACAGGTTCCCTTTACAAATCTATCAGCAAGAAATTTATTACACTCTGTACAAAAAAGCTGAGTTGTTGTCTGTTCTGTGATATATCCGGCCTCATCAACCTTCTTAAAAATATCCTGAACAATTTTATGATGAATTTCCTTGGAAGTTCTTCCAAAATGATCAAAGTTTATATTAAACCATTTATATATATCAGCATGTATTTCATAAAATTTATCACATAACTCTCTGGAAGTCACACCCTCTTGCAGGGCTTTTGTCTCTGTTGCAGTACCATGTTCATCTGTTCCACAGATGTAAAGGGTTTCATAACCGAATGACCTGCAATATCTTGCATAAACGTCAGCTGATAAAACCTGAATTAAATTCCCTAGATGGGGTACATTGTTTACGTATGGCAACGCAGATGTTACTAATCTCTTTTTCATAAAAGAATAATAGCAAATTTTAATATCCTTGACTATAAGCTAACAGAATATTACCCTTAAAGATAGCAAGGAGAATATATGTCAGAAAATGATGTACCTAAAGTTGTAAAAATGCCTAACTCTAGGTTTATGATTATTATTGTAATCGTTATTGTAGCACTATTAGTTTTAGCAAACAGTTTTTACCAGGTTGATGCCCAAGAAGAGGCTGTGGTTTTAAACTTTGGTAAATTTCACTCAATTCAATATCCTGGATTTCACTTTAAAATACCGGTTATCCAGAAGGTATATAAAGTAAATACGAAAGAGTTTCAGACAATGAATTTCGGTTTTGTTCAGCAATCAGGTATGGACTCTACTTATAAGGCTGTTCCTGAAGAGTCCAGCCTGCTTACCGGAGATTCAAATATTCTGGATATTCGGTGGAGTATTCAGTATAAAATAACAAATCCAAGAGATTGGTTATTTAATGTAGATAACAGAAGAGTTCGTGGAGATCGGGGATATGAGATGGATAACAGAATTAAAACGATACGGGATATTAGTCTTTCTGTTATTAATAAGATTATTGGAAACAACTCATTAAACAGAATTTTTGAAGGAAACAGGGACATTCTTGTTTCAACAGCTTTAGAAGAGATGAACGAAAGAGTTAATAATGTAGGTCTTGGTATTACAATTTTACTAGTTGAATTTGATACTGTAGCAGCACCGGAGGGAGCAGTTCAGGACGCTTTTAATGATGTTACAGCTGCAACAGTTGAAAGAGACCGATATATTGATGAAGGTGAAGTTTACAGAAGTTCACAAATTCCAAATGCAATGGGTGCAGCCCAGAGAGTAAAAGAGCTTGCTGACGGTTATGCTATTGAGAGAGTAAATCTTGCTCTTGGAGATGTTGCAAAATTTAAATCAATCTATGAAGAGTATAAGAAGAATCCTGAAATAACAAGAAAACGTATGTATTACGAAATGATGGAAGAGATGGCAAAAACATCGACTGATATTGAGTTAATAGACAGGGATTTGACAAATTTTATTCCCTTTAAAAGTCTAAATACAGTAGGGGGGAATTAAGATGCCAAAAAAATCAACACTAGCTACTCTTGTAGTATTAGCACTATTAATTATTACATTAACAAACTCTCTATTTATTGTTGAAGAGGGATATCAGGCAATAACTGTTCGTCTTGGTAAAATTGTTAACACCTATACCAACGCAGGGGTAAATTTTAAAGCTCCATTTGTAGACAAGGCGAAAATATTTCCAAAGAAAATTCTTTCATGGAATAATAAACCAAAAGACATTATTACTAATGATAAAGAGTATTTGCAAGTAAATGTTACTGCACGATGGAGAATTGTTGATCCTGTAAAGTTTTACGAAACTAACTACAGTATAGAACAATCCTTTTCCAAGTTGGATACTATTCTTGACCCGGAGATAAAATCTGTAATTGCTGCCCATGACAGAGTAGAAGTTGTTAGAACTTCCAATGAGATGTTAAATGATGGTTACAAGACTTCAGAATCAAAGGAAATTACTACTGGTCGGCAGGAGATTTCAGATATAATTAAAGATGGTGTATCAGATAGTTTTAAAGATCAAGGAATTGAAATTATCTCTATAATTTTTAAACAGGTACAATTTAGTGATAATTTAACTCAGTCTGTATATGAAAGGATGATTAAATCCAGGAAGGTTATTGCTGAAGAGTACAGATCTACCGGTGAGGGTGAGAAACAGAAAATTATTGGAGAGACAGACAAGGAACTTCTAAGAATTTCCTCAGAAGCCAGAGCCTATGAACAGCTTAAAAAAGGTGAAGCTGATGCAGAAGCTGCAAGAATTTATGCAGAAGCCTACAAAGGAGAGTCCGCTGAATTCTACTCTTTCTGGAGAGCCCTGGAATCCTATAAGGATACCTTACCAAAATTCAAAAAGACCTTCTCTACAGATATGGAGTATTTCCAATATCTCTACAGTTCTAAATAACAGAAATGAGCCCTTCGGGGCTCTAATTGGAGTTGATTATGAAAATAGAAGCTAAGTCCGTTGAAGATTATATCCATTCTATTCCTCAGGAGAGATTGGAGGTTTTTAATAAACTCTGGAATACTATTAAAAAATCAATACCTTACGGATTTGAAGAGTATCTATCCTATGGTTTTCCTTCCTTTGTAGTCCCACTAAAAATATACCCTCAGGGTTATCACTGTAAAAAAAATGAACCTCTGCCATTTATATCCTTGGGAAATCAGAAGAATTTTATTGCTTTATATCATTTAGGTATCTATTCATCTACTCAACTACTGGAATGGTTTCAGGAAGAGTATAAAAAACTGAATATTGGAAAACTGGATATGGGTAAAAGTTGTATAAGATTAAAACCAGATAGAACTATACCCTATGAACTAATAGGAGAACTATGCTCAAAACTATCAGTTCAGGAATGGGTTGAATTATATAACAGTAAACGTATTTAAATTTTCAGGTTTCACATCCTGATATTCAACACTCTTTACTACTGAGTGATCATTTCCTCGTTTTACTAAATCTATAAAAAAACTTAAATCAACATCACTTCCTTCACAATAAAAATCTACATCACCATTTGGATTATTACTTACCCAGCCATGTAAACCTAATCTGTCAGCCTGTCTGAACATATACATTCTAAAACCAACACCTTGAACTTTTCCGACTACTTTACCACTAAGAGCTCTCAACTGTTTACTCCACTTTTAACCCGCTAATTAATACAGGATATATACTATATTTTAATATTCGAAATCACGTATTTCGTAATTTATATACTTAATCATACTAAAAATAAGATTTTTAATCTATCAAAATTTATCTATTAAGTATTATATTTTTATTTTACACCAGATTATTATATATTTCTAATACTTTCTTTAAATTAAATCCCTTCCTTGATAATGATGTAGCTATATAATCTTTTTCTTTCCCTCGATTAAGAAGTCTCTCTATATTTTTCTGTATAATTCTGTTCTCAACTTCCATAGAATAAAGAGAATTTACAACACTTTTTGCAATAGTCTGAGATATACCTTTTTTAACTAAATTGGATACAAGCAGTGGTGCACTATCCAGCTTTTTTCTAATTCTGGATTCAACCCATTTATGTGCATAATCTCTATCATCAATAAAACCCCTGGATTCTAATTCATGAACTGTTCTGTCAACAGAAGTTTGAGTATAACCCTTCTCATTTAGTTTTCTTATTAGATTTAATCTAGTATAGGATTGCCGGGAGAGAAGAGATAAAGATTTTAAATAAGTTTCAACATATTCTGACTCATTAACTATCTCATTATAGAGTAGAGAATCTATGACAAGTTCCGCTTTTATCCTGTGTTTTAAAACAAAGTCAGCAGATAAAAAAAAAGAGGAACCATCCCCGAGTGTGATTCTGTAAGAACCATGGGACGCTCCTCTTCTACAAGATATAATTTTAAGATTAACGTTTTGAGAATTGGAATTTTCTTCGAGCACCTTTTTGTCCAAATTTCTTTCTCTCAACCATTCTTGAATCTCGAGTTAAGAATCCGTTTGCTTTTAAGGCAGCTCTGTTAGTTTCATCCAACTGAACTAAAGCTCTTGATAAACCATGTCTTACAGCACCAGCTTGACCAGAGATACCTCCACCTTTAACTGTTACTACAATGTCATATTTATCTAGGTTATCCGTAACGTCTAATGGTAGTTTAACTTGGATAACATGCTCATCAATAGGGAAAAACTCTTTTACGTCTTTTCCGTTTACTAGTATACTTCCTTTACCTTGTCTAACATAAACTCTGGCAACTGAAGTTTTTCTTCTTCCTGTTCCGTGTGCTAAGTTTTTAATCACATTCTACTCCCAATTACACTTCAACAGCGATAGGCTGTTGTGCTACATGTGGGTGAGTCTCACCTGCATATACTTTTAAGTTTCTAAAAAGCTGATTAGCAAGTGCTCCACTTGATAACATACCTTTAACAGCTTTTTCCATTGGTGCCGTAGCTCTTTTACTCATTAATGTCTCATAATTGTATGCTTTCATACCACCCATAAAACCTGAGTGCTCATAATACATCTTATCGTTTTTCTTATTTCCAGTAAGAGCAGCTTTTTCAGCATTAATAATAATTACATAATCACCTACTTCTTGGTGTGGTGTGTAACACGCTTTATGCTTACCTCTTAATAATTGTGCAGCTTTAACTGCAACTTTACCTAAAGTAACGTCTTTGGCATCAATAATATACCACTTTCTCTCTACTTCAGCAGGTTTTACGAATATAGTTTTCATTTTCTCTACCTTAATATTCAATATAATCTTGTAACGGGTGTGAAATAATCCCATTAATATTACTTTGTGTCAAGAATACTAACTCTATTAACACTAATTAATTGCCCAGTTTTTTTTAGTTTTTTCTCTATGTTATAGAATTTAGACATTAGCTTTGATAGTATGCAAATGTGAGGTAAAAAATGATTTTATGCAATAATAAGGACAAAGAAGTATTACTGGATTTTTTGAAAAAGAGTCCATCGGAAAACTGTTTTTTTATTGGAGATATTGAGAATTTCAGTTTTGAGGAAGATTTTATAGATATGTGGAGAATTGAAAAAGAGGGTTCAATTACCTCTCTTTTGTTAAAATACTTTAACTACTATTTAATAAGTTCTATCGATAGCAGCGATCTTAAAGTAATATGTGACAAGATTAAAACTGATCCTAAGGCAATAACTGTATCAGCCGTAGATTCAGTTATAGAATCCATTAAACCATATTTCAATTTTAAAAATGTAAAGAAAACAGCTCTAGCAGAACTCTCAAATAAAAATTTTAACTATATAGAACCTGTTATTACTCCACAAAACGCTAAAATAGAGGATTTAAATGATATATTTGAGTTCCTAAAAACTATAGATGAATTTGATGTTGATGAAAAAAGCAGAGAGAGTTTTGGACAAGAGGTAAAAACAAATACAGGTAGAATGTGCTTTATAAAAGATAAAGGGAAAGTTGTTTCAACAGCTGCAATTACTGCTGAAAACAGTTTAAACGGAACCATTGTAGGTGTTGCTACTGATGCTAATTACAGAAATAGAGGTTATGCAATGTCCTCAGTAACTAACCTTTGTAAGGGCATGATAGAAAATAATAAAAAAGTAATTCTGTTTTATAATAATCCAGATGCAGGCAAACTCTACAAGAAGATTGGTTTTAAAGATGTTGGATCCTGGTCAATGGGTGCCATATTATAGGATTTACTCTTTTATTTAAAGAGTCTAATGTGGTATAGTTTGATTATGAAAAATTATACCACATACCTCTTTGATGTTGATGGAACCCTTCTTAATACAAATGAGTTAATTTATAGTACATTCCTTAATACTTGCAAAGTTTACAAAAAAATTGAGATCTCAAGAGAGATTGTTAATAAACATATTGGTATTCCTCTAAAATCCCAGTTGGAAATTTACCTGGGAAAACTGAGTGATTCTGAGATGGATAGGGTATTAAATATTCATAGCGGTTACCAGAAAGAGATCTACAAAGAGACTATTGAGATTTTCCCGGGAATTATCCAAGGCTTGGAAAAACTTATTAATCAAGGGAAAAAAATTGGTATAGTAACATCCCGAACTAGAGATACACTGGATCTTTTTCTTAAACATACTAAACTATTTGATTATTTTGAAATTATATGTAGCCCGGAGATGACAAAACATCATAAACCACACCCTGAACCTGTAATATGGACCATGGAAAGGTTAAACTCTACCCCTGCTGAGACTCTTTTTATTGGTGACGCAACCTATGATATAGAGAGTGGAAGTTCTGCGGGAGTTGATACAGCTTTTGTAAGCTGGAGCCATAACAATCCCAAGGATTTAACCATTAATCCTACATATATAATAAACTCTTTGGAAGATTTAATAATATAATTATTTTATTTAAAATTTGACCCGGGGTCAAAAATGAATATTAATTAAAGAATGAAATTATTGTCAGAGATTAGAAATATACAGGAAGATTTTATCCAGGAGCTTATATTTACATCCAGAAGGTATGTTGATTCCATAGATAAAAATAGTTTTGATGTTATTCTGTTATCAGGTAGTGTTGCCCGTGGGGACTATATGCCGGGTAAATTCGGCGGGATGATAGATTTAACAGTAATTCTTAAGAGTGATTGTAAAATTAATCCTGTAGCTATTTTTGGAGCCAATCAGGAACCGGATATTCCATACCACTGTATCACTTTTATGGGTTATAAATTTCAAATTCTTATTTTAGACTCTATTAATGAAACCAGTTTTTATAATTTAAGTGAAGGTAGAATGTATGCACTACTGGAATCCCAGATTTTATGGGAGAGTGATTCAGGTTTTTCTAATAGATTTAAAAAGATAAAAGAGAGTCTCCCGGTTTATTTAAGAAATAAAACAGAAAATAGTTTAAACTATGTAAACTACCTCCTCTCTCCATACAAAGTTGACAGATGGGATAAAAGAGAGGCAAAGCCCCAGTTACACTGGAATTTAAATATTGCAATTCAAGAATCTCTAAAGTGCCTCTACTATATAAATGGTAAATTTTCTCCACCTGAGGATCGGATTCTATACTACAGTTACGAACTGGAAAAATTACCTAGAGGTTATAGCAATATTATCTCAGAACTTATGAAACAGAGCATAGATTCATGGACTGATTACAAGAGAAGAGAAGCCCTTTTTAGTCAAAATATTATTCAGTTTATTAAATTAAAATTTTCTTATTCGGAGTAAGAAGGCAAACATTCCAACAGCAAAAAAGATAAATGGTAATGTTCCAAACACAAGAGGAAGGAGGGAGATATCCCCTAGCTTTACGATATCTGTTCCTATAAAGCCAAAAGATTCCAAAACTTCCATCAGGGTTCCCAGATAGAGAAAGACAACACCAATAACCATGGTGAGCCATGCACCATCTCTGGTTTTAGACCATAGTAGTACGGAAATAAATGCTGCAATAAAACCTGAAATCAGTTTTACTGATAATGTAATTACCATCTGGTCAGTCATATTTCTGCTCCAGTAATTTTAAGATTTTATCTACCTCTCCCTTGGAAAAATCCCGGGAAAGAACCCCAAACTTCTTTTTTTCATTCAATAATATCCCATGTTCCAGAACCTTGGCAACAAGAAGATTATAATCTTCATCACCTCGATCAAAAACAATATATGGAGGTAGTAACCTGGAATCCCTGATATTTTTATAGGATGAATATTCACTCTTATCAAATGTTTTGAGTTCCATATCATAATCGTACATGGATCGAAGTATTCCCGATAGAAGTATTGGGGAAATATTATCAGACTCTATAGTCGGTTTCTCTCTACTTAATAGAATTGTAGTACTGTTAAGACCAGGAAAAGGGTACAGAATAATCAGGTTATCACTTTCAGGTGTTTTAAGAAATGGTCTCCAATATGCAAGAGTGTCACTTTTCTTTACTTCTGTAAAAAGAGGATCAACAACATTACATTGAAAATAACCTGTTGCTTTATCCTCATACTCCAGTATTGTTATAAATCCATAATCAGGAAATTGTTTTTTTAAATAGTTGATTAGCCTCTCTTTATAAATGTTATCGTAACCTGCATATAATCCTCTCTCAATAACATTTTTTATTACTAACGAGAGTCCATTTGGTCTATGACCCAATACTCCACGGCCCCAATCCATAGAGAGATCTATAATTTTTTTTCCATTGGATGTATATAATCTGTGCCCTCTGGCTCTTTTAATTATCAAATGATATAACCTCAATACCCTGAAATTTTCTCTAAATTGCAGAATTCTGCTATAAACTGCTTTACTTGTCCTGTCTCAAATTTTACAAGAACAAGCTCGTGTTTTCCATTATCTATAACTTTTATTACATAACCGGAACCGTAATCATCCTGATATACTGTATCCCCTCTCTTAAATTTGGAATTCGAGAAACCGGAATTTTTTGGTATTGAATCTCCTACAACAAACTCCTCAGGGATTTCACTTAAAAATATTGAAGGCTGGCTTGAAACAAGTTTTCCATGAATAAACCGTTTATTACAACTGGTAAAGGTTAGCTCTTTTCTTGCTCTTGTAATACTTACATAAAAAAGCCTTCTCTCCTCTTCAAGTTCATTGGTATCATCAATCTTATCAATACGAGGAAAAAGTCCATTTTCCATCCCGGATATAAAGACTCTGTCGAATTCCAGCCCCTTTGTATTGTGCATGGTTATTAGTGTTACCCTGGGTATACCATCATCCTCTTCCTTGTTAAATGATGACTGATCCAACTCAACTGCCTCTAAAAATTCCGAGAGTGCGGAATCTCCACTATATTTACTGGCAGCGGTAACAAGCTCTTCCAGGTTTTCAACCTTTCCTGAACCAATAGCTAAGTCCTGTGTCCTGTGATATTCAAGTAGGCCACTTTCAATAATAACTTTTCTAACGTATTGGCCTAAATCCTCTTTAAAATCCAGACTTCTCATCTCACTTACCAGATTATTAAACTCTTTAGAACCATTTAAGGCTTTACCTTTTAGTATATTACTATTCTCAATAGTCTCGAAATAATCATAATCATAATTGGCAGAATCTGAAATTATCTTTTCAAGGGATGACTTTCCAATTCCTCTTGCAGGTTTATTTATTATCCTGCGAAATGCAATCTCATCCTTACTGTTAGAAATAAAGGCTAGAAGCGCAAGTGTATCTTTTATCTCTTCTCGTTCATAAAATCTTAATGTCCCAACAATTTTATATGGGATACTGTTACGTATAAATGTTGACTCCAACTCCCGGGATTGGGCATTTGTCCTGTATAAAATAGCTGTCTCATTCAAATTTCCGGTATTTAGCTGACTTGCTATATATTCAGCTTCTGCTTCACTGTTCTCCAGGTATTTAATTGTAGGTTTTAAACCCTCACCCTTACTGGTCCAAAGTGTTTTTCCCAATCTGTTGAGGTTATTTTTTACAACTGCTGAAGCAATAGAGAGTATATGCCCAGTACTTCTGTAATTTTCCTCCAGTTTAATTACTCTTGTTCCAGGAAAAATTTTATCGAAATCCAGTATATTCCTTACCTCAGCGCCACGGAATTTATAGATTGATTGATCATCATCACCAACAACACAGATCCATGTCTCGGGTCCGGCTAATGCTTTTAATAATTCAAACTGGGCTCTGTTTGTGTCCTGATATTCATCAACAAGTATTACTTTAAATCTTGACTGAAATCTTGCTCTTAAATCCTTATTTTTTTGGAGTAACTGTTTAGGAAGAGAGATTAAGTCACCAAAATCTACATTACCTATCTCTTTTAATCGCTCATTATACTTTCTGTATATTTCAGAAAAGTCAGGGTATGGATTTATACTTACCAGATCATCATCCGGGGTTAGGTTATCATCTTTACATCTTGATATATCCCTGGCGAACTCTTTTAATTCGCTTCTTGTAGCACCAGGAACAATTGTTTTTAATAGGGAATTTACATCGTCATCATCATAAATCGTAAAACTGGATCTTAATCCAAGAGATTCTCCGTTTCGTCTTAACATCCATGCCCCAAAGGAGTGAAATGTTTTAATCATAACACTATCTGCCTCAGGGACCATTGCCTGAACCCTTTCCCGCATCTCCCCTGCAGCCTTGTTTGTAAAAGTTACAGCAAGAATTGAATAAGGGCTAAATTTCAGTATATCAATAAGGTAAGCGATTCTGGTTGTAATAACCCTTGTTTTCCCGGAACCAGCGCCGGCTAGAAGTAAAAGAGGCCCTCCCTCTGTGGTTACAGCTTCCAGCTGTTGTTTGTTTAACCCCTCTAAATAATCCATTATTTAACTACTTCGGCTACTAGATCTACTATAGATACACCTACAATCTTAACTTTTACAACATCGCCTTCATTTAAATCTGCAGCTTTAACAACTACAAGTCCGTCAACTTCAGGTGCATCTATATAACCACGGCCTATAAAAAGATTTTCTTCTTTTATATCCTCTTCAATTAGAACATCTATCTCCTGACCAATCCAGAATTGCAGTCTTTCGGTTGTAATAATACTCTGTATATCTTCAAGCTCTCTCTTTCTTCTCTTTGCGGAAATGCCACTTATACGATCGGATATTGGCCCTCTCATATTATAGCTTTTTGTATCCTCTTCCCGGGAGTAAGTAAAAAAACCTACCCAATCAAGTTTTGCTTCTTGTAAGAATTTCTTAACTTCAAGAAATTCTCTTTTACCTTCTCCGGGATGACCAAGCATTATTGTTGATCTTAAAACAGCATTAGGTAATTCATGACGTATTCTCTTTACCAGATCAAGGTGTTTTGTAAAAGAGCCTTTTCGTCCCATTTTTTTTAGAACTTTCTCGCTGGCGTGTTGAAATGGAATATCAAAATATGGAAGGATTCTTGGATCTCTTTTACAAATTTCAAGTAACTGTACAGGAAATTTATCCGGATGAATATATAGCATTCTAATCCAGAATTTGCCTTTTAGTTCACTAATTCTTTTTAAAAGAGGTATAAGACTCTTCTCTCCAAGATCTTCACCCCATGCTGCCAAATCCTGGGCTATTAGGTTTATTTCAAAGTATCCCTTATCCAGTAGAGATACAATTTCATTATACACATCATCAAGGGTTCTACTATTAATCTGTCCTCTTATTATTGGAATAGCGCAATAATTACAGTTATTATTACACCCTTCTGCTACTTTAACATACACAGAACCCTTAAAATTGAAAACATGATTTCTCTCTAGCTGAGTTATATTATCATCTCTCTTTACTGCCGGTTTTTCCCCGGAAAGAACTGATGATACAATTTCACCTATCATAGAAGGTGATTGTGATCCATAAAATCCATCCGCATCAGGAAATAACTCTTTTATAGAATCAAAATACCTTTGTGCAAAACATCCGGCAATAATAATTTTCTTATCAGGATATGAATTTCTGAATTGAAGAAATGTATTAATTGACTCCTCTTTAGCAGATTTAATAAAACCACATGTATTTATTATAACAAAATCTGCGTCCTGAGGATCTTCAATAAATTCATAATCATATTTCTCTATTGACGCAAGCATAGACTCGGAGTCTACCTGATTTTTTGAGCACCCTAGGGTCTCGATATAAAATTTAATATGCTGTTGAGTACTCAAGTCTGTATTCATCCTTATCATTTATATAAATCCATCTTAGCTGAAAAACATGTACTTCACCTGTTCGGCCAAGAACCATAACTTCCCCATTGATTTTAAATTTTGTCAATCCCGCATTGCTTGTCCAAATCATTATGCTTCTTGTGATATCCAGATTCAAAACACTGTTTTTCTGATAGATATTTTCTATAAGTTCTTCACCCTTCTGTTGATATCTGAAAAGAATATCTCCTTCAAATTTAATTGAAATAGAATAGGGATCAGGAGAGTGCTTTTTTACCATAATAATCTTAGCATCCTTTGCTGTATCATTGGAAAATAAGCCTAAATCATCGGAGTTTGACTCAGAATCAAAGGTCGCAAAATCCCTGGCTTCAGATTTTATCTTCAGGATAGCACTATTATCAGAAAACCCCCCAATATCCTTTAAATAGAGTGTTACAATATATTTTTTATCCTTTATTACAATTTCTGACTCAACTTCACTTCCCAGTTTAAGAGTAATAACCCTCTCTTTATCCAGGTAACTTTCAGAAAGAATAAGATCAGACTCAATTTCCTGAACTATATATGTAACTTTATCCTCTCCTTCATTTAAAGAAAAAGTATCGTTAACTTTAACTTTCTGATCTGTATACTGATCATTTATTATGTAGTTTTTAGTCTTATTCTCACCGGCAAGTCTAAGTGCTTCCTTTCTAATCTCTATTTGATTCCCTACAGCTTTAACAACCGGAGGAATTCCAAAAAAGAGTCCTAGAGCAACTAGAGGTAATATGACCATCCAAAGTTTGAATTCAAAACTTGGTTTTACTCCCATTAACTCAGAGAGTGGAGTTGGTTCATCCCTAAGTAGACAATTTTTATACTCAGCTAGTACAGCATCGTAACTAAGCCCAAGAAATTCTGCATAATTTCTAAGGAATCCCAGAAGGTATGCTTCTGCAGGAAATTCTGTAAAATTTTCCTCTTCCAATGCTTCTATATATTTTTTTGAGATATTGGTCTCGTAGGCAACCTGACTGGTTGTTAATCCCTTTTCTTCCCTTTTACTAATCAGCATATCCCGTAAAGATCGCATAATTACTCTTCCTCCTTCTGTGGAGTAAAAAGAAAATCTGTTATTGTTGTTGCTGTTGGGGGAGCTTCATAATCAAAATAGTTATTTTCGATAATCTCATCAGTATCAATATCTACAATATCCATAATTAATACTTCATTTGTCCTGGTTGTAGACTCTAACCTTCTTATAAAACCATCACTTGTTAAGGACATAACAATTTTCTGAAATGGCTCCGAGAATTTTCTCGGTAAAAGCCTTAACTTGTAGACATCCTGGGGATTATTCTCATCTAGTGGTTCTAGTTCAGGTCCATTAACATAACTTATACTGTAGTTAGTTATAAAAAGTGTTAATCCCTGGGATGTTAAACCAGAAACCTGTAGAGTTTCCGCCTCCTCTTCACTGCTTATTGTCTGTTCAAACAGAGTTCCATGAGCCGGAACATATATAGAAAGTTTTGTTGAGTTAACATTTAAAACCTGATTTTCAGGATTTGTATAGTCCAGTCTCAATAAATTAGGACTTTTATAATACATTTTTCCTTCCTGAATAATATTCCCTCTTACGCCGCTTGTAAATTTAAATGTTGCGGTATAGGAGTCTATATCAGCGTACTTATCCGATATTGTCTGAAAAAATGCCCCGGCAGTCTGCTGACTAAATATGAATATAGGGGATAATATAAACATTGAAATGATAAGAATTTTTTTATTCAAAGTTAAAATACTCCATTGATTTTAAAATTTTAGTTTAACTGTATTATTAAACTTTAATTACTCTCTGTTGTCAAGTTAACCATGGATCCTTCAGCGCTATATTGCTTTGACTTTGGTAAAGAAATAACATAATATATTTACTGTTTAAATTCAGGGAGAATATAATGGAAAACATACAAATTCTTGATCTTGGAGGTTCAATTGTTGCTCCGGATCAGATAGATACAGAATTTATTAAGGATTTCAAAAAATTTTTAGTAGACTGGTTAAATGAAGATGAATCAAGAAAGGCTATTTTAATAATTGGTGGTGGTGGCGCAGCAAGAAAATACCAGACAGCTTATAGAGAAGTGGTTGAAAACCCAACCCATGATGATCAGGACTGGATTGGAATTGCAGCAACACGATTAAATGGTCAACTTTTAAAAGGTATTTTTAGCGACTACTGTTTAGATGAAGTAATAATTAACCCTGAGACTGAAGGAGAATTCAAGGGAAGAGTAATGATTGCAGCAGGATGGAAACCAGGGTTCTCAACAGATTACGACTCTGTAGTTCTTGCAAAAAGATTTGGTTCTAAAACTGTTTTAAGCCTTTCCAATATAGCAAAAATATATACTGATGATCCTAAAAAGAATTCTAATGCAAAACCTATTGATAAAATGAGTTGGGACGATTATAAAAAACTTTGCGGTAATGAATGGACACCGGGGAAAAATATTCCTTTTGATCCTGTTGCTACAAAACTTGCGGCAGAGTTAGGCCTTACAGTTATAGCTGCAGCGGGAAAAGACCTGAAAAATCTGAAAAAAATCTTTCAGGGAAAAGAGTTCTTTGGAACGACTATCTCATAGAGATTGAAAAAAGTAATCTATATCACGCCATAGTGGGCCCACTACACTTTTATAAATAAACATGGAGTGGTTTGTGTGGCTCCACTCTTTTAAACTCATAACACGATAGAGTATATTGTCACTATTAATATGATCTTTAATATATCCAGAGTTTCCAAAGGGTACTGTTTTATCCTCTTTGGCATGACAAATGTAACAGGGAATATCTATTTTATAAAGATCCTTTTTTACACCCTTTAAACCAAGCATTAAACTGTATATCTGTTTTGGGAAAAGTCCCCGATAGCCGACCCATTCAGTATCTCCATCCTGATCCAGACTCTTATCTTTTCTCGGTTTTTTTGCGGGTATATAACTGCTGAAAAGTGATATTAGCCTTATAAAATATAGAAGAGGTGATTTTATATCCCCTCTTTTTAAAGAGTTAAGATATACAGGTGCGGCAACAGAACAAATGCCTGTTGGTCTTAAATCAGCAGAATCACCATAGAGTTCAGCCAGCTTTAAAGTTAAAGACCCTCCCATGGAATTCCCTGCAATAAAGAATTGATCATATTTTTTACGCCTATCTGTATAATACTCCTTTAAGAAATTAAGCCATACAGAAAAGTTTGTCTTAATAAACTCTTCTTCTGAGCATCCAAAACCCGGTAGCCGAGGAATAAAAACATCATACCCGGAATTAATAGCCAACTCTCTTGCCATATAGTACATTTTTGGTGTACCCGGGAATCCATGTATAAAGAGAATAGCTTTCTTATTTCCCCGAACAGATACATACTCCTGGGCTCCATCCATTATTGGCCCCGAATATTTTATATTATAATTAACACTCTCTTTATATCCTGCCCCGCTGTTAAAAAGTATAAAGAGTAAAATAATTAGCAATAGAATTAATAAAATCATGGCTTTATAATCGACATTATTTTTTATTATTTGTTTTAAATTCCAATTAATCCTAAAATTAATTTAGAAAGGATTTATATGACGCACAAAAAGATAATATATGATACTAAAAACAGCCCTGTTGAAACTATAACCTTGAGTTTTGTGGAATATGCATTAAAAGTTACAAACAGTACACTGATAAGGGAAAAAATTGCATATAATTTTATTAAGAAAGGCTGGGTTGATCTTGAAAATGGAAAATTAGCAAAGGCTTTTAAAAGTTTTAACAGATCATTAAAGATTTTTATTCAAAAAGAGGATATTGACGGGTATCTTCTTAGCTGTCATGGTATTGCCTCTGTCTATACAAGTTGTAATGAATATACCAAAGCCCTTGAGATTTTTTTTGATATCCTGAACAGATTGGAAGAAACTAAAAGCGATTTAAATTTTATAACTTTAAAGGATATAGCTGTAACTTATTACAAACTTGGAGAGTACTCTGAATCCCTAAATTATCTGAGAATAGCCATGGATAGTATTAATAATGATAACTCTATTTACAGAAAGATCTACCTTAACTACTACATGGGAAAAGCTCTACTTAAACTAGACAAGATAGATAGTGCCCAGGAAGCTCTATTTATGACCCTTACATTATGTGATGCTAACAATATAAATTACAAAATTGCTGAAGCATTAACTCATCTAGGAAATATATTTAGAAAGAAACAGAACTATTTAAGATCAGAAAGCTTCCATATAAGAGCACTGCAGTATGCAAAAACAAATAAAGATTATAAGGCTCATATTAATGTATTATTAAATATGGGTTCACTATTTTTTTATTCCGGTGATTACAAAAAAGCCTTGCAATTTATTAACTCAGCAATGGAAGAGATGAATCATCTAAACAGAAGCTATAAAGAGAGATCAAAGGCCTTCCACTACTTATATTTGACTCTTAATGAGCTAGGGGATAAAAGTGAATCAATTGCCTATATTCAAAAGTCAATTGTACTAAGGGAGGATGAACAGAGAAGAGTAGCCAAAATACAGTTTGATATTCTTAAAATTAAACTGAGATTCAATATTAAATCTGAATCTTTTATATTTAAATCCATAAACGAACATCAATTTTCAGATATTAATAAAAGTAGTGAAGATATGAAGGAGATGATTACCGCTGTATACAAAGGAATAAGGAATATAATAACTTTTGATAATATATCAATTTACAGCAAAAATAACAGTGATAGAAACCTTACTCAAACAACTATTTTCAAGAATCAGAAATCCGAAACAAGGGTGATAGAATCCAGGGGAGAACCTGCACTTTACACTATAGAACATGGTAAAGAGTTAATTATATATAATAGAGATGATACAGATGATAAATTCAGTTCCAGTAAATTAACAAAGGGTATGGAGTCATTTATTATTCTCCCTGTAAAAAGGGGAGATAATATTGTAGGTGCTATCTCAATTGAAGATAGTGAAAAGGGAAAATACACAATGTATGATCTTAATGTACTAAAAACTATTAGTGCCTATGTTTCCCTTTCTATAGAAAATTTCAGAATAAAGAATGAAGTAGAATCATTAAATACCTTAATGGAGAGTGATACAGTAATTATTGAGTCCAAAGAGCTGGAAGATAAAACCCCGCAAAAAGACAGAGAATCCGGTCTTCCACAAAAAGCTCTGTTTATTGAACTTTTAAGCCAGGCTATAAAAGAGACAAAGCGAAAGAAAAACCAGATTGCACTTTTTACAATTATTATTGACCTTGATTTTGAGAAGAAGGACGGTTTTATTTCGGAAGATATAATTATTGGAGAGCACTCTGTAACCCAAAGAATAAAATCAATATTAAGGTCAGAAGATATTTTGGGGAAAGAGTTCGACGATACATATCTGTTAGCTATTAAACTTGACAGTATTCATGGATTAAGAGTGATAGCTCAAAAAATAATTTTTGAGGTTACAAAACCAATATTTACAGAGAATCAGAAAATAGTGCCAAGAATAAAAATCGGAATCTCAATTTATCCAGAAAATGCTTTATCCCCTGAAGATTTAATAGATAAAGCATCTAAAACAGCTGAAAAAATTATAGCCAACAGTCTCCATGGTTATGAGTTCAGTGATCCGGTTCATAATATTACAAGTATTGATTGACAAAAATTTAACTTAAGGATAATCTTTGTAACACATGCCAGTGTGGTGAAATTGGTAGACACAGTAGATTCAAAATCTTCCGCCTTCGGGTGTACCGGTTCGAGTCCGGTCACTGGTAAACAGACCCATTTTGTGGGTCTTTTTTTATATCTTTACTATTACTCCTGCACCAATTAATTGCTGTTTTTTCCCATTGATAATATCAATATCGTTATTTGTTAAGGTTCTATGGTAGAATTCCAACTCAACAGAGTCTGAAAGCTCTAGCCCAACCCCTAATTTATAGGAATTTACATAGCTAGATAGACTAAGGACACTGGATCTGTTGGAAACAGAGAAAAATCTTTGGGCATCAGTCTTTAGATAGAAACCTCCAAAAGGAATATTCATTCCTATCCCTGCAGAGAAAATATCAGGACTCTGAAATACTTCAGAAAACTGGGATTTAGTTCTGTCAATTTCCAGATACGCACTACCAGTAAATTCAAAGATTCCCCAAAAGTCAAAACCTAAACCGACAACAAGACTGGAATTAAAATCAGTCTGTTCTATTGGTAAAATATAACTGCTTTTTAGTGACAATTTATCATCAAACTTCCTATCTCTGGAAAACAATGTTACTGAAACTAATATCATTACTATTAAAACAAAATTCTTTTTCATATATAACTCCTAATACATTTACAAATTTAACTTCACTAATTTACTAAAGTGTTACTTTTTTTTAAAAATAAAGTAGTATAGATAAAAAACAGGAGGATTTATGATTTTACCGGAAGGAATTAAGTCAGTTTTAATAGAAGAAAAAATTATTCAAGAGAAAATTAATGAATTATCAAAATTAATAGATATGGAGTATAGAGATATAGAGACTCCATTGGTAGTCATTGGTCTCCTTAAAGGTTCATTTATATTTATGTCGGACCTGGTTAAAAAGATGAGTACACCTCTGGTTGTTGATTTTATGATAGCTTCAAGTTATGGAGACTCTATGGAAAATACTGAGGTAACAATTCTTAAAGATATAGATACGCATATTGCGGGACGTCATGTTCTAATTGTTGAGGATATTATTGATACAGGTATTACTCTAACCAAAATAGAGGAAATTCTTTCTACGAGAAATCCAAAATCAATGAAAATATGTACTCTGTTAAATAAGCCTTCAAGAAGAAAAAAAGATGTTAATATAGATTTTAACGGATTTGATATAGATGATCACTTTGTTGGTGGTATGGGGCTTGATTTTGCTCAAAAATATAGAAATCTTCCATACATAGGTATTGTTTCCCAGGATTAATATCATTTTTCGTATTTCACTATTGCATAAAATACATAAACAGTATAAATTACCCCTATATTTAAACTATTTTCATATTTTACTCTAAGAGCCAATGTACAATTGTTAATTGTATGGCTCTTTTTTTATTTATAAATTCGATTAAAAATTATGATTCAAAATCTCCCCAGACAATTCTTGCTCCAAAAACAGGAGTATAGGTATATGTATCAAAAATATCCATAAAGCTTGTTGTACCCTGCATTCCTCCATAAACTGCTACCTGCATCCAGGGAAAAACAGCAAACCCAATCTCACCATTTATATCAGCAATTAAAGAGACCCCTTGCCAGGTATGGCCAACTCCTGTCCAGATGTTTGCAGAAAACATTAATGGGCCAAAGGTTGCTTCTTTACCCCTTATAAATCCTCCAAAGGCACCCTGATATATATTATCTGAAGGATCTTCTGAAAAAATAACAAGACCAAAGCCTCCGTTTCTGTTACCATCATAGTCTGACCCGTAACCGTAGCCACCATAATAATACATTTTTGACATATCTATATTGGAAAACCTACTGTTATAATTATAATTTCCATAATATACCCCACCACCGCTGGCAAATAAGGTATATCCCCATAATAAAAACAGATTTAAAAGTAATATTTTTTTCATAATTAGTTCCTCTCCACATATATTTAACACAATTATAGCTACATCTGTTACTGCTTATTTAAATAAATTGTAATTTATATTAACTATGCAATCAAATTATGATACTATTTATAAAGAATATTTCATAATAATTTAAAAATATAAGGACGGTATATGCCAAATATTCACTGTCTTAAATGTCAATACTTAATTCCATCCTCCACTCTTAAAAGGATTGAACCACAACCATGTCCGGTTTGTGACTCTGTTTTAACCTTTAAGTATGACTCTGAGGGTAAGGTAATTTTTGACAAGGAGACATATAAAACAGCAAATAGTGAAATGAATGGAATAAACATGCACCCGTATATTCTTTTTCTTACAAGTAATAAATTTAATTTTACCAATCCTCTGGATTCTGTTTATTACAACTCATTTCCAACAATAGAGAAGGCTGAAGAGTTTGCAAAATTTCATAAACAGGAAAAATTCGCAATTATTGATGTACGAAGTAAGCAATTAAACTATTTTAGTGTTATAATAGGTAGAGTTTCCAAAGAAATTACAGTATCTGTATTTAAATCATCCGAGGATGTTGAAGAGATACAGACTGAATATTTTAATAAGTTATCTAATCTTGTTTATAACGAACACAGATTATATATATTTAATAAATCAACAGGTGAGATTTTAGATGAAAATCTTATTGTTTTTGACTATTCGAGAAAATGGACGTATTAAATGGTAGATAAAAGAAGATATAAAAGATTTATGGTTCTATCCAAAATAGAGTGCTACAGAATAACCGGAGAGACTATAAACATAAGCAGAAAAGGTATGCAGATTAATGCAAATATTCTGTTACCTATAAATACAGATATACCTTTCTATATATTTTACAAAGGTAATAAGATGCTAAAAATCTCTGGACATGTTATATGGACAGATAATGGTAATAAGTACGGTATTAGGTTTGTAAATATGAGTTTTATTACAAAGCTGAAACTCTATTTTAATGTGTTACACAGAAAAGAGAGATAGCCTAACCTATTAATCCATGCTTACCTGGACGACCCATAATTCTGCTCATAAAAACAAATGAGTCATTATTTTGCAGAAAGATTTTAAGAATTACCAATAGTGGCACCGATAAAAATGCTCCTGCTATACCCCAGATAAAAGACCAGAAAACAAGACCGAATATTATTGTAACAGTATTAAGCTGAAGTCTGTTCCCCATAATCTTTGGTTCAATAATTTGTCCAATTGCCAACTGAACACCAAAGAGAATACTTAGAAAAAGAAATATTTTAAATAGAGACTCAAATTGAACAAAAGCCATTAATGTAGGTAAAATTGTTGCAATTATTGAACCTATTGTTGGTATAAAATTTAATAAAAATGTAACAAATCCCCAGAAAATTGCATAATTCACCCCAAAGATGAGACAGACTAATAGTGCAATTGTTCCTGTTACCAGACTTACAAAAAATTTTACAGTCATATAAGAGACAATTGACTTCTGTATATGTTTAGAATTCAAAAGAAACCCTTTATCCTTCCCTGCTATATATTTTATATAATTATCATACCCGGGCATACTGAATAAAAGAATTAGAAAGTAGAGGCTAAACATAAAAAAAGAGCTTCCAAAGGAGCTTAAAGCACTAATGCTACTCTTTCCAAAGGAGGATAATGTTGCTTCAGAAAAGATATTATCAATCCAGGACTCTAAAAAAGTTGCATCCAGTTTTAAAGGTGTAATAGAACCAATATAATTTAATATTGATAGAATTTTTTGATAAAGAAGCTGCCCAAGAATAACCCGGTCATGATATATAGTCTGGGTTGAATCCACAAAAATCTGGATTATAAAAAAAAGAAGTATAATTGTTGAAACCGCAAGTATTGGAGTAATTAGAATTACCGGAATTTTCCTTTTGTGTAAAAACGAAAATATCGGCTCGTATAGTAGAACAAACATAATAGCAACAACAAGTGGGAGTATTATTTTAGCTAAAGTGTTCATAACAAACAGAGCTAAAATTATTAATAGTATCAACAGTAAATTTCTTATGGATTTTATCATGTATGGAACTTCTTTCATATTATATATTTTATACTTTAAATCCTATAAAAACAACTTATTGATGTTTTATATTGTTAAAGGTTATATTAATAAGATGGAAAATCTTTTCCCTTTTTTAAAAAAGGGTTTTATTTATATGGATTCAGCAGCCACAAGCCTTAAACCCCAAAGTGTTATAGATTCAGAATCCGATTATTATAAGAATCTTGCTGTAAACACAGGCAGAGGTTCAAACAAACATAACTATAATACGACTCAACAGATAGAGAAAATTAGAACACAGGTATCTGAATTTATAGGTTGCAATAACTCCGGGGAGATAGTTTTTACAAAGAACTGTACAGACAGTATAAATATGGTAGCAAACTCCTATGTTAGAAACAATATTCCCCAAAATGCAAATATTGTAATTACTCAACTGGAGCACCACTCAAACTATGTCCCATGGCTCATTTTATCCAGGGATCTTGGTATAGAGAGCAGGATTGTACCATTAAAAAATTATAATATTGATTATGATGCTTTAGAAAAATTAGTTGATGAGAAGACCTTTATTACATCAATTACCGGTATGTCAAATGTTACCGGGGCTATAAGTGATATTGAGAGAGTAATATCTGTATGTAGAAAAAAAGGTAGCAAGATTCTTATTGATGCAGCTCAACTGATTTGCCATAAAGAGATTGATCTAAACAAAATTGATCCAGATTTTCTTACATTTTCTGCCCATAAAATTTATGGGCCATTTGGTCTAGGTGTTCTATATGGAAAGAGTGAGTTACTAAAAGAGTTTACTCCCATAAATTATGGTGGCAATATGGTCTCCTATATAACTAACAAAACAGAGATACACTATAAGGAGTTACCTGCTAAACTGGAGTCCGGAACTCAGAATTCAGCAGCAATTTATGCATTCGGAACAACCCTGGATCTTCTTGATAAAATAATCAACATTGATAATGAAAACCAGATCAATTCTCTATCCAGATACCTTATTGATTCACTGGAGCAAGTAGGTGGAATTACAATTTACTCTAAACCCGGATCAATAATCAGTTTTAATATTGATGGAGTTCATCCCCATGATGCTTCCGACTTTTTTGATTCAGAAAATATTATTCTAAGAACCGGGAATCTCTGTGCATCTCCTTTTTTTACCAATATGGAAGTTGGAGGCGTAATTAGAATATCCCTGTCCATTTTTAATACAAGGGATGAGGTTGATAAAGTTATAAAATGTATAGAAAGAATTAAGGAGTTTTTTTTATGAGTCTCTACAAAGAAACATTAATGAAACATTTTAGAAATCCAGAGTATAAAAGAGATATTCCAGATTCAGATTTTAGAAAAGATGGTGTTAATCCATCCTGTGGAGACAGTATAACCCTTTATGCAAAGTGTGACTGTAACAAAGTAAAGGATCTGACCTATACAGGTAACGGTTGTGCCATTAGTATGGCTTCTGCAGATATTCTCTGTAGTGTAATAAAAGATGCTGAGGCTCCCATGGAACTGATTGATGACTTTATAAACTTTATTAATGGTGAAGATATTACTTTTAATGATAAATTCACTGTTCTTGAAGTGTTTAAAGAGATGCAACAATACCCTGCAAGAAAAAGCTGTGCTCTTCTACCATGGAAAACTATAAAGGCACTGTTAACAGAAAACTAACTGTTTTTACTATAGGGTATTGTAATCTTGAAGCAGACACCATTTTCAAAAACAGGATCACATATAATGGTGCCATGGAGTTTTTCCTCTGTAATCTTTTTTATAATTGACAAGCCTAACCCACTTCCACCTTTACCTACTTTTGTAGTGTAGTATGGGTCAAATATTTTATAGATATACTCACTTTTTATTCCACAACCATTATCCCTGTAGTCAATAATTACATTATCATCATCCTTAAAAATTGAGATATTAATTGTTCCATTTACAATATTTTCAAACCCATGTTTTACACTATTCTGTATTAAATTTGTTATTATCTGGGATACTGCACCAGGGTATGAGTCAAGATTAATCTCCTGGGAGTGGTGTAGTTTTACCCGATGATTCCCATTTCTTAAAACCGGATTTATAGATTGCACTATCTCCTGCATATAACTGCATAACTCAAAAGGTCTTTTAAGTTCACTAGCCTGATCAACCGAGATCTGTTTAAATCCCTGTATAAGTGTTATTGCCTTTTCCAGATTGTTTAAAACTATCTCAGTTGTCTTCTGGGAATTTTCTATAAAGCTGCTCATATCTGATTTTCTTAAAATGTTATTGTTAAAAGTTTTCTTTATCCCCTTTATCTCATCCAGAAGATAGGTAATGGCTGTAAGTCCGACACCTATAGGTGTATTTATCTCATGGGTAAATCCCGCAACCAGTCCACCGATATTCGCCAGATTATCGTTACGCATTAACAGATCTTTTGTCTCTCTTAAATTCCTATAATCGTTATTTATTGTTTTTAACTGTAAATACAGATCATCCAGCAAGTCTATAAGATAGAGAGCCCGGGAAAGCTGAAATGTAATTACTTCTGCATTATGAAAACTCTCATGTAGAACATGATAGTGACAATAACCAAAATTTTTCTTGGAACTTAAAGGAAGAATAAGATTTATATAGTTTTTTATTGTTCGGTTTAAAGAGTCCCCTTTTTCATAGATTCTGTTATTTAACTGGGTAATATGGGGATTTGATGAGTTCTCTATTCTTATACTTACTCTCTTTATTCCTAAATGAAAAAAGTCTCTGTTTAGCTCTTCAGAGAGAGATTCGTAGGAAATACAGGATGACAGGGTCAGAGAGATATCATCCAGTTCTTTTATCTGCTCATCTACTCTGTGAAGTTCTCTCTCGGTCTGTCTGCTAATAGCTTCTACAATTAAAAAATTTATTCTGTCTATCTGATTGAAATAACTTATTAGTTGTTCCTTTTCCAATCGGGGTAGAACTCTTACATTTACTATTTTTAGCATTTCGGCAAAAAGCTTTAGGTCATACCCCTTATAAATATATTTATTTATGTAATACTCAATTTCCTGTACAAAATCGTAATCCGGATAATCAAGAATCTTGAAGAATATTTCATCAATTGCACTAACATCATCCTCCAGCCCTTCAATACCATTATTATAAAAACGGTTACTTATAAAGTTGGTTAAACCTTTTCGAGTCTCAAAATCATCATTTTTAGAGCTACATCCACAGCTCTCTCTGTAAAATATTTTTGGAATAAATGGTTCATTATTAACATCCCCGTTACGTATTAGAGTAAAAAGGTTCTCTATTGCGGTCTTTCCCTGCTTTTCAAATAGTTGATCTATGGTTGTCAGACCCGGATCCATACTTTTCCCGTAACTTCTGTTATCATACCCGGTAAGGGATATTCCCTGCTTTTTTATATCTATTTTGCTGTTTTTTAACTGTGTATAGACTCCAAGAGCAGATTCGTCGTTAGCACAGACTATTGCATCCGGTAACTCAAGTCCACTTTCGATAAAAAGTTTAATTGATTCACTTGCTTTCTGGGTTGAGAAATTTCCTTCAAGAACATAGTCATTATCCAGATTAAATCCGTTCTCCTTCAATGCTTCACAATAACCGGAAAATCTGGCTTCTGCTTCATCCTGGCCTAGAGGTCCTTTGATAAACATAATCTTCTTTTTTTTATGATCTATAATTAAATGATTAACAACTTCTTTTATGGGAGTTACATTATCTACAGATACCGAGTGATAACCCTGTATTTTAATAGATACATTAACCAGGGGTGTACTTTTAGCTATACTATTAAGGAATTCTTTTATCTCATCACTACTATAATAAAAACTGAAAGAGCCGGAAAGAGAAATAATACCGTCAAAGTGATTCTCCTCGATTACACTTTTATAAAGAAGCCTTTTATCCTTCAGGCTGAATTTTTTATGCATTATAGCACCGGCAGAAATTACAGTAATTTCAATACCCATAAAAGATGCTCTGTTAACTATACCAGCAATTATCTCCTGAGATGGATTATCATTTAATTCCGGAACCAAGACACAAACACTTAAACTATTACCCATACTTTTATTATCATCCAGTTTACCATAATTTACAAAGTATAATTTCCATTTTTGTAGTAATAATTATATGATGATGATAGGATTGACATAGAGAGGTTTATTATGGCTTATTGTCCCAAATGCGGTGTAGAAGTTGAAAGTAAAATCTGTCCACTTTGCGGATATGTGATAAAACATAACATTCACACCAAACCATTTAGTCATGAGGTTATGTCTGAGAAAAAAGTAACCTTTCTGTCAAAAAGTCAAAAAAAGAGTATATTTTCAGGTGCAGCACTATTTTTTGCAATAATTGTTTCGGCTATTTCAGTAACTGCGGATCTCTATTTTGACAGAATGGTTAATTGGGCATATTTTGCTATTATCCCGGTTTTTACCATGGCACTGATTATATGTGGTGCCCTATATTTAAAAAGCTGGGTAAGGGTAGTAGTCATTATTTTGTTTTTTCTACTTATGCTTTTTATGTTGGACTACTATATACCATTTGCCAATTTCTTCTTAAGAATATCTCTTCCGATTAGTGGTATTACTTCCATTATAACTTTTTTTGTGGTCTATCTTATATACAAAAGCAAGGATAGAGGTACCAATGCTGCTGGATATATTATCCTTGGAATTGCTTTAATATCCCTTGGTATTGATCTTATTATACAAAACTATCTGTATATGCAGTTTAAATTTACCTGGTCCCTAATTACAACAGTTGCACTGGTTCCGATTGCTGTATTCCTGCTCTACCTCCACCACATTTTTAGCAAAAGGGTGGATCTAAAAAAAATATTCCATACATAACTAGCTGTAGATATTGTTCCCCCTGGAATCTATTGCAACAATTACCGGAAAATCTTTAACTTCCAGTCGTCTAATAGCTTCCGGGCCAAGATCATCAAAGGCTGCAACAGTACTGCTAATAACTTTTTCTGCATATAATGCACCACATCCTCCAAATGAGTAGAAATAGACAGCCTTGTTTTTGACTATCGACTGGGCGACATCTCCATATCTTGGGCCTTTTCCAATCATACCCTTTAGTCCCTTATCCAGAAGTTTAGGTGTAAATGCATCCATTCTGGAAGAAGTTGTAGGTCCACAAGCTCCAATAACAAAATCCTTGGGGGCTGGAGATGGCCCCATATAAAATATTGTTTCACCCTCCAGTTCAACAGGAAGGCTCTTACCGCAATCTAATAATTCACAAAGCCTCTTGTGAGCCTGATCTCTACCAACAAGTAGTGTTCCTGTAAGGAGAACCTCATCCCCCATAGTTAAATTTTCAATAATCTCTTCAGTTAACGGAAGATTTATATGCTTCATTTAAATAACCACCTTTACCTTTCTGTCTGCCCAGCAATTAACACTTATAGCAACTGGCAGGCCTGCAATATGTGTTGGATAGTGCTCGATTTTTGCCCCTAGGGATGTTACACCTCCACCTAAACCACCTGGACCAATATTAAGACTGTTTACAGCCTTTAGAATATCATCTTCAAGCTCTTTATAATAAGGATCCGGATTTATGTCATCAATCTCTCTAAGCAGTGCTTTTTTTGATAGTTTGGCAGCATAGTCCATTGTGCCCCCAATACCAATACCAAGAACCGTTGGTGGACATGGCGAACCTCCTGCACTCTTTACTGTTTCCAACACAACTTCTATAACCCTGTTACGCCCCTCTGTTGGTTTTAACATAAATACTTTACTGCAATTTTCTGAACCAAATCCTTTTAAAACTCCAGTTATTTTTAATTCATCCCCCTGAATAAAATCATAATAGATTACAGGAGGAAGATTATTTTTACTATTAATTCTCTCATTTAAAGGGTCTGTTACAACAGATTTTCTGAATGATCCATCCCTGTATGCATCTTCAACAGCCTTATAGATTACCTCTTCTAAATTTACCTGGGAGAGGTCTAAATCTCTACCAATTTCTACAAAAAGGAGAACCATTCCTGTATCCTGACACATAGGAAGACAGTTTTTACTTGCACAATCCAGATTTTGCAGGATTCTTGTTAAAACTGTTTTCGATAATCCGGCTTCACTATTCATGGAGTGTATAATTTTTTCCTGAACATCTTTTGGCAGGATTACACCTGATTCTTTAATTGCTGAATAAAGTTTCTGATAAACTTCTTCCGGTTCAATTTTTCTCACTCTTAAAACTCCTGATAAAAAGGGTGTATTTATGTAACTGATTTTTTATTGACCGGTTCTCTGTAACCGGGTCGACTCCCCCCTTAAAAAGTGGACTGCATCGGAATATCCTTAAAAAACCGAATAAAAGACCTTTTATTGGGCCATGAACTTTTAGAGACTCTATACAGTAAGCTGAACAGCTTGGGAAATAGATACATTTCCTTGGGAAAAGTGGGGAGATAAATATCTGATAAAATTTTATTGGGAATATTAGCAGATATGTAAAAAATCGTTTCATTATAACATTATATATAATATCACGTTGATGATTAATAGAGATTTTATTGAAAAAAACAGTATATTAGGCTACATTGTTAACAAATATCAATTACAAGGGATAAATATGAAGAAACGATCCATTATATTGCTGGGATTAATTTTAGCAACTATACCACTTTTTGCTACTACTGCCGAAACAGCTGAGGCAACCCATAATATAACTCATAAAATGATGATGTTGGCCTATCAGCTAGGTATTATAATTTTTATCGCAAAAACATTTGGTAGAGTTTTTGGCAAAATTGGGATGCCTTCTGTTCTGGGAGAGCTGATATCCGGTATAATTATTGGTCCCTATTTTCTTGGAGGGTTTCCTCTTTTAGGCTTCCACAATGGTCTTTTCCCACTTGTAACCGGAAATATACCTGTTACAACAGAGTTATGGGCTATATCGGTTATAGCTTCAATTATCCTGCTTTTTCATGCAGGACTGGAGACTGACCTGAATCTTTTTATGAGATACTCACTAAAAGGTGCTGTCGTAGGAATCTCCGGTGTACTATTCTCCTTTTTTGGCGGGGTTTGGTGTGCAAGTGCATTTCTTCACCTGGAAATTATGGATCCTCTTACTCTTTTTCTTGGAGTTTTAAGTATAGCAACCAGTGTAGGAATTACTGCTCGAATTCTATCAGAACAGAGAAAGATGGACTCCCCTGAAGGTGTTACAATTTTAGCTGCTGCTGTTATTGATGATGTATTGGGTATTATTATACTTGCAATTATATTAGGGATAGTAAGTGTTCTTACAGGAGATAATGGGGAATCCCATGTTGATTGGGGGGCAATTGGATCTATAGCAGTTAAGGCTGTTTCTGTCTGGATTGGTTTTACTGCAATAGGGCTTATTTTTGCATCTAAAATCAGCGCATTTATAAAACTTTTTAAAGATAAAATTAATATTGCAATTGCAGGACTTGCTTTAGCACTTATATTTGCAGGTATTTTTGAATCTGCAGGTCTGGCATTAATAATCGGAGCTTATGTTTTAGGATTAAGTTTATCAAAAACTGATGTAAGTTTTGTTATTCAGGAAGCAATTCATCCAATTGCAGAGTTTATTGTTCCTGTCTTCTTCTGTGTAATGGGAATGATGGTTAACATCAATATTCTATTTAGTAAAGAAGTTCTGTTTTTAGGTTTTATTTATGCAATAATCTCCATAATAGCCAAGGTTATAGGTTGTGGATTACCATCACTTTTTCTTAATTTTAATCTTCTGGGTGCCCTTAGAATTGGAACAGGAATGGTTCCAAGAGGTGAAGTAGCCCTAATTATAGCGGGAATCGGAGTTAGTAGCGGAATCCTTGATGGAAAGATGTTCGGTGTAGCAGTTTTAATGACTCTTATCTCTACTATTGCACCACCACCTATACTTACAAAACTTCTTCAAATTCCTAAAAAAGGTACTAAAAAAGAGATTAAGGGTAGTAATACCATTTCCACAAAATTTGATTATCCATCAGACTCATTAACTGAGCTGGCAATTACAAAAATTATTGATTCACTAACATCCGAAGGTTTCTTTAGCCATAAGATGGATATTGATGGAGTAAAAATATATCAGTTAAGAAAGGACAATATTTTCTTTACAATTCATCACCTTGAGACATCCATAGAATTTATATCTGATAAAGAGGACATAATATTTGTTAAAACCGTTGTTTATGAAGCTCTTTTGAATCTTAATGAAACTATAAAAAAACTGCAGGAGTTATCCAAACCTGAAGAGATGAAGAAGGATATGCTATCCAGTGACTCAGAGAGCAGAAAAAATCTTAATCTTTTAAAATCAGCAATTGACTCAAAAAATATTATTATCTCACTTAAATCCTCTGATAAAGAGAGTATTATAAAAGAGATGATAGAGCTGCTTTACAAAAATGGTGATATAAAAGACCCGGATGAAGTATTTGAAGGAACTATGGAAAGGGAAAAAATTATGAGTACCGGTTTACAAAATGGTATAGCTATCCCCCACTGTAAAACAGACTCTATAGATTCAATAAAGTCAGTAATTGCAATAAGCAGATCTGGTGTAGATTTTGATTCTCTGGATGGAGAACCAACAAAGGTTATAGTTTTAATTGTATCCCCAAAATCTAACCCTGGTCCTCACATTCAGTTCCTATCTGCAATTGGGTCAATTTTAAATGATAAGCACTCAATGGCTGATATACTGGATGCAAAAACAGCAGTAGGTGTAAAAGATACTATAATTTCGAGGGCATAGTGGATATAAGATTAATAAAACCGGAAGAGACTGTAGATATAAGACATAAAGTTCTCTGGCCAGATATGCCTAAAAGTTTCTGCCTTCTTGAAGATGATTCAGCAGGGATTCACTATGGAGGCTTCATAAATGATAAACTCATCTGTGTTGCCTCAATATTTATTGAAAACAGTAGTGCAAGATTAAGAAAGTTTGCAACACTTCCAGATTTTCAGAATTCGGGTTATGGAAGTAAAATGCTTAAATATATTATTCAAAAACTTGAAAGGGATGGTATATCCAGGTTCTGGTGCGATGCAAGGGAGAGTGCTACAGATTTCTACAAAAGATTTAATATGTCAATTAATGGGGCAACCTTTTACAAAAAAGATGTCAGATATGTTGTAATGGAGAGATTTTTTTAGGTTCTCTCCTTAATATCACCATTTCTGTAAGCAAGTAGAAGTTCCTTAAGAACATCTATATGTTTAATAAGTGTCTTACCCTTATCTGTATCCTTAACCATAATCCTTCCATTGGATCTTTCCAGAATAAGCTTTGATGTATGAATATCCTGGTCAAGCTCAATTGCAGACTGGGTTGATTCAAAAGCCATGTGGGATGAGAGAATAAAACCCCAGGAGTTGTAAACCAGGGTATATCCGGCTATTCCGGTCTCTTTTTGGTATGCTTTTGAAAAACCACCATCAATAACTATTAATCTTCCGTTTGCTTTTACCGGGTTTTCCCCTTTTTTTACAGCTACAGGAACATGGCCATTTATTATATGTGCATCCTCTTTTAAACCAAACTCCTTTAAAATTTTAATGCAAACTTCTTCGTTATCTCTAAATTTGTAATAGGGATTTTTTTTCTCTACAGCAACTTCCTTGTTTTTTGTAAAATATCGCTCGAAACTTGCCATTTTTTCTTTACCGAAAAGAGGAGACTCCTTACCACTCCACAGATACCACATCATATCCTGACCTATCTGTTTTTCTTGGGGGGATCTTGAAAAATACCCCTGTCTGGCAAGACGGTCTGCATAATCCAAGTACTCTTTTGGTGACATATGCACCCCATCAACAACCCGGTGATTAAATGTCATATCATCATTCATTAAAATACAGCCATGATAAAGTAGATTATTGTTCTGAACAGAATACACACTACCCTTTGAGAATAAAAACCTTACATGATCCTGTAGTTTATCACTGTAAATAAATGAGTTTTGCAGATTTCTTAGTACATTTTTCTCCTCACTGGTTAATGAGTATGGATTTTCAGGATCCAGAGTTGGAAGATTACTGTCTATCAAGTCGCATACTATTCCATCTATTGTTACTGTTTTATCTGCAAAATTAATCTTATCCAGAAGAAGTCTGTCATCCATTGCATATTCCGGCCTTCTTTTAATAACCTGCCCCTCTATTTTCATCTGCATTACAGTTATTGCCTTATGCATTCTGGATAGAACAAGCTTCTCTCTTGTACTTAGACTGTTATCTTCCTGGGCTATTGTCTGGAATTGCAGACATGGATCATCATTATACGCTTCCATTGCAAATGATGCCAAAGGTAGCATACTAATACCATAACCGTTTTCAAGGGTCTTCATATTCCCATATCTAAGAGAGATTCTTATTACATTGGCTATACATGCAAATGAGCCTGAGGCTGCCCCCATCCATACAATATCATGGTTTCCCCACTGAATATCCACCTTATGATAACTCATAAGCCTATCCATTATTGTGTGAGCCCCGGAACCTCTGTCAAAAATGTCTCCTATAACATGGAGATGGGCAACAACCATTCTCTGAATCAACTCACTTAATGCAACAACAAATGCCTCAGCTCTGCCTGTCTGAATTATTGTATCAATAATAGATTTGTAATAGTCATGTTTGTTTTCCAGATTCTCCTGTTCATGTAAAAGTTCCTCAATTATATGTCCAAACTCAATATTCAGAGCATCCCTAATCATAGATCTGGTATATTTAACAGATGTATATCTACACATCTTGATTAAACGAAATAGTAAGACACTTAGCCATTCGTCATGGACACACTCATCTACCTCGCTTAAAAGCATTGCCAGTTTCTGTTTTGGATAATATATAAGGGTTGCAAGGGATCTCTTCTCTTTTTCAAGTAGTGTACTTTCAAAAACTTCATCTATTTTAATTTTAATAGATCCACTTCCATTTTTTAGAACATGGTTAAATGCTTCATCCTCCCCATGAATATCAGAGACAAAGTGTTCAGTCCCCTTTGGAAGATTTAGTATGGCACTTTGAGTAATTATTTCCGAACTTACTTTACTTATTGTTGGATACTGTTTTGATAATAAATTTAAATATTCGCGTTTTAATTTTTGATCAGTCATTAAAACTCCTTTAAGCTTTAAAATACCAGCCCTTAAACTATTTATCAAGAAGTATTTAAATTCTAACTATTTTTTAATCTATAGATAATTTTTAAACCAATCTATTGACTGTTTTCTTTACTAAATTTAAAATGATATTATACACGAATAACTAACTTAGGTTAAACTAAGTAAAATAAAGGATACGCAAAAATGAAGATTAAAGATTTGAAAGTTGGAGACAGAGCTAGAATTGAGGGTTACGAAAAGGGTAATACTGAATATAGATCTAAACTTTTATCTATGGGATTAACCAGAGGAATTGAATTTACTTTAACCAAAATTGCTCCTATGGGAGATCCGGTTGAACTGGAAGTAAGAGATTTCCATCTATCTTTAAGAAAGTCAGAAGCAGACGTATTAATATTAGGAGATGTATAGGGTGGCTGAAAACAAGGTTTTAAATGTATCTATTGTAGGTAATCCAAACAGCGGAAAGACAACTCTCTTTAACGCCTTAACAGGTGGAAACCAGAGGGTTGGGAACTGGGCAGGAGTTACAGTTGAAAGAAAAGAGGGTTTTCTAAAAAACTCCAATAATAAGATAAATATTGTAGACTTGCCGGGGATTTACTCATTATCAGCGTCATCAGAGGATGAAAAAGTTGCAAGAGACTACATTCTAAGTGGAGAAAGTTCACTTGTTATAGATATAATTGATTCATCTAACATTGAAAGAAACATGTACCTGTTAACTCAGTTAATAGAGATGAAAGTTCCACTGCTTGTTGTTCTTAACATGATGGATCTAGCTGAGAGAAAAGGGCTAAAGATAGATGTGGAACATCTCCAGAAACATCTGGGTTGTCGTGTTATATCCATATCCGCACTAGAGAAAAACAGTACACAAAAGGTTACTGAAGTTATAAAAGAGTATACTCCTGTAGCCAGGGAATCCTTTGCAAAAATAAGTTACCCTAATGAAATAAGTGAAGTTATTACGTCATGGGAAGAGAGACTCACACAGTGTGAAAAAGAGGTTGGAGCAAATGCCCGATGGATAGGTATAAAACTTCTGGAAATGGATAAATTTGTCCATGATACTGTAATTAAATCCGGAGCTTTAAGTGAGCAGGACATAAGACAGAGTATAAATGATATTGAGAAAATTTTAGATGACGAAACAGATATTATTATAGCTGACTATAAATACGCCTTTATTAATGGCGTAGTAAAAGATACGGTTAAAAAAAAGGGAAACAGGATATCCAATTCCAAAAAAATTGACAAAATTGTATTAAATAAATTTCTTGGTATTCCAATTTTCCTTCTGGCAATGTTTCTGGTATTTGGAGTAACCATATCTCTTGGTGGAGCATTTATTGATTTCTTCGATATCCTCTTTGGAACTATTTTTGTTGATGGGTTCTCCTTTATTTTAGACAAAATAAATACCCCTTTGTGGATATCCAATATTTTAGCCGGTGGTATTGGAGCCGGACTCCAGACTGTTGCTACTTTCATTCCAATAATTTTCTTTATGTTTTTTATGCTTTCTCTACTAGAAGACTCTGGTTATATGGCAAGAGCAGCCTTTGTAATGGATAGATTTATGAGAAGTATAGGACTACCGGGTAAGTCATTTATACCTCTAATTGTTGGGTTTGGTTGTACTGTGCCAGCTATTATGGCTACAAGAACTCTGGAAAATAAAAGAGACAGAATGATGACAATTTTTATGGCGCCTTTTATGTCCTGTGGAGCCAGAATGCCTGTTTATGCACTGTTTTTAGCTGCTTTCTTCCCTGAAAATAAAGCTTTTGTTCTATTTAGTATATATATGGTTGGTATAATTTTATCCATATTAACCGGATTAATGCTTAAAAAAACTCTTTTTAAAGGTGTTACATCCCACTTTATTATGGAATTACCACCATATCACGCTCCAAGGATTAGACATATTTTAATACACACATGGGGTAAACTTAAATCCTTCTGTATTAGAGGTGGTTCTGTAATAATTGTTGCTGTTGGAATTTTAGGATTTCTTAACTCCTTCGGATTTGAGGATAATGGAAAAATAAGTTTTGGAAATAATGACAGCCAGAATTCCCTGCTAGCAAATATTGGAAAATCTGTAACTCCGGTTTTTGAACCTATGGGAATTGAAAAGGAGAACTGGCCTGCAACGGTTGGTATTTTTACAGGACTTTTTGCAAAAGAGGCTGTTGTTGGAACCCTTAGCTCTCTATATAGCCAGAACATTGTTATTGAAGAGAATATTTCTAATGAAGAGTTCAGTTTCTGGGGTGGTGTTTATGAAGCTTTTGCATCAATTCCAGTTGGATTATCCGGCTTAATCTCAGGTTTAAGTGACCCTATGGGAGTTAGTATGGTAACTGACATCGATGATGAAGAGGCTCTTGCTGAAGAAGCAGGTGCTGACAATGGAACCCTGGAGAGACTAAAAACATTCTTTAACAAAAGTAGCGGTTATTCATATCTGTTATTTATACTGCTTTACTTTCCATGCTTTGCTGCCCTTGGTGCCGGTGTTAAGGAGCTTGGAATGAAATTAACTGTGGTTATGGTAACATATTTGACAATGCTTGCCTGGGCTGTTGCAACACTTTACTATCAGTTTACAATGGGGCATAACTCATTATGGATTTTTGTTGCAGTAGGCATTCTGGCCCTGCTTTTTACAGGTTTTAAGATTTTAGGAAAAAAAATAAAATTCCAGGGGTAATTTTATGATTATACAGGATATAAAAAACTACATAAAAGAGGAAAAAACAGCATCCTTAACAGATCTATCCCTTAGATTTGATCTTGATTATGATGAATTGGAAGCTCCATTGGATTTTCTGTGTAATAAAGGTTATATAAAAGCCGAGCTTCCAATAGTTAACACTAATAATGGTTCAAAGTGCAGCGGGTGTACCATGGGCTGTAAACCTAAGGAGCAGGAAAATTGCCACCCTGCCCCTGCATTTATTATCTATAAGTGGAATGATAATTAAACTTTTCTGACTGAGTAGATAAAGAACTTATCATTCTCTCCCTCTTTTTTGAGATTGTGGTATATTTCTCTAAGTTTCTTATGGTAACCCAGGTGTTTATTGGCAACTATAAAAAGTTGCCCTCCCCTCTTTAAAACTCTTCTTGACTGAATAAACATCTGGAGTGCAATGTCCGTTGTAACCTTGTTATCATTATGAAATGGCGGATTACACAAAATTAAATCAACAGAGTCGGATTCAAAACCCTTTAAAACATCCATAACATGAAATTCTCCAATTAATCCGTTTCCAGAAAAATTCTCCTTTGCAGACTCTATTGCAAGATAGGATTCATCGGTTAATACAACTGATGAGTCCGGGTTTTTAATCTTTGCGGTTAATCCCAGAACTCCCGAGGCTGAACCTAAATCCATTATTTTTCCTTTAAAATCTGATGGAATATAATCAATTAAAAATCTGGTACCAATATCCAGGTGATCATAGGAGAATACCCCAGGATAAGAGAGAACTTTTAACCCATGTTCAGTAGTATACTCCCTTGGGAATTTAGTTGGATTTGAACAGTTATTTGCTACACAACCAAGTATAAGCCTTGCCTTTTTTTTAGCAAGTGATGTAGTTACACTATTAAAATACTCCTCTGTTTTACGAACCATTGTAATTGGCATATACTTAACCATACCACCGGCTAGAAAACTGGCACCGGAATATCTCTGACCAACAATCTGAAGATAGTATTCATATAAATCAAGAGATTTGGGGAGTTTAATTACTACACAATCAATATCAGATGGAAAATCATTAATAGAGGTAATAATATTCGCGGTAATACCATTTTTATCCATGGCTGAAGCTATATAATTCCTGCTAAGAACTGAGTGGGTATAAGTTGTTATATTTCCGCTAAAACCACAGGTTAAAGCTCCATAACTATCACCAATAATAAGTATGTTCTTGCCTTCAATTTTTTGAGAGAGTAGATACTCATCAGCAGCATCCCAACCCCTTGTATTATTGTCAATAAATAGTGACAACTCCTTACCGTTTTCCAGTACCATTTTTTCCATTCTATCCCTCAAATCTCAACTTAGCTATTTCGTTTATATTGGTAATCTTATCTGAAATCTCCAGATACTTCTGATCACTTTCCTCTATTTTTTTACTAATTATTTCACCTGCTTTAATAAAAATATCCTTGTACTTTTTAAAGGCTAGTTTTTTATAGACAACCAAAATCCTCTTCTGGATTCTTTTTATACTCTTGTTATCATACTCTTTCTCAAGTAATGAGATTAAAACCAGAAACTCTTCGTAATTATCAGTACAGCAAGCCATATTCAAATCGCTATGTAATTTATCCAACTCTCCAAGGGAAATAGCTGATAAATCCTTAGGGGTCTGAGTAAACTGATATCTTTTAAACATTTTAATTGGCTCAATATTATTACTAAGAGAACATTTATCGTTTTTTATACTGAATATTGAGTCTATTTTATCCGGGCAGTAGGGCTGTTTTAACATAGTTAGAACTTTTCTCTCTGTAAGAAACCTTTCTACTGAGTGTCTGTCTTTCCCATCTGGTTTCTTTTTTCTATCTACAACCAGTAGGAGTTCCATATTATGATTTTTTCGCTCAAGGCTCTGCTTACCTCCTCTGTACAGGGTGTAATCCTTTACATGAAGATCAACTTTTCCATGCTCTTCCATAATATCAAATAACTGATTAAATGGTATAATACCCTCTGTGTTATAACTTAACATTATATATCTTGAGTCTATACTATCCATTAATTCCTTAAATGAACCTGGTGCCAATTTTTTATAACAATATGGACTTTTAGTATTTTCCCAATCTTTTCTTATTCCTGATTTTTCTATAAATCGACCATCCCTACCTCTACTCTGGTTAACATCCGGTTTATCCCAGCGAGCTACAGTATTTAGCATAAAATAGTTGCTACCATACTGGTGAGTATTATAAGGAGGGTCAAGATAGCATATATCTGCACTCTTACCCTTAACAAACTCTTTTGCATCCATTCTGGAAACTCTGTTATCATATTTACTATCTATTAAGTATGGGATTTCCATTTTCATGGGCGCCATTATTCGCCCTAATGCATCCTTACCATGACCACCAAAACCTTTATGACAAGCTTTAAAAACTCCAGATGTATTTGCATGGGTGGAGACTTCATATAAAAGTGATGCTAAAAGTATGTTTTTTTCATCCTGCTGATTTTTATCCAGATTACCATGCGGAAAAAATTCCTCTATTAAACTTCTTGCTCTGTCTATAAAAACAGCATTCTCTCTGGTGTAAAAAAGTCGCTCTGTTATATAGTCTGCACTATCTGTCTCTTTTGGGGCATAATATCTGCTAACATAGGGTAAAAATTCATTCTTTAAAGATTCAAACTCTTTAAATACTTTTTTTAATCCACCTCTATCCTTAAAAAGCTCCTGGCTTGTGGATTTATTAACACCGATATAACAGCTGTTAACTATATAGGAGTAGTACTCCCAGTCATTTGTATATACATTAAAACCGGCACTTTTTGCCAATCTGGAAACAGCCCCGGAACCTGCAAATGGATCGAGAAATTTTACATTTTCTCCTAATTCCAAACTGTTAAAAATATTGGACAGGAAGGGTAAAAGAGATCTTTTATTACCTATGTAGGCAATTAACTGCTTTGTTAAATATGGGGTGTCTAACATTAAACCTGAGGCCTGAAAGTAGCCGAAAATCCCTTAGTTTGTTTAATTTTAACTTCATAAACCGGTAAATCTCCAGCTTCGCTAACCAGTTGATCATAGAAATATTTTGCCATATTTTCCAATGTAGGATTTTTTTCCATAAAATATGAGTTATCATTTAATAGTTGAAAGTTCACTGTTTCTGTTACTTTATTTAAAAGGTTCAAGATTTTATCATAATCATAAACCATTCCGTAATGCAGATTATTACTTTTTAGAACAAGTGAAACAATAAAGTCATGACCATGCATCCCTCTATACTTATCACTACAATTTGAGAGATAGAGTGCTGCTGAAAATTCAGCTTCAACTTCCAAATAATACATAAATACCTCACTTGTAATAGCTATGTTACTAAATTTAATATAACACTAAGTTGTGCTTCTTAACAAGAACCTAATTTGTTCTTCTCTGCTTACTGGTTTTATAAATATTAATCCAATGTTGTTTATGTATGAGTATTGAATTATGAACAAATCTGATAATAGATATTTATACTTATGGGGAAATATTGGTTTTACTGTAATTATGGTTTAATTCAGTACTCCACTCCATTATTTTTTAATATTTACAGAGTGGAGCAATTTCTAATTATTTCAGGAATTCCTGAAGTTTAGTTAATCCTTCAATAATATCCTTCTCATCGATTCCTGAGTAAGCAAATCTGATATACTTATTTTTTTCGTCAGCTTTTGCTCTACCAAAGTGAAGTCTTGTACAAAATGAAACTCCTGTGTTATATAGGACATCCTTTCTAAAATCTTCATAACTGGTATAACCCTTTCTATCCATAACTCCGGTTACATTTGGGAAAAGATAAAATGTAGCATTTGGAGAGAAACAACTTACACCATCAATAGCATTAAGCATCTCAACACAGAGATCTCTTCTTTTCTTTAAACTACTTATTATCTGTTTAGAACCTGACTGATCCCCGGTTATTGCTTCAATCGCTGCATACTGAATAAAATGATTTGTACATGATTCATCATTTAGATTTAATTTTGCAATTACTTCGCTAATCTCCTTTGGAGCTATTGCTGCACCTAATCTCCAACCTGTCATTGAGAATTTTTTACTGAATGTATAAAGAATTACACATCTCTCTTCCATTCCAGGATAGGAAGTTAATGATTTTGAATCTCCATGATATCTTAAGTCAAAATAAGCTTCGTCACATAGAACATAAAGATCATGTTTTACAACAAGCTTAGCAATTCTCTCCATCTCCTCATCAGAAGACTCAGCTCCTGTAGGATTGTGTAGGTTGTTATATACAAGAATTTTTGTTTTGTCAGTAATTTTGCTTTCCAAGTCATCAAAATCTATCTCAAAATTGGTTTTACCCTCTTTGTAACCATAGGCTAAACCAGTTCCTCCATGAAATTCGATCATACTTTCATATATTGGATACCCAGGATTTGGATATAAAACTTCATCCCCCGGATTCATTAGTGCCATTATAAATTTACCAATTACCGGTTTTCCACCTGGTTGAATAGTAACATTATCTAAAGTGTAGCTTGTACCTCGGGATTTATTTATATCCTCTGCCAATGTCTCTCTTAAAGCTGTTAAACCATAGTTCGAAGTATACCCTGTTATTCCCTTGTTCATTGCATCATTACATGTATCAATAACATTTTTTGGTGTTATAATATTAATATCACCTAAATGAAACGGGTATACCGTTTTTCCCTGAGCCTTTAAATTGTTTGCCTCTTGAGATACAGAAAATGCGGTTTCTGTCCCAAGTTTGTTAATTCTGTGCGCTATCCTCAACTTATTCTCCTAGTATTTTACTCTATAAAAAAATATTCACTATTTTGCATACAGTATATACCCCAGATAATTATATGGCAATGAATAATAGCTGTAGCAATTGAAACAATATATTTATATTACTAAATGCAATATTTTACTCTTTAGATAATTAAGATTCAAAAATTCACAATTATTCCCTCATCTTTGCTGATAATTTGTTACAAGGAGTAGAATAAAAAAAATGTATTGTATTTTTATAAGGAAATTAACATAATGTTTATTTATGAAAATAACTACACTACTTGAAAATTCTAAAAATTATATTGAAAAGATAGGACACCTGGATCCGGAAATAACAAATATTGAGTTTGACTCACGTCGAGTAAGCACCGGAACACTTTTTTTTGCCTTAAAGGGGATACATACTGATGGCCATAATTTTATAGATACAGCCATAAGATCCGGAGCTAAAGCAGTTTGCTTCAGCGATGATATAAAAGATTACAATAGTGATGTTGTTTATATAAAAGTAAAGGATACTAAAGAGGCTCTGTCCTCATTTTCCTCTGCACTATATTGTAATCCATCAGCAGAAATAAAAGTTATTGGAGTTACAGGAACAGATGGTAAAAGTACTACAGTCTCTTTAATCGATCAGTTACTGGAACTATCAGGAAGAGAGTCGGGCTATATTTCTACTATCAGTTACAAAAGTGGAAAAACAGTTGAAAAGAATGTTCTCAGACAGTCAACTCCTGAAGCTTCCCAGATACATGCCATATTAAGGGAGATGATTAATAAGGGTAAAGAGTACGCAATTGTGGAATCAACAAGTCACGGACTTTCTGACAAAACATGCAGATTAAAAGATGTAGATTTTAATGTCGGTGTTTTAACAAATATTACCCAGGAACATCTGGAGTTTCACGGAACACTGGAGCAATACAGATCAGATAAAGGAAATCTTTTTAGAAAGCTTGGCAAAAGTTCAAAAAGTAATGTATTCGGAGTTGTAAATCTGGATGATCCAGAATGTAACAATTTTATAAAATATAGTGGTGATAAACCTGTATACACCTACAGTTTAAAAGATTCAAATGCAACGCTGTATGCAAATAACATAGAGCTGGACTCAAGGGGTTGCAGTTTTACACTGAATTTTAATAATAAGAGGAATAATGTTCGATTAAATCTTCCTGGGCAGTTTAATATTGAAAATATGATGGCAGCAGTATTAACAGTTCACTATATTGCAAATATTTCCTGGGATGAAATTTTAAACTATATACCTGAATTAGTGAGTGTTAAAGGAAGACTCAACCCTGTTCCTACAACCGGGGATTTTGCTATTGTTGTGGACTACGCCCACACACCGGGTTCCTTCGAAAAAGTTTTGCCCTCCATTAAAAAAAGTATTAGTGGTCGCCTAATTGTTGTTTTTGGTTCTGCTGGGGAGAGAGATATAGCTAAAAGATCAGTTCAGGGAGAAATTGCAGATAAATATGCAGATGTAATAATTTTGACAGATGAAGATCCAAGGCTGGAAGATTCACTAAAAATTATTAATGATATAAAAGATGGAATTAAAAACAAGGAGTTAGAAAAATCCCTCTACATAATTCCAGACAGGAAATCCGCAATAACCAAAGCTATTGAGATTGCACAAAAGGGTGATATGATAATGACTCTTGGGAAGGGTCACGAATCAACCATGGTGTATCCAGATGGAAGCAGACCATGGAATGAAGCGGAAGTAATTACAACTATTCTTAAGGATAAGAATCTATTTTAAAAGAACAAACTGAACAAAACAGGCAACAAGAATTCCTTGAAGCATACCTGCTATAACCTGAAGGTAGGTATGACCAAGCAGAGTTTTTAGTGCTTTTTGTTCATGACCATCCTGTTTAAATATATGTGAAAGTTCCTTAACAATTACATTTAAGTATTCTGCATGAAGTCCGGCTGCTCTTCTAACTCCTGTTGCATCATACATTACAACCAGGGCTAATGTAGCTGCAACAGCAAAGGTTGTTGAGCCCCATCCATCCATAATACCTATAGAAGTAGCAACTGCTACAACTCCTGCAGAGTGTGAAGAAGGCATACCACCAGTTGATGCTATTCTATCCCAAGCAAATCGTCTTTCTGTAACCAGTATAGAAACAACTTTTATTATTTGGGCAATAAAGGTAGATGCTAGGCCGGTAAAAATTACAACATTTGTAAACAAAAAATCCTCCAATTATATAGCCGTATGATAACAACATTTATTACAAAGTTGCAACATTAAAAAAGAACTTAACAAAATTCACACAAATACTAAAGTATTCAATAAACATTAGAACTGATTACTTTCAATAATACTCCTGTATTCAGATGGTGTAATCCCCTCATATTGTTTAAAAGTTCTCAAAAAAGGATGCCTGCTGTTAAAACCAGTTTTTTGAGAGATTTCATTTATTGTTAACTCAGTTTCTGTTAAAAACTCCTTTGCCTTTGAGATCCTTAATCTAGAAATATATTTCTGAAAAGGCATCCCCAACTCTTTTTTAATTAATTTTGATGCATATTTTGCTGTTATGTCAAATTTTTCGCCAATTTTGTCAAGATAAATATCTGAGCAGTAATTTTCATCAATATATTTTTTTATTTCATTAAATGAGTTATTACCAGAAAATACTCCCCCCTTTTCAAGGATGTTTTCAAAAAAAAGTTTTATATAATTGTAAAGCTCAATCCTTTTAGAGCTATCAACACAAGATTGAATATCAAGAATATCCCTATCCATTAATTCTGATTCTGTAATATTTTTTACCTCAAGAGCTCTAATTCCAGTGTTATACATTTGAAGAAACAAAAGTCTCCATTCAGTTTCCTGATTTTCATCATTAATATTCCGTAAGAGTAATTCATCCAGTAGTTTATTAACAGAGTTTTGATTACCGCTCAATAGAAAATTAAATAATTTATTCTCTTTATATAAAGTATACTCATGCACACCATCATTTCTATAAACTCCAAAATTTTCAGAACTGGAAGAATACACTAATGTTGATGCCTTTTTTGCTTCTTTAAATGCTGTATGCAACCCAATCAGTTCAGAATAAACATTACTAATCCCGCTGGTTACTCTTATATAATTTTTATCCAATTCAAGCTTTTTATGAAAAAAATCAACATACTCAATTATTTCTTTCTGATCAATTTGATTTTTTATATTAAGAATTGTACAAACCTGGTCAGTTCCAATAAACAGTGAGTAGGTTTTTATATCTGGATTGGGGATATCCCCGGATGTTAAAAGTATTTTATGACAGATATTAGATTTATCTTCACTGGAATAATGGGAGTAAAAATTCTTTGTAAAATGAACAGATGTTAAAATTACTGAGTAATTACTATTGTCAAACTTGAACCCATGTTCAGTTAAAAATTTTTTTAATTCCTTCTCATTAAACAAATTATTACTATTCAATATGCTAAGTAAATACCTTTCACATACAAATGGAAAGACCTGATTTATCTCCTTTTTCATTCTTGAATTAGCGACTAGAATCTCCTTTACCTGATTATTTAAAAAGTCAAGATCCCCAACTTTTCTGTCTTGAGAAGTGTTACTAACAGATAGAGCTTCCAGAATTTTTCTAATAGGTGTATAAATTTTTCCTGTAAATAGATAAACAAGATATATGGAAACTATTAACCCCATAATAATTATTATGAATGGAAATATTATCTGCTTTATAAAAGGATATAAAAAGTCTGCATAGGGTACATGTACAGAATATGTCCAATTACCTATAATATTTTCTCTGGGAGAGATACTAACATCTATACCAGGAGAAATTTCCGGATTCTGATCTTGATAGTTATTAATATTTATACTATTAAAACTATCTTCAATTGTAAGATAGCTATTTTTTGTTAATGCAAACTCATTAAGTTTATCTTTTATTTTTTCAACACTAAACTCAATTACAATAGGATTATAAAAATAGTTATCCTCTATTCTGTAACATATATATGGTATTACATTTGCAGAAATCTTTTCATTATTTGTTTTTATCTTACTTACAGATAAAATTTCGACATTACTGCTTCCAGATTTATTTTTTTCGAATGGATTCTCTGAGGAATTGTAAGTTCTATCGTATTTATTCAAAAAATAGTCTAGTTCCATTGAACCATCCGAGGAAATAACAAGGTTATTATCTCTAATAAATATATAAGATGTATAAATAAGTGATGAGGAAGCCCTAAATCTTATTAATAAAGATCTAATATCATTTAAATCTCCATAGACAGGTAATTCAAGTTTTCCACGATAAAATAACAGGGACGAAACCTGAGGGTGCATTGTTAATAAAGCTGCAGCCATCTCTGCTTCAAGCAGGCTGGACTCAATCTCATAGGCTAGTTTGTTTAAGGTTTCTGTATACTGTTCAATTGTATTCTTTTTTATCATTCCCAAATAGTAGATGTTTATTGCGAGAAAGCAGACAAGGATAAAAAAAATGGAAGCAAAAAAAGAGATGAAAATATTTTTTAACAATCGGTTTTTTTTCAACACAATATATAGAAAAACATTGATTTCTATAGGTGTCAAACAAAATCTACCCAAAAGATGAAATTTCTAACATGGTAGAATTTTACAACATGCATAATTTGGGATTTTTATAACAGTAGGGAATTTATTAACATCAAAAGAAGGATTATAGCTACATAGTAGGAATATCATAACTTTCTCTCACCAAAAACCAGTGTTAGTGTGTATGAACAATTAACTTGTTAAGGAGAAAAACACTTATATGCATACGCTTAATACAAAAAATAACTTTTGGCGATTAAAAAAATATGGTCTGCTATATTGTTTAATCATTCTTCCTATTGTCTACTTAGTTTTATTCAAATATGTACCAATGTATGGAATAGTTCTGGCCTTTAGACAACATTATCCAGGGAGAGCTATTTTTGGAGAACACTGGGTTGGTTTGAAATATTTTAAAATGTTTCTTACTGACAATACATTTTGGAAAGTATTTAAAAATACACTGCTGCTTAGTATCTTTAATCTTATTATCTCATTTCCGATACCAATAATTTTTGCATTAATGTTAAATGAGATTAAATCTAAAAACAGTAAAAAATTTATACAGACTGTATCATATCTACCCCGTTTCTTCTCAACTGTTGTGGTTGTAGGAATTATTAAATCCCTGCTTTCTCCCTCAACAGGTATTGTAAACGAAGTTATTCAATTTTTTACAGGAGACAAAATACTTTTTTTAAGTGAACCAGGCTGGTTTAGGACAATCTATATTTTTTCAGACGTTTGGCAATTTATGGGATGGAATGCGATTTTGTATATTGCAGCACTTAGTGGAATTGATAACCAGCAGTATGAAGCAGCAATGATTGATGGTGCCAACAGATGGAAACAGACAATACATATAACTATTCCCGGAATAATGCCAACCATAATAATCTGTTTTACATTGGCAGTTGGGAATATGCTTATGATTGGCTTTGAAAAAGTTCTTCTTCTATATTCCCCTATTATTTACTCTACAGCAGACATTTTACAAACATTCGTTTTCAGAATGGGTATTGATCAGGGGCATTTTAGCTACTCTACAGCAGTTGGATTATTCCAGTCATTAATAAGCTTAGTTCTATTATGGACTACAAACTGGTTTGCCAGAAAATATACAGACTACAGTCTTTGGTAGGAGAGAAAGATGCAAGATTCAAAATCATACAAAATATTTAAGACATTTAATGTTATATGCATGGCATGCATAACTTTTATAACACTATATCCATTTATATATATGTTTGCACAATCTTTTAGTAGTGCACAAGCAGTAATAAACAACAGAGTTCATTTTCTCCCAGTTGATTTTAATTTATCTGCCTATACAAGCATTATAACAGAATCACGGTTTTGGAATGGGTATAGAAATACTCTTCTTTTCACAACAACAGGGACTTTTTTAGGTCTTTTTTTAACAGTTAGTTTAGCATATCCACTTTCACGAGATGATTTTCCTGGAAAAGATGTAATTCTAAAATTTATGGTTTTTACCATGTTCTTCAGTGGAGGATTAATTCCCCTCTATCTTCTTGTTAGCAATTTAGGCTGGATTGATACAATTTGGGCAATAATTGTACCCAACGCAATTATTATTTTTAACGTGCTTGTAATGAGAACTTTTTTTATGGGTATACCCCAAGCCCTAATTGATGCTGGAGAGATTGATGGTTTAAATCAACTCCAGATTCTTTCCCATATAGTAATTCCTTTATCAAAACCAATTATTGCAACTATTGGTTTATTTATTGCTGTTCAAATATGGAATGACTGGTTTTCAGCTCTAATATTTCTAAATATGGATGACCTTTATCCAGTAACTCTATTTCTGAGAAATATCGTAATGGGATCTCAGATGACAGCAGCAAGTGGACAAGCAGTAGACTCATCTGCAGTTACAACTCTTCCACAAACACTTCAGGCTGCAACAATAATGCTTGTTACAATTCCAATTCTGGCAGTATACCCATTCATTCAAAAATATTTTGTACAGGGAATGATGATTGGATCAATAAAAGGATAGAAAAATTAAACAGTTGAGAAACTCAACTAGTTATATTTAAATTTAAGCAATGGAGGCTTATAAATGAGAAAAAGAAATTTATTAAGATTATTAACAGCAATTCTTTTTTTTGCTGTTATCACCCCAGGAGTTTTTGCCAACGGGCAAAAAGAGAAAACATCAGATTCAGAGAAAATCACTGAATCTAAGGCTATCTCCAACAAGCCTATAGAATTCACTATGTTATACTCGGATAATGCAAGTTACGGTTATAAAAAAGATTGGATTACACTTCAAAAAATGACAGAATTAACCAATGTAACTCTAAAAATTCAACCTGTTCCGGAAGCAGACTATACAACAAAACGAAGAATAGTTTTAAATTCAGGAAATATTCCCGACATTGTTTCAAAAACATTGGCCAGTGAAGTGACAGACTATGCTGCCAGCGGGATACTGTTACCGATTAACAAATATTTGGATAAAATGCCTAACCTATCAAGAACAATAAAAGAATTTGGTCTTGAAGATGATTTAAGAAATATAACAGAAGAAGATGGAAACTGGTATCAGTTACCTGTTAGAGTTCAAAAAGAGAGAATTCAGAACCAGACATGGTTATATAGGTCAGACCTTCTTGAGAAACATAATATTGAAGTTCCCCAAACAATGGAAGATGTTTATACTGCTGCAAAAAAACTTAAATCTATATACCCGGATTCCTATCCTATTACAAACAGATTTACTGCAGATAATGTGTTAAGTGTTATTGCACCATCTTTTGGGACAAGAGCGGGATGGGGGTTAACTTCTGGTGGTTATTGGTTTGATCCGGAAAAGAAAGAGTGGATTTTTGCTCCAACATCTGTTGAATTTAAAAACCTACTTCAATGGTTTAATAAAATGTTAAAAGAAGGTCTCCTTGATCCTGAATTTGCTACATTGGACAGTAATGTATATGAACAAAAGATTATGACTGGTAAAACTTTTTTCATGCTTGATTGGCTTGGTAATGAGAAAAGATATTACGCTACTGCAAGAAAGGAGGACCCCGACTTTACAATAACTGCTATGCTACCGCCAAAAGGTCCAGATGGAGACAGAGGTGTAAGACAAGCTAATAAATTTGCTATGGGTTGGGTAATCCCTGCAAGAGTTGCTAATGAAAAATACTTTGACAGACTATTACAGTTTATAGACTGGTTTTATACCGATGACGCTGTTGAACTATTTGCATGGGGTGTTGAAGGTGTAACATTTAAAACTGATGCAGATGGTAGTAAACACTATCTTCCTCAAGTTTTATCCGGTGAATTTGACCCAACTAAAGAGACTGGAACACTTAATAATGTTTTTAACGTTGTCTACGATATGGATGCATACATGGACTTCCAATCTAAAGAGGCACAGGCAGCATTTAAAGAGATGGCTAAAGAAAATGTTGTACCAGCTTTTGATCCAAAATTACTTCCTACAGCAGATGAAAGAGAAGAGATGAAAATGATCCAGTCTAGTCTGGATAATTACTTTAAGCAAAAAACAGAAGAATTTATTTTTGGTAAGGAATCCTTTAGTAACTGGGAAGCTTATGAAAAAGAGTGTCAAAATAAAGGTTCTGCCAAATTGGGCGAAATGATAAATACAATTTGGAAGAGACAGAATAATAAATAAAAATCAAATAGCTGTTAGCTTACAAGATAACAGCTATTTTCGGAGTAATACAGGAATGAAATCATCACAAACATTAAATGATAAGTTAGAGTCTATTGAAAAAGGTTCATACGACCCAAGCTGGGAATCTCTAAGAGAGTATACATGTCCAGATTGGTTTAGAGATGCCAAACTTGGGTTATGGGCTCACTGGGGACCACAGGCTGTCCCTATGTGTGGTGACTGGTATGCTAGAAACATGTACATTGAAGGGCATGAAATTTACAGACACCACTGGAGAACCTATGGACATCCATCAAAGTTTGGATGGAAAGATGTTATTAAACTATGGAAGGCTGAGAATTTTGACCCTAAAGAATTAATGAAAAAATATGTAGCTGCAGGGGCTAAATACTTTTGTGCAACAGCAATGCATCATGATAATTTTGATATGTGGGACTCAGCACATAACAGATGGAATTCAGCACAAATGGGTCCAAGAGTAGATATTTTAAAGGCATGGAAAGATGCTGCAAAAGAGTATAACATTCCATTTGGAGTAACAGAACATTTAGGAGCTGCATTCTCATGGTGGTCAGTGAACAAGGGACATGATAAATCCGGTCCTTATAAAGATGTACCCTATGATGGTAACGATCCTGATTATCAGGACCTGTATTATCCTAACAAAGATGAACCGATTCTGGAAAATCAATCTCTCCGTTGGTACACTGATAATGAATGGTTTCATAAGCATTGGTTTGACAGAATTAAGGATTTAGTTGATACAATCCAGCCGGATCTCCTATATTCTGATGGGCCTCTACCATTTAATGAGTATGGCCTTGGAATAGTTGCACATTTTTACAACTCAAATATGAAAAAAAATAATGGTGTAAACAGAGCCGTATATAATCAAAAATCAGAGAATCCCGGAATTTATCAGATAGGTATTCTTGATATAGAGTGTGGAGTTCAAGGAGAAAAGGCTCAGGATCCATGGCAAACAGATACCTGCCTTGGAGGCTGGTTCTACAGTGCAAGACAAAAATATAAAACATCAAAACACATTATTGAACTATTTGTTGACATTGTTGCTAAAAATGGAAATTTACTACTAAATATACCAATTATGCCGGATGGGAAAATACATGATGAGGGTAATCAAATACTTGAGGACCTGGCTAAATGGAATAACATTAATGGAGAAGGAATTTTTGAAACCAGACCATGGCATACTGCAATGGAAGGGCCTACACTACCTCAGGGTGGTGAGCTTAATGAAAAAGCACTGAACTGGACAAGTGAAGATTTTAGATTTACAACAAAACTAAATACTATTTATGCATTTCAGATGTCATGGTCTACTAATGGAAAGACTCTAATTAAAAGTTTTGCTGATAGACGTGGATCTCAAGGCCCGGTTTCTTATCCTTACTCAATAAAAGAAGTAATTTTACTGGGATCAGATAGAGAAATTAAATTTAGTTATACAGAGGATGGACTACTACTGGAAGAACTCCCAGAAACACCTCCATCATCATTTGTTAATTGCTTTAAAATAATTTACTAGAAAATGCCGGGGAACTTTCCCGGCTATCATATTTAATAATCATTTTCCATATTCATTGCCCAATCTATAGCTTTGTAATATTATATATCTATGAATAAAATAAACGTAGCTATCTTATATGGTGGAAAAAGTGGTGAGCATGAAGTCTCCCTTAGATCTGCTTCTTCAGTAGAAAAAAATCTTGATAAATCAAAATACAATATACATTTAATTGGTATTACCAGAACCGGGTTATGGTATTATCAGCAAAATTACAATAATGATACAGATTCACTTTCGATAGTGGAAGATGATGATAATTTAGTAAGTCTGACTCCAGGTAGAGGTTTCCATGTAAAAGGTTCATCCCTAAATATAAGTTTTATTTTTCCAATTCTTCATGGAACTTTTGGGGAAGATGGAACTCTTCAAGGTATGCTTGATTTAGTTGGAATACCCTATGCAGGATCGGGACTTGAAGGTAGTTTTATGGCTATGGATAAAGAGTATGCCAAAATTATATGGCAGAAAGAGGGGCTTCCTATTGTTCCTTACATAAGCATAAAAAAATACTCATACAAAAGTAATCCACAGTATTACATAAATTGTATTGAATCAAAATTTCAATATCCGGTTTTTGTAAAACCAGTTAAAACAGGTTCTTCGGTTGGTGTATCAAAAGCGAGTTCAAGGGAAAAACTGGAAACAGCTATAACCAATGCCTTTATGTATGACCACAAAATACTTATTGAAAAATCAGTAAATGCAAGAGAGGTAGAGTGTTCTGTTATAGGTAATGATGAACCTATTACATTCCCTTTAGGTGAGATTGCACCATCCCATGAGTTTTATGACTACGATGCAAAATATACAGACCCGGATGGAGCAAAGCTGATTATTCCTGCTGTTCTGGATAGTACAACAGCAACTAAAATTCAGGATATAGCCAAAAAAGCTTACTCTGCTCTAAATATAAAAGGTTTTAGCCGAGTAGACTTTTTTATAGATAAAGATACAGATGAAATAAGTTTAAATGAGATAAACACAATTCCGGGATTTACTAAAATAAGTATGTTTTCAATGCTTTGTAGAGAAGGTGGATTAAATTTCCCGGAACTTCTGGATAAAATTTATAACTATGGAATAGAGAAATATAAGGAAGAACAGACTTTAAAATATAATTAAATAGACATATAATTATAGTATGTTGATCTATTTTGGAGTTGTTCTACTATTAATATTTATCACATTTTTGCTGACAAGAAATTTTTACAATAGAAAACTCTTGCAGAAAGATGATGAGATTCAGAAATTGCATACTGTAAATCCTGATACGGGAATTTATTATAGAACCTATTTTGATAAGATATTTTTATCTGAATTTCACAGAGCCAGAAGAATACAACACCCAATAGCACTTATATTTATTTATAACCCGGGGAATACTATCATTGATAAAAAATTAACAGCAACTATTAAGAGGGATACAGATTTTGTATCCTACTTTGAAGATAAAACATACGTCTGCGTTCTATATAATACAGATGTTGAGGGTGTTGATAATGTTATTAAAAGATTATTTAACACTCTTTCTGAAAATGATGAATTAAAAATTGGCATCCACACACAAATTCCTGATAATCACACAAGTTCAAAAAATCTGATTGATGAAGCCTATAAAGCACTAAATAGAGCCAAAAATAGTCAAGGTATGGCTGTAGAGTTCTCACTTAACTCTATATAACAAATTATCCATAGGAATTTCAATTGTAAAATTCACTCCATAATTTTTATTCTGACAAGTAATATTTCCCCGAAGACTAAATACAATAAGATTATATGCAATACACAATCCTAAACCGGTACCCTTTTTCTTGTTTGTGGAAAAGAATGGATCAAAAATCTTTCCTATGTAATCCTCTGGAATCTGTTTCCCATTATTGTAAAAATCAATAATTAGTAATGAATTCTCAATTTTAATATTAACTTCTATCTTACCGGAAACTCTGCTCTCAAAACCATGAATTATAGAATTCTCTGCTAATTTAATAAATATTCTATTAATTATATCGGAGTAATATTCAACATCAAGGTCAACTCCGGTTATATCTATATCTACCTGCATATTATGGTATGAAGACGCAACAAACATTACAACACTTCTTATGTTATCATTTAAATTAAACCATTTTTTATTATAATCCATTGATTCAACAGAGAGTTGTTTAAAATTTGTTACTAAATTGTTTATTGTTTGTAATGAGTCAAAAATAATATTAGATAGATCACTGGAATTAGAGATATATTTTTTAAAATCCTTTAAAGTCATCTTGTTAGACTCAATCAGGTTATTTATCTCTTTTGAATTCTCTTTAATAAAACTTGATGAAGTTAAACATACACCCAAGGGTGTGTTTATCTCATGGGCAACTCCATTAAGCATATATCCTAATGATGCCATCTTTTCTGATTCCACCAACTGTTTCTGGGTATTTTTTAATTTTTCCAGTGCCTCATTTAGTTCTATGTTTTTATTCTCAATTTCCCTGGATTTTACCCTGTTTTCATTTATTAGTCGTACTTTTTTTAAAACCTCTTCAATTGAATATGATAAAAAACTTAAATCCTCGATAGGTTTTGTAATATAGTTCCAGGCCCCGGATCTCAATGCCTCAATAGCATACTTTATCTCCCCAGCTCCAGAAATAATAATAACAGGAAGTTCCGGAAAATTATTTTTTACAAATTCCAGAACTTCAATCCCGGATATCCCGGGCATTAATGCATCTGTTAAAACAACATCTACATGGTTGTTTTTTATAATCTCAATACCAGACTCACCGCTGTTTGCATCAATAACATTATAGCCCAGATCTTCAAGAAAACTTGAAATAGATAACCTTATGGTATCATTATCATCTATTGTTAATACTGTTATTGAATCCACACAAAACTCCTACATACCTATATATAATATATATCTGAATGTGATTTTTTACAAATGATCCGATGAACTATTATCGGCTAAATTCATTTTAACAAATATATATGGTATTGGATATGTAGCTACGAAGGATATAACTGAATATTTTATGAAAATAAACAATCCGTTATCTAATTCAAAAAAACTGTATATTTCATCAAAAATAAAATATGTAAAGGATAAAATAACAACACCTATAAAATATCTACCTAATCTTGTTACAAGTGCTCCATCAACCTTAAATCCTATATACTCTTTTTCCAGAACAATCCCCAAAAAAGAACCTAAAAAAACCCCTATTATAGCTATAGATTCATAAATATTTTCAAGTCCCAAAAATTGAACTATAACTATAGTAGTTATTGCAGAAAAAATAGTAAGAAAAATTCTTTGACTTACAGAATACCTTTGATTGCAAAGATCAGTTATGCCAGGTTCAAATATTTTAAAAAGAAGAAGTACAATTAAAGATATTAAGACCGCCAGAACAATATCTGATAAATAGTTTACTCCAAGAACAAGTCTTGATATTCCACTAATTATAATAATAAGAATTGATATTAGTTTTACACTTATTTTACTTGATAAACTGGATAGGTAGAACCAGAATGTAGAGACAACCATGGTATACGTAGAAGGTAAACCATATCGACCAACATCTCCAAGCCTGTTTTCTACTCCACCTTTCCTACCGGACTCCGAGTAGAAAGGCCTACTTCTCTGTATCAATCCTTTTAAAACCAGATTTAAATAGTATGTTATAAGTAGAAGAATTAATAACCTTTTTCCAATTGATTTATTAATACACCAGAAGAAAAATGGAATAAACAGTATAAAAAATAGTTCTGTTCCAAAAAAATTAAACAGCCTTAAGGCAGATTCAAGAAAACTGCCACCTATCTGATTAAAAAAAAGTACTATTTCATAATCCATACCAAGCTCCTTTCATAAGCAAGATTTATATTATAATTATAATATATTTGGTAACAAATTATGTAATTTACACTTCAATTCTTTATTTTAGATTCCAGATCATCTATCTCATCCTGTGATACTGAGGAGAGTTGGGTTATTTTACAGCTTCTGCACCTATCAATTAACTCCAGAGACTTATCAATATTTCCCTTGTTTGCCTCAATTATAGCACCATGGAAATAGGCTTCTGCAAAAGAGGGGTTCAGTTCCATTAACTCCTGGCAGTATTTATCAGCATCAGAATAATTATCCATTGCAATATAAGTTGCAACAAGGTTATCAAGAATAACCTTATCGGAACCACTAAAATCCAATCCCTCGAGGCTAATTTTTAAAGCCTTTTCCAACTCCCCAGATTCATAAATCAGGAAACCATAATTTTGATAATAGGCTGTATTTTTGTAACCACTCTCGTATAGTTCATCTAAAAGTTTTATAGCACTATCCAGTAAATCTCTTTTCCACAGATATAGTGCTTTTTGGGTTAAAATAGTTTTTCTTTGGCTATCTTTAAGTTTTTCTATTTTTTTTCCGGATAAAATCTCATCAATGGCCACTCCTGCATTATCAAGATAACCGAATTTTAATGATAAATAGATATATCCGCTGTAAACTGAGAATGGAATACCTCCAACCAAGTAGGCTTTTTTTAATAACCTATAGCCGGCATCATCATTATTTTGAATAATTTGTCGATTTGCTCTAATAAAATAGATGTATCCTCGTTTAAAAAAAAGAGTTATTAAAATTGAAGCTGCTAATGTATATAAAAAAAGTCCATCAAAAAAAGTTGAAGCTATTAGAAGTGCACCTAATATTATGAAATGGCTGGCTTTATTTAGCATTGATTATCCTTCTTTTCTTTCTAAAAATTGATTTTATCTTTTTAATAAGAGATTTCTGCCCTTTAAGAACTTCATAATAGTGTACCTTATGTACATGTTCCAGAATTTGTGCATCAGTTATATCTTTACCTTTATAAACTTCTTCTTTTTCAATAAAATCTATTACAAAATCTACTTCCTTACCGTTAATAAATCTGTGGGTAATTAAATTTATATCACTTATAGAAAGAGCTTTTGCAATAAAAATAAGGGAATTCTCAGCCTTATACTTATCACCAGAAAAGATATTCTGAACCGTAATTCCCTTATGAGTATTATAAGAGTAATCTTTTTTCAATGCCTTTAATACTGAATAACCGGTAAAATTTACACCTTCTAACCCCTCGGTGTTCTCCAGTTTATCAATATCTTTATGAACATCCGAAACTGATGCCAGAACGTGTCTTACTCTGTTATCTTTTTTTAGAAATGTCAGCAACTTTGATACAAGAAATGACTCTGAAATTTTACTATCAATAATAAGGAAATCTATGGATGACACATCCAGTTGTTTTGTTGCCATAGCCAGTATCTGTTTAATTTTAATAATACTTGATGGAACAACAATTCCTATATCTATACTGCTTGAGTTTGATACGTTATCCAACCCCTGTTTTAAATCGATAAATCTTCTAAATATTCTGTAATCATACTGTATATAGTTGATTCCCCTGGCTACTGCCCTCTCCAGAATTTGATTATACTGTTTCTGATTTTTTATATTACTTGATATCTCTACTCCCAGACACGATAAAACTCTACCTGTGTCTCCATAGGGTCTAAACTGCACTTATATGCTCCTTAATTTTCATTTTACTCTCAGGATTATTAACGGTCAAGTAAGTTAATCATGCAAAAGTGTCCACTATTTTATCGGATATTATTATATCTTTTTTAACTTTTTCTCTCTGTTCAAAAACAGGACATCTGTGACCCGTGTATCTCTTTACATCAATACTTGGTAAAACTTTTCCTTTAATATTAAAAATTCTGCAGGCTTTAGGAAAACGCTCATCCAGTGTAATATAGTAGTGTTTACATTTTGTACAGTCAGGATTATTCATATTTTATTATAGATCATTATTATATATCAGCAACAGCTTCTAAATAATTTTATCTTATATAAAAAAGTTTTTTAACATTATCCTAATTAAAAAACAGTGAGTTCAATCTTCTATCAATAGAGGAAAAAAAAGACTCCCGAAGGAGCCTTTTTCTTTAAAACAAGTTAGACTATTTTGTATATAATGGTCTTTCCTGATATTTTGTGTGTAGTAAATCATGTGCTTTATGGCTACACGGTTCACCAAGATAATCTTTGTAGATCTGAATAATTTCAGGGTTTTGGTGTGAACATCTTACAACTGATTTTTCATCATCTGAGTAAATACCAGCTGTTCTTTTTGCTCTTACAACATCATTTGTTCCGTAAGGCTGACCACCACCAGCGATACAACCACCTTTACAAGCCATAACTTCAATAAAGTGGTATGGAGGTTCCTGTCCCGCAGCTTTTGCAGCTCTTACTTCGTTCATAATATCCCTAACATTAGCCATACCATGAGCAACTGCTACTTTTAGCTTAGCATCACCAAGTGTTACTTCACCTACTTTTACATTTTCAGCACCACGAACAGCAGTAATGTTAACATCTTTTATCTCTTCACCAGTTACAAGTTTATGTGCAGTTCTTACAGCTGCTTCCATAACACCACCAGTTACTCCAAAGATTGTACCTGCACCAGCATAAGCACCAATTGGGCTGTCTGCTTTTTCATCCGGTAGGTTAACGAAATCAATACCTGCAGATTTAATTAATCGACCAAGCTCTCTTGTTGTTAAAACAAGGTCGACATCATTATATCCTGATGCCTGCATGTTATCATCTCTTGAAATCTCATACTTTTTAGCTGTACATGGCATAATAGCAACAGATGCTATAGTAGCAGGATCAATGTTCATTTTCTCTGCGTAATATGTCTTTGTAACTGCTCCCTGCATCATCATTGGAGATTTAGCTGTTGAGAAGTGAGGAATCATATCTGAGAAGTATTTCTCCATATAATCTGTCCATGCTGGACAACATGAAGTAATTTGTGGAAGAATTCCACCTTTTGTTACTCTCTCTACAAGTTCAGAACCCTCTTCCATTATAGTTAAGTCAGCTGCAAAGTTAGTATCAAATACAGCATCAACACCTAGTCTTCTTAATGCCGCATAAATTTTGCCAGTAGTTATCTCACCTGGCTCCATTCCAAACATCTCACCGATTGCAACCCTAACTGCAGGTGCAATTTGTACAGCTACATGTTTATCTGAACCTATCATTTTAAGGAACTCTTTAGTTTCATCTTTTTCATAGATTGCACCAACAGGACAGTGCGCAGAACATTGACCACACTTGATACATGGAGACTCTGACATTAAAGCACCACCAGCCGCAGTCATTAATGTTTCATCACCTCTACCAATAAATTCAAGGGCCCATACATCCTGTAACTGCTGACATACCTGAACACATCTTCCACAGTTTACACATTTTCTAGGATCAAAAACTAAAGAAGTTGTAGATTCATCTCTTGGTAAATCCTTAACTCCTGATTCAAATGGAACTTCTCTAATACAAAAATCCTCTGCAAGATTTTGAAGTTCACAAACACCATTTCTGGCACAGTTTAAACACTCAAGTGGATGGTTAGAGATAATTAACTCTAATACTGTTCTTCTTACTTCCTGTAGTTCAGGATCGTGAGTGATATAATTTTGACCTTCAACAACATCTGTTGCACAAGCTCTAATTAATTTTGGAGAACCTTCCACTTTTACAATACAGATACCACAGGCAGCCCAAGGCTCAAGATCCGAGTGCTCACATAGTACTGGTATATTTACCCCTGCCTTTTTAGCTGCTTTAAGGATTTTTGTTCCTTCTTCAACTTCTACAGGCAGTCCGTTTATTTTAATATTTACAATAGCCACTTAAAATCTCCCTTTGCCTAGCTTATAGTAATCGCGTCAAATTTACATGCCTCGTAACAAGCACCACACTTAACACATTTTTCCTGAACGATGAAATGTGGAGCTTTTCTCTCACCTTCAATACAGTTAACAGGACACTTTCTAGCACATACAGTACATCCGATACATTTTTCAGTAACAACTTTATACTGCATAAGATCTTTACAACTACCTGCTCTACATTTTCCATCCTGAATATGCTCTAAATACTCATCTTCAAAGTATTTAAGTGTAGATAATACAGGGTTTGCAGCTGTTTGACCAAGACCACAAAGTGAAGCAGTTTTCATTGCTTTACCAATATCCTTAAGTTTTTGGATATCATCCATTTCACCTTTTCCAGATGTTATTTTTTCAAGGATCTCATGCATTTTCTTTGTACCGATTCGACATGGAGAACACTTACCACATGACTCTTCAACACAGAACTCAAGGTAGAATTTTGTAACGTCTACGATACAGTCATCTTCTGACATTACGATCATACCACCAGAACCCATCATTGAACCGATTGATGTTAATGTATCGAAATCAATAGGAGTATCAAGGAACTGCTCAGTAATAACACCACCTGATGGTCCACCTGTTTGTACAGCTTTAAATTTTCTACCATTTTTAATACCACCACCGATATCAAAAACAATGTCTCTTAAAGTTGTACCCATTGGTACCTCAACAAGTCCGGAATTCTCAATCTGACCAGTTAATGCAAATACCTTTGTTCCTGGAGATCCAGCTGTACCAATGGATTTAAACCATGCTCCACCTTTTGTTAAAATTACAGGAATGTTAGCAAAAGTTTCAACATTGTTAATAATTGATGGTTTACCCCATAGACCTTTTACTGCTGGAAATGGTGGTTTAGGAATTGGCATACCTCTTTTACCTTCAATAGAAGCTAATAGAGCTGTCTCTTCACCACAAACGAATGCACCGGCACCAAGTCTGATTTCAAGGTTAAATGAGAAGTCTGATCCAAGAATGTTATCACCTAAAAGACCAGCCTCTTTAGCCTGCTCAATAGCAATATTTAATCTTTCAATTGCTAGAGGATACTCTGCTCTAATATATATATAACCTGTGTCTGCACCACATGTGAAACCGGCAATAGCCATTGCTTCAATTATTGAGTGCGGGTCACCCTCACAAGTTGATCGGTCCATATATGCACCCGGGTCTCCCTCATCGGCATTACAAACAACATATTTCTGATCAGCAGTAACATTTTTTGAGAAGTTCCATTTTAACCAAGTTGGGAAACCAGCTCCACCTCGACCTCTTAAACCAGAAACTTTTAAATGTTCGATAACTGAATCAGGAGTTAATTCACCTGTTAAACACTTTTCTAATGCCAGGTAACCATCTCTTGCAATATACTCATTTATATCTTCCGGGTTAATTAAACCACAGTTTCTTAAAACAACTCGATACTGTTTTTGGTAGAATTTAATCTTTTCTGAAGACACAGAACCTTTTGTAGATGCATCTTTATACGCTAATCTTTCAACTGTTCTACCTTTTACAACTGTTTCAGCAATAATATCTTCTGCATCCTCAGGTGTAACTTCCACATAAAATTCCTCTTCAGGAAGAACTTTAACAATTGGACCTTTTTCACAGAATCCAAAACAACCTGTTTTGATAATCTGTACATCATCTTTTATTCCGTGTTTAGTAGCGGATTTTAATAAGGCTTTGAAGATTTCATCACCTTTAGTTGATTCGCAGGCAGTTCCCCCACAAACCAATACAAAGTTTTTTACAGCCATGGTTAGTTCTGCTCCTTCATTATATCTGATGCAGGTCTATCTAATACATGCTTGGAAATTAACTCTTTTCCAATAACGTGCTTAACTATTATTTCTTTTGCTAACTCTGCAGTTACATTTCCATAAATAGTATCAGGCATCCCTGGTGCTTTTACATCTACAGTCGGCTCTGAGTGACAAAGACCCATACAACCTGTCTGTTTAATAGTAACATTTGTTAAATCATGCTCTTTTATTTCATCGATAAAAGAAGATATTGCATCTTTTGCTCCGGCAGCGATACCACAAGTACCCATACCTACAACAATCATTACATCTTTACCTTCTGTATCTCGTCTATCGATATCTTTTTTTGTTTCATCTCTTAGCGCTTTTAATTGTGCTAAAGTCATTTTAGCCATAAGAAAACTCCTAATTATCTAATTCCTGGGATTCTATGAACTCCTTAAGGAGTATCATATTTGTTACCTGGGATAAATCTCCCAATGCGTCGATTAAATCGCTGCGGGTAACTGTATAGTTTAAATTACGTTGTTCATCCTCTCTGTTAAAAATAAACTCATAATCTCCATCAAAAGACATTGCAGAAATAAGCATATCTACAATATTCCCAATTGGAGGTGTGTCCCAGTGTTCCAAATTAAATGAAATATTTAACTCGGTTCCAACACCTTTTTCAGATTTCAAACTAAAATAACCATTGGTCATCTCAGTTGTCTGTATTAAAAAAGGTATTCCCAATCCAACTTTTCTATGTTTATGTTTAATTCCATCAGTATAAAATGGGTCCTGTACTCTATCCAGAGTTTTCTGATCCATCCCTTTTCCGTCATCCTTTATATTAACAAACAGACTTTTAGGGTTCTGAAAAAAATCCATAATAATAGTTTTAGAATTGGCTTCCACTGAATTCTGAAATAGATCCAGAATTGAGTCACAAAGAGAGTAATGCACTATTTACTTCTATACTTTGCTAAAATCTCAGGTAATTTATCTGCTGAAAGCTTTCCGTATACCTCATTACCAACTGTAATAAGAGGAGCAAGCCCACAACAACCAACACATCGTACACCTTGTAATGAAAATTCTTCATCATCTGTAGTACAGTTAACACCACAACCTAAAAGAGTTTCACACTCAGCCATTAAGTCACCAGCACCTTTAATATAGCACGCTGTACCCATACATACAGAGATGATATTTCTTCCCGGCTTTACTAACTTAAAGAAGTGATAAAAAGTAATAACACCGTAAACTTTTGCTAACGGCACATCTAAAATCTTCGCTAACTCTATAGCTGCAGCTCTAGGAATGTAACCATAGTGCTCCTGAGTTTTGTGAAGAATCATTATTAGGTTCCCTTGCTTATTTCTCCATTGTTCAATGAAGTCCAATAAGTGTTGAGGGAGCTCCAGTTTCTCTTCTGTAGGCATAATACCTCCTGACAATATAAATCTACAAAATTTTATCCTGTGGACATTATAGGGTAGAAAAACTGTTAATTCAATAGTTTTTTATCTAAATTAAGCCAGTATTGTGATTTAATACTTCAGTTAGTTTTACCTATTTACAAATATTGTGAATGAGAGTACATTAAATACATGATTAATAACGAAACAGTAATCAGATTTATAAAATATAACAGGATACTTTCACAATTAAAAAGTTTAGGAATGGCTAGAGTCTTTTCTAATAATCTTGGAGATGCTCTTGGTATAGCACCTGCTCTTGTAAGAAAAGATTTTTCCCGGTTCAATCTGGAAGGAAACAAACGGGGTGGTTACGAGATTGATCTTTTAATAGAAAGGCTGGATGAACTACTTGGGGGAAAAAATCTGGAAAACATGATTATTGTAGGTTGTGGTCATATTGCAAAAGCTCTTATTAATCATGGAGACTTTACAAAAGACGGCGGTAAAATAGTAGCCGGATTCGATATAGATAAACATATAGAAAAGTTTGGAAATATTCCTATATACCATGTGGATGTTTTACCGGCATACATAAAAGAACACAGTATAAATATTGCAATTTTAACTGTCCCGGAAGAAGCTGCAACTATTATGTTTGAAAAACTGCTTGCCCTAGGCATCAAAGGGGTATTAAACTTTACACCGGTAGAACTAAAAGGATCTGAAAACTGTATTGTTAATAATGTTAATATTGGACTGGAAATAAAAAAGTTAACATACGAGGTTAAAAGTACCTTCACCTAGTAAATGGAGTTATTGTGGAAAATATACCTATCAATACTGATTCCCCATCGGTTATTCAGGAGATAATTTATCAGCTTAAAATAAAAGATGTTATGACAAGGGATCTTATTACATTAAGAAAATCCGGAACCATGAGAAATGTTCAGTTAACAATGGCCAAATACAAGGTTTCTGCTGTTCCCATTACAGATTCCATGAGAATTCTTGGTTTAGTAAGTATTGAAGATATAATAAAAGCACTGGATAACGGATATATAAACGATAAAATTGAGAAGCATATGACCAGAAAACTTATAGTCCTGGAAGATGATATGCCACTGAGTTTTGCTATATCTTATTTTAACAAATACACTTTTGGTCGTTTCCCAATACTAAACAAGGAAAAGGAGCTAGTAGGTATTATATCCATGAGGGATATAAATGCCAAACTTCTGGAGCATCTTAATTTTGCAATGCAAAAACTTGAAAATTCTATTGAAAGCAATAATCCAACAGAGATAAAAAACAATACAAAAGAGTTTCAGACAGTAAAATTTAATTTCGAAATTGCAGGCCAGGCATCAACTGAGATTAAAAAGACTCTTAAAAAAATGAATCTTGACAGAAAATTTATTCGACGTGTGGCTGTAGCATCCTATGAATTGGAAATTAATCAGGTTGTTCACTCTAACGGAGGGGTTATTAAAGCTGTATTCGATAGTGATAAAATTACAATAATAGCATCGGATGATGGTCCAGGGATCCCGGATCTTGATAAAGCATTAACCGAGGGATTTTCTACAGCTAATGACTGGATAAGAAGTTTAGGTTTTGGAGCAGGAATGGGGCTTCCAAACTCAAAAAGGGTTGCAGATGAATTTGAAATTTCATCAACTCCAAAAGGCACAATTGTTAAAGTAGGTTTTAATATAATAAAGGAAGAGATATGAAAGCAAGTGATTTAGAAACTGATTTAGGTTACAAACCAGCATACACTAATTACCCGGATAACGATATTACATCAGGTTTTACTTCGGATTTGTTAAGTGATGTTATGGGAAATGCAAGGGAAGAGTCTGTACTGATAACTATACAAGCTCACAAGAATACTGTTGCCTGTTGCTCCCTGGCCGGGATAAGTGCAATTATAATATGTAGCGGAAGAAAAATTCCTGAAGACATGATAGATGCAGCAAAAGAAGAGGATATTGCACTATTTACAACAAAGGATAACCAGTTTATAACGTCCTATAAGGTTTACGGATTGCTGTAATGAAAGTTCGGTGCGATCTGCACATACACTCATGCCTTAGCCCCTGTGGAGACTTGGAAATGTCTCCTATGGCTATTGCTGAGGAAGCCAAAAGAAAAGGGCTGGACGTAATAGCTTTAACAGATCACAACACAGCCCTGAACACACCGGCTTTTATGAGTGCATGTAACAAAGTTGGTATTTTTGGTATTTACGGTTTGGAAATTACCAGTAGTGAGGAAGCCCATGTTCTAGCCCTTTTTAAAAAACCTGAAACAGCTATGGAAATGGGAAAAATTATTTATAAAAGCCTTCTTTCTATACCTAACGATCCTGATAAATGGGGTGATCAGGTATATTTGGATGATGATGAGAATATTTTAGGTGAAGTTGACAAATATCTAACCGGAGGTGCAAGTATCTACTCCATCTCAGAACTCCTTGAAATGACACTGGAACGGGATGGAATGTTTATTCCTGCCCATATAGATAAACCCCTATTCAGTATAAAAAGCCAGCTAGGATTTATGCCGGATGATAATTTTACAGCTGTAGGTGTTACAAAACTTCCTCCAATTCTGGATTTAAAAGGAAAACCATATATTACAAATTCAGATGCCCACTATCTTCATAATATTGGAGAGAGAAGCTTTACTCTTGATATTGAAGATTTAACTTTTACCCATATTAAAAAATCAATAAAATCAGGATTAATAACAATTAATTAAGATTTTCTTAATATTTATACCTGGGGTTAAAGTATATAATTAAGCAATGACAATCAGTAAAAGACTTAAAATATCCTATATTCTGCTAGTAGTTATACCTTTTGTTATATTTATGTTTGCATCTATATTTATTCGTGGTGATTACACAGAGAGGTTGTACCATTTAAAATTATCAATACAGACTGTAGAATTTAACAAGGAACTCTACGGAATACTTGGAAATAATACGGAAAACCTGTTTAATGATGATGTTTTACAAAATCTGATTAATCTTACTGAAAATCCAGATTATATACTATGCATTATTACTACTGATGAAAAAATAGTTAAATCTGTTGGAAACAAAGAGATACCCCCGGAAGATATTAATGAACAAAGATATATAAACTACTGGTTATTTAATATGAATGATGGCACCCCTGCAACAATTTTTTTTATAAATTCCTACTATAAGCTGGGGAATTTTTCCTTTGCCCTATCAATACCCATAGCTTTTTATATATTACTAATAAGTCTTTTAACATTTATTACCTCAAGAAAGATAACCAGACCACTTAGCAGATTAAAAGACGCTGCAATTGCTATTAAAAATGAAGATTTTGACTTTGATATAACCTACAGCGAAAACGATGAAATCAATGATGTTTTTATCGCATTTAATGAGATGAGGGAGCGATTAAAGAAAAATGCAGAAAAACAGCTTTTATATGAAAAAAACAGAACAGAACTAATAACAAATATATCCCACGACTTAAAAACGCCAATAACTGCGATAAAAGGATATATCGAAGGTATTGTTGATGGTGTAGCTAACACTCCGGAAAAAATAAAGAAGTATCATGACACAATCTATAAAAAGATAACTATTCTGGATAAATTAATAGAGAATTTATTCCTCTATTCAAAACTTGATCTAAAAACAATCCCATTTAATTACCAGAAACTCAATATGAATTTATTTATGTCTGATATAATTGAGGAAATAAGATACGATGAACCAAAAACAAGCATAAGTTTTCAAAGTAATTCTGAAAATACAACTGTTTATGGAGACCCAATTCAATTACAGAGGGTTATTAATAATATAGTAGGAAACTCAATAAAATACTCCAATGGACAACAGTGTGAAATATCAATTGAAATAATTAAAGATTGTGATTTTGTTACAGTTTCTATTAGGGACAATGGTCCAGGTCTAATGATAGAGAACATCAATGATATTTTTGAGAGATTTTATAGAGCTGATCCAGCAAGATCATCTTCAACTGAAGGAAGCGGTCTTGGGTTGGCTATTTCAAAACAGATAATTCAGGAGCATAACGGGGAAATTTATGCATCAAAAAATGATGAAAAAGGAATTACAATCTTCTTTAAGCTTCCATTAATAAAGGATAAAGAATGAATAATATATTAATAATTGAAGATGATAGCAGCATTGCAGAACTTGAAAGGGACTATCTGGAAATAGATGGTTTTAATGTTGAAATTGTTTCTGATGGAGAAAAAGGACTTAAAAAAGCTGTAACTAACGAATACGATCTGATAATTCTGGATATAATGCTTCCGGGGATTGATGGCTTTACAATATTAAAAGAGATAAGGGCAGTTAAAGAGACTCCTGTTTTACTTATTTCTGCAAAGAAAGAGGATTTTGACAAGATTCGCGGCTTAGGATTAGGGGCTGATGACTATATGACAAAACCCTTTAGTCCAAGCGAAATGGCCGCCAGAGTAAAAGCTCATATAAACAGATTTAACAAACTTTCAGGCACAAACAGATCAATTGTCAAAAATTCAATCAATATTAGAGGACTGGAAGTTAATCATGAATTTAAAAGTGTAATTCACAACGGTGAAAATATTGTTCTAACTTCAAAAGAGTTTGATATTCTTTATCTTCTAATGTCTAATCCAAATAAAGTTTACTCTAAACAGGAAATATTTGAGAGTATATGGAATGAATCCTTTGGAGATATTTCAACAATTACTGTGCATATCAGAAAAATCAGGGAAAAAATTGAAACAGATCCATCAAAACCACAATACATTGAAACCCTGTGGGGAATTGGTTATCGCTTCCCTTTATAAAAAAGTGCTTGCAATAAAATAAAAAAATGTTTAATTTCAAAACAAAAACATTTAGGAGAAAAAATGAAAAAAACACTATTTTTTTTAATTGCGTTAGCTTTCGCACTTACATCTTGTGAATTGCTAAATCCAACACCTGCGTACATAGGGACGTGGGAATCAATAAGTACAATTGAGGCTTTTGGAAAAACAGCTACAACTACGACACTTATTACAATCTCTGAAGGAACTTATAATACACAAGTAACAATTACAGCAAATAATTCTGTGTATAGTAAGTCTTATTCAAAAGGGACAATATCTGGAACTGATAAAAAACTAACAATAACCCCAACACATACATCTATAGACAATAGTGTTTGGGTTGCAGTTACAGCAGAGAATGGGATACCTGTTGAATTTGACTATACATTTAAAAATAATACCTTAACGTTAACTGATTCAAAGACCTCTACATCAATGATACTTACAAAAAAATAATATCATATTTAATAAAAGCCCATAATAAATGAGGCCACTGAAAAAGGTTGCGATTTTTAAATAATAATTGTCGCAACCTTTTTTATTTATAATTTTTAGTGGAAAATTGTCTTATTTCTTAAATAAGTCATTTTATTTATGTATTTCGTGTGGCATTTCTTGACTGATATGACT
>QKEK01000210.1 GCA_003251775.1 Clostridia bacterium | reverse complement strand
TATAAGATTTACATGTGTGGTCCTCCACCTATGGTTAATGCTTCTTTAAAGGTATTAAATGCTCTAAATGTTAACAAAGAGAATATCTATTATGAAAGTGCATAGTTTTATGTAAAGCAATTAATCAAAATTTATATTATGAGGCATCAGGTAGGTAACAGGTCATTTAGTATTTCTATGTAAGGCTATCAAAGATAGCCTTACAGCTTAGAAGCCTGTTTGTTTAAACATACTAATAGCCTGTTACCCTACTATTACCATATCATTACCCTATCATTACCCAGTTATTATATAACCCTATTCTAATTTTTCCCTTCAGCAAGAATATCCTTTATCTTTTCCATGTTCTCGGTAAGACTGCTTAGCACCATTACAGCCTGCCCCAATTTATCGTCTCCCTTTACTAGCTTATTCTTCATGTACACCCTCTTAATCTCTTCCCAACGTCGTTGCTCATCTTCTCCCATGCACCCTACTAATTCCTTCCACTTAAGCATATTTGCCTCTGCCCCTGTAGTTAGCGTTTGAGAGTCATTTTCGTAGCTTCCAACAATAATCTCATTTAATTCCTCATCATTAATGATAGAAGAAATCCTTTCAGCTATCTTATTCATATTTCTGTAAGAGCCTTGAAGCTTAAACGGGGGTTCATTTCTGTATTCATCCGCCTGTGCTGCTGAATAAATATATTCCATATTGACCTTTAGTACTATATCCCTAACCCTAAACAGCTTATTGATAACACTAACATATTCACTTATCTCATCCATAGAATAATTACCTTCAAAGCTAACACTTTCTCTTGCTACCCCTTTAGCCATTTCTATAAGGGCATATACATCCTTCTGGCTCTTGCTTGATAGCTTACTAAGTGTAGGATTTGAGGTAAGGCTGTTTTCTATATAGCTGAGCTTAAATGCTTCTTCGTTTTCTCTTAGCATATCACCAAGGTTATATACATCTGCCCTATTCGCTAGCATATCAGGTATTTTAAACTTCTCTCCGCTCTCAGTATATGGGTTTCCAGCCATAACAACCGCTACCTTTTTTCCTCTTAAATCGTAGGTTTGCCCCACCCCATCATATACCCCTTCAATTCTTCTCTGTCCGTCACATAATGAAATAAACTTCTGCAAAAACTCAGGATTACAATGCTGAATATCGTCCACATAAAGCATTACATTATTCCCCATCTTTAAGGCAAGATTAAGCTTACGTAGTTCTTCCCTAGCACCTGTATTATTTGCTCTTTGGTGGTCTAGGGAGGTTACCTCATGTCCAAGTGCAGGACCATTTATTTTTACAAGAATTATCCCAAGACGACTTGCTATATACTCCATAAGGGTAGTTTTCCCATACCCAGGCGGAGATATTAACAATAGCATACCCATCAAATCAGTTCGTTTATTATCTCCTACTACACCAATTTGCTTTGCAAGATTATCCCCTATCAGTGGCAGATAAACCTTATCAATCAATCTATTTCTAACAAAAGAGGTTAGCACCTTTGGTTTAAAATCTTCTAACCGTAGCGTATCCTTTTGCTTTTGGATAAGCTCCTTTTTTATCTCCTGAAGCTTTATAAAATCTTTCACCACTACCTTGTCATAGTGATTAAGCTTACTCATAAATTCGTTATATGACAGCTTAAGCTCACCTGATTTGATTAACCCATGCGTACCTACTAAGCCAGTTACACTTACTTTTGTGCCAGTGCTTATAGCTCTACCAATACTATTTCCTTCCTCAAGTAGTATTACTATCACTTCATTAATTGATTCAGTTCTTGCTTCACTTGTTGCTTCGTTTCTTGCTTCGTTTCTTGCTTCATTTGTTGCTTCGTTTCTTGCTTCATTTGTTGCTTCGGTTTGCTCTTTTAGACTTTCATCGTTAATATACGCACTTAACCACTCCCCTATAAGATAGAACTGACCTTCTAAGTCCTTAGAACAATTCTTTACTGATGCTATAAAATCATTATACGCGTTCTTGCTCTTTAGATAATTAACAAAGCCCTCATATATGCTGAGAGCCTCCTTGCTAACAACAAACTCATCGCCCTTCATAAGCTCCATACACAGATATTCTGCCGCTTGGGAAATATTTGTGCTATCAAATAATGAAGTAGTTTTATATTTATCACGTACCTCTTCCATTTTTGTTATAATAAATGGAATATAATTATTAAGCCTTGGCTTGGAATTAAAATATATGCTTACCTTGGATAGCTCCTTAAGACGTATATTAAGGATACTCTTTGTTTCTTCATCAGCAAAGCGTGTCCAGAATAGTCTTGCAAAAGCTCTTGCATCACTATCATATATCAATAAATCAATGCTTTGATGTAAATTTAGTAATTCTCTAAGTATCATGAAGGAATCCACATCATGTACTCCCTTGGTATAACCTTCCTGATAACGAGGCTCCATAAAGCTCTGAATATGCTCCAGCAATTGATCATCTGAAGAAAAATAAAGCCTTTGAAGCTCATCAAGCCCATTCATAGAAGCTACTTCAAATATCTTATACGCAAGATATTCGGCTCTATATACCTCTTTGCTCTCTGATAAGATGCTTTGTTCAAATACATGCTGATACTTTTTAATATCTTCATGTCTAGCTTTTTCCCAGAAATCTGTACCAGATATATGAAAATACATTCCATCCTCTTTTTGAACTATAGAAAGCTCAATATCCTTAGTATTAACAGAGAAATGATGCTTTCCAAGCTTTATTACATTTTCTCCATTTACGTAAAGCTCCTGCTTATCCTTTAGCTGACGTATGGCATCCTCCCTTAAAGTCTTAAGCTTTGAACTGATTTCATCTGACTTTACAGTATCGCCAAGGTTTTTTAGCTGTTCTATGGTATCCCTTACCTTTTCTGTCATGATATCTGTTGCAAGATATCCGTTAATTTCTTCAACGGTATTGAACCCCTTAAGTCTATTCTGAATACCATTTAGAATACGCTCAGAGGAACTAAAAAGAGCTATCACTTTTTTGTTTAGCTTCTCTAAAAGAGCTTGTTTTCTCCCCTCAAACGCATTATATAATTCTTCTCTTTTCTCTGAAAGCTTAACTACATACTCATCAAATTCAGCAAATTTTCCTTCCAGCTCCTGAATTTGTACCATAACCTTGTTAAGATATAAATCACACTTGTCTACAGTATCAGAAATATCAAGATAATTCACTACCGCCTGACTTAAAAGCTTCATTTGCGAATTAAACTGACCAACCATTTCATCCTTAACAAGAGACTCCATTCTGGTTTTAAGCTTTGCTTTTGCATTATTTAAAAGAGAGAATATAGCTGATATCTTTTCAATAATTTCTGTCGTCATGGTGGGGTCTTCTATCTTAAAATTACCCACAATGTCAACCAGTAGCTCTAATTCAAAAGAGGTTCCATCCATTTGACCAGAAAGCTCTCTGCCCTCTTTTGACTTGTTTACTGTTTCAATGCCCTTCTGTAGCTCCTCTACTCGTTCTGAGTAGATTTTTAACCCTTCTGGTTTAATCATAAAATCAATGCACTTTTTAGTAAAATCATCATTTTTTGTCTTTATGCTATTTTCTAATGCTTCAACAGTTAAAAGATTTGTATACCTTAAATCCCTTAACGAAACAATTCGTCCCCTTAAATTACGGATATCAGCCAATACCTTCACATATTCATTTACAGTTTCAAAGCTCCCGAATTCAATAGACTTTAAAAGCTCATCTGCCTCTTTCTCCACCTCTTCAAGCTGCTTTTTTGTAGCATTCTTTATTCTGTTTACCTTTTCATACTCACCAATAGCAGAGGCAGACGCTTCCTTAATTAATAGAAGTACCTCCTTAAGCCTATATGCCTCTTCTTTATCTAGCCAAAAGTAAGAATCCATAATCTGCTCTGTCTGTTTTACTATATCAAGATATATGCTTTGATAGCCTTCACCCTTCTGTATCAAGTTGTAGACGATTTTGCAATCAGCCATGCATCTTACAATATCCTTGTTTCCTATTTTAAATAGGATTGAATCGCTACTATTTTCAATTACATAGTTCTTTCCCACATATGGGGTCTGCCAAATCTGTATCATATGATTCTTTCTGGGGTCATCCTCGTGCTTAAAAACAAGCATCTCACCACTCTCAAAATGAGAATACCCACTACAGACAATTGGGGTGTCTATAATCTGCTCTATAACATTATACGAATAGACTAAATATATTCCGCTTTCAGTGTTATAGAAAATATACTGATAATCCTCTCCATTAGAAGAATTAGTCATTTGCTCAAATACAGACTGATCAGAGGGAACATCGAAAACCTTATATTCTCCGCTCTGTAGGTAATAGCCTTTTGGGAAAATGAGACCATGCCCGCCTGGCAGAAGCATACAGGTATCCTTTATTGAATCAATTCTGACAACACTTTTTAGCTTATCATTAAATACAAAGTAGCGATAATCATTTTCTTTATATGGACGGATTTTCAGTATAATTATCTGACCTAAATCTGAATAATATATTTCTGCATCATCCAGATTTTGATCCTTATCCTCAACCTCCTCCGAATATATACCCTTACCAGAATCCGTATTGTCCTCTACTTTAATTGTGAGGTCTCCACCAATCGTTTCTACAAAAATCCTGTCTAATACAGATATATGAGGGTGACTTCCCGTTCTATGGTCTTCCCTCGTCACCTTAACCCAATTAAACTCACTGAAATTTTTAAACCTTACCTCATGCTCGCTTCTACAGTCTATATACGTAAGCTTATTATCTTCGACAAGCCACTTAAACGCCTTTATATCAGTTGCATTTTTACTTGTCTGAAATATCATATATAAATATGGCTCAACTATGGTAAACTTTGCAAAGAATGTATTTTTATAGTACTTATATAGCTCGTCAAAATCATTAATAAATTGCTTATCATTTATTAACGATAGTGGCTGTTTTTCAAAGGTACGCTCTTTATATTCATAAATCGAAAATACATCACTTAGCTCAACCTTAGTTTTAAGACCAATGTGAACATTATAGCCAAAGATAAAGCTATTCTTTACAGGTGCCATATCTCTTGGTATACAATTGTTCTCCGTAATAATACGCTCACTGCCAAGTAATTTGGTATCAATCGAACCAAAGAGGTCTTTTCTTGTAGTATTAAGCTTTTCAAGCCGTTCCTTTAAGTCAGCACTATTCTTATTAAGACGATTTTTGATTACCTCGTAAGCACCGTTTTCTTCACTATTACTCTTCATATCATTATTTATATGACTGCCATTATTTATATGACTATTATCATTTATATCGTTGTTATTTAAAGGACTATTATCGTTTATATCATTTATATCATTCATTAAATTCTTTGCATCCAAACCTATCAACCTCATTTAGCAATTAATTTTTAACTAAGTAACCATTAACTAATGTAGGGTTCTTGTGTACATACAGAAAGAGCTCGTTGGCTTATATCTTTTTGATTGAATTAGTGCCGTACTTTTTATGTACGGCACTAATTTCAGCTTAAGATTATAAAAAATGTAAAACATCGCTATGTTCTCAACCTATTTCTATTACTTATCTAAAAGCTTTGCTGGTTGGTCTGCTAAGCCTGCCTTGGTTACTGTATCTAAAAGCTTTTCCAGCATGGTTTTTTCATCAGCATCAGCGTTTTTCATCATTTTATTTACTGCACCTGCTATTGAAAGATTCTTTATATCCTCTGATGTGATATTAAATCTTCCCATCAAGTCCTGAAGCTGCTTTTTAAAGTACTCAGGGTCACCTGTAATAAAGGTCTTCTTAATATCTCCTAATACCTCACTGTTTTGAACCAGACGGTCGTACGACTTACCTTGTGATATAGAGCCAATAATCTTATCAAAGAACATTGTTTCTCCGCCCACAATATCAATCTTAGCAGCCTTTAACGCTTCTCTGATTACAGATGCCTGTGCTTCTGCTATTTCTCTTTGGATACTGATATTTGCTAGCTCGATTTCCTTTTCCTTATCTAGCTTCAGCTTAAACTCTTCATGACCTCTACCAGCCTCATCAAGAGCCTTCATGCTGTTAGCCTTCTCCTTTATTCCTTCAGCTTCAGCTACATATTTCTTCTTAAGAATTTCTGCTTCTACTGTTCCTTCCTTCTCTTTCACTCCTACCTTTGCTTCTTCACCCTTAACCTCAGCTAACGCCTTAACTTCAATAGCCTTTGCTTCTGCCTCTGATGTTATTTCAAGCACTCTTGCCTTAGCTGCTCCATCCTTTTCCTGTGCTAAGGCTCTTGCTTCAATAACCCTAGCCTCTGCAATACCGCTAGTTGCTTGATCCATAACCTTAGCATCCACTAAAATCTTTATTGCATCGGCTTCCTTTTGTGAGGATTTTAGCTTAGCATCTGCTTCAATAACTGTTTTTTCTGCTATTTTCTCAGAAGCCTGCTTTGATGCCTCAGCTGTTTGGACCTCTATAATCAGCTTCTTCTCTGCCTCTTCCTGTGCCTTTTTGACTGCAACAGTTTTTACACGCTCTGCCTCTGCTATTGCACGGGTATCCTTAATTTTTTCCTCTTCTACAACTGTGTCCTTCTCCACTGCTACTCTTTCACGAATAACGGTTTGTATGTTCTTCTTTTCAACCTCTACAGCCTTTTCTTTTTCTATAATTGCAAGCTCAACCAGCTTTTCCTTCTCCGTCTTTTCAAGAAGCCTTTTTTTATCTACTCTTTCGGTTTCAACAGCGTCTGTGCTTTCCTTTGCTTTTAATGCAACAATTATCTGCCTTTGCTTATTCTCCTCAGCTATAGCAATCTCTTCATCAGTCTTTACTCTTGCCATCTCTGACTTTAAACGCTCCTCCTGTGCTACCTTCTCTGCTTCTGCCTTTTCTCTTGAATTAACATTAGATATTTCCCTCTGTTGCTTCGCTTCTGCTTCTGCATTTTGCTTTTCAAGCTCCAAAATAGCCTCTCGAGCAGTTACATCCTGTTGCTTGATTATTTTTTCCTTATCTCTCTCAATCTGATTAGCTAATACTAACTGCTTTGCCGTAAGCTCTGTTATCTTCTTAATACCCTCAGCATCAAGAATATTGCTACTATTCAAGCTCTTCAAATCAGTCTGCTCCAGATAATCTATTGCAGCATCATCCAAAACGTAACCATTTAAGTCAGTTCCAATAATTTGCAGTATCTCGTTCTTAAACGTCTCTCTCTCAGTATAAAGCTGAACAAACTCAAACTTTTTACCAACCGTTTTCAAAGCCTCTGAGAATTTAGCATCAAAGAATTCCATCAGTGTTTTCTGATCTGAGGCTTTCTGACATCCAAGTAGCTGTGCAACCTTTAATACATCCTCTCTTGTATGATTAACACGAACAAAGAAGGCTACCCTGATATCTGCCCTCAAATTGTCCATACAAATAAGCCCATCCTTACCCTCTCTGGCAATCTCAACACGCTTGACTGAAATATCCATTACCTCATATCTATGTAATATAGGCACAACGAAAATACCACCAAAGCACACTACAGGGCCTCCAACCCCATTTCTTACAATAACCTTACCCTGTTCAACCTTATGATAGAACCTTGAAAACAAAGCAAGCAGCCCTAGAATAATTATAACTGCTGCAAAAATAGTAACCAACATGAACTGTACTGAGTAACTCATCTTTTCCACTCCTTAAAATTAATACTTGTTTATATAATATATGTTTTTCTCCAAATCCTTACTGATTACACAAGCTATTTCATTCTTTTGAAAGGCTTCACCATTTTCGGACTTGACATTTATTACAATTGATGCACCATCACCCTTAACCTTAGCCTGACCAAGTCGCCCATTTTCTACATTACACATAAGTGTACATGACTGACCTACCACCTGATTAATCCTGTTATCTCTTACGAAGCTATTACTAAAAAGATTCTTCATTGGTTGAGTAATAATTTTTGTAACAACCATACTCAAAATTAATGCAGGAATAAAAAGAATCGCGTTTTCAACACCACCTACAGGGACAGGTAAGTAATACATCAACATGGCAATAATCCAGAAAATTAATATAATCATGCTTAAAACAAACATAAGCGGAAGCTCCACGATATTTAAAAATGCCAGTACTGCATAAAATGGACCTGTTGTGTTTTCTGCACCATCCAAATCAATGTCCAAAAAATCAATATCCAATGCCCCCAGTATTACAGTAATCCAGTATATTATAATTAAGCCCAGCAATACAGTTGGTATAATGTTAACTCCTGTAACAGCATTTTCAAACAGCTCGGACATGCCAACCTCCTATTATATTAATTCTGTAAAATCATTACTATTATTTTGCCACAATATTCTATATAGTGCAATGAGTTTATCATTGCAATTTTATTAATTTTCTGTGAATAAGTAGCTCTGATATCCCCTTTTTTCTATATTCCTTAATAAGCCTGCCCATTTCGGTCTGTATAAACCGTAGTCAGCTCACCATCACTATTCCTTGTTTTTGTCTCTGATAAATATACATAACCATCTGAATCGTCCTCGGTGTACTCATAGCCTTTAACAAATGTTCCATTGATATAGTGCGACTCAGAATACAGGTAATGCTTGTTATTCTTATTGGTATATTTATAATACTTTTGTATATATAAATTCTTAGAACTATCATTAGGGTGATTCTTTTCTATAACCTCAGTTTCAATATCACCATTAGTAAAATAGTCAGTTGAAGTATTCCATATATATGTTCCATCAAATGAATTTCTTGCTCTGTTGGTTACATGCCCCTCTTCATCAAAGGTTGTTTCACCAAATCCAGTAAAATAGCTACTTAGGCTATCAGAGTATTTCATTTGGTATTCAATTCGCCAAGGCTTTGTATTTCCTTCATCATAGAAGGTAATACGCATCCCCTCTGGCTCATTTGCTTTTATATTATGATATGTAACCTCCCGTGGGGCTTCATCATACGCTAGCTGAGAATAATCATACTTTACAAAGCCTTCATCATATTTCCTGTACGGGTCATTTCCATCTGATTTTTTACCGTACTGTAAGCTATCTTCAGCCTGTTTTGTCTCTTCCTGTGCCTCAGCCTCTGTTTGTGCAACCTCCTCAACAATCTCTATTTCCCAGCTATCAGTTCCTATTTCCTTTCCATCCGGAGTTCTGACAGATACACTAGTTACATAGCTTCCCGAATAATCAAATATATATTCAAGGTTATAGCTTCCATCTACCTCGAAGCCATCTCCCATTGTCCATATATACTGAAAATCCTTATTCTGAATATTAACTGTATAATTAACCTTTTCCTTAACAAACGCTTCTTTGGCATCAGCAGTTACAATTACTCTAGGATTGACTACTATCTTAGCCTTATCACTTTCAGGACCCTCCACCATAGAATCAGTATTTGTAACCTCACTTACTGAAATATAGAAAGCGTTTTCATCCTCATCGGATTTCAATGTGGATTTTTCAACACCCCTAATCTTTATTGTGCCTTATCAATTGAAAACTGGTCAAAGCTCAATGGAATTTCTATTTCCTCCTTACTGGTTTCTAATTTATATAGCTCTCCAGATGGGCAAATTATGGATATAATAAATTTATCAACAAGCCCCTTATCAAAAAGAATACCTTTTTTATTAGTTATTTTCAGCTTGTTCATGCCTTCACTAATTTGAAGTTTTTCTGCCTCAGGCTTCAGAGGCTTAAACATCACGAAAACTGAGTATTTGCTATCAGAACGCTCCTTTAAAAATGAATCTCATGTAGATATAGCTGAGAGTACTCATTTGTAAAGGATACCTCATCGGATGGTATTTTTGTATCAAATAACTGTCCTGCATATCCCTTTGGCTCAATAATATAACTAAATAGCTTGTCATTTGCAAGCTTCCTTCTTAATGAAAGGTCATTAACAAAGCCAATAGTATTCTTATCAGCTCTCACAACAAGGGCAACCTCCTGCTTTGAAGCCAGCTTTTCAAGCACAGTAAACTTTTTGGCATTGGTTGATAGGGGGCTACTTTTTGCTATAACCTCCACATATGGGCTTGCTTTTTTAAGCTTAAATTCAGTATTAGGTATCCCTAACCCCTTGTCAGGTACACTGACAAATAAATCTGCCTTTTGCTTACAAAATCTTTCATACTCATAGCGGAAAGCACTCTTATTATTACTAATCTGGTCACTAAGTGTTTTTATTGCATCCTTTGTTGAAGCAAACCGCTCCAATATTAAATTAAGGAATTGCTCTGGCTTGACATTCATTTTAGCAGAATACTCATCTCTCAAAAACTCAATTAGATACGAATATGCATACCCTTGATTTTGCAAATTCTTGGCGTCATCATAGCCTGTAAAATAAGCCAGAGGAGCTGAACATTCTCCTAAGTGGGTATTCCTATCAATTGAGTAGTCCTTATCCTCTATAGTCAGTTTATCTATGTAGTAGGCTGCTGCCTCTTCCTGCAAGGTAGTAGCCGTTGCTTCCCAGAACCATGTATAATCCTTTGAATCAATGGATAAGAGACTTAGATAACGAACCTGTGATACGTGAAAAAGCTCATGTGTGAAAGTAATTAAAAGGTCATCATACCACCATTTATTTTTTTGATAATCAGTAGGATTATGGTTTACACCTTGAAATTCAAGATTTATATGCAAATACGGTCTTCTGGTATATGTATTTTTGCTATATCCCATCTCTTCGTTCTTTTTTGCTGGCACTGGCCACTTATCCATTAAGTATACGTCTGTACTACTTTGCTTTTTAAAGCCCCTGTGTGTATACAGGTACTCGTCAGCGAGCTTTAGTTGCTCTAAGCTTTTTTGTACGGCGTATGGCCATACATTCTCTTTTTGCCATTTATCACTTTTTATCAAGGCACTCGTTTTCTTAAACTCCTCGTCCTTATATAGCTCTTTAAGCCTTTCTGCTATTTTTCTTGGATCACTATCCCCGTTTTGTAGCTTTAATATGTTATTTACACTTCCTGAAACATCTACCTGCAAGCCATATTTATTATACAGGCTTATTATATTATCGTTTTGCTTCTTCACCTCATCTGGATTTGCGGCTGGCATACGCTTAGGCCAATATACGGTATAGCCCTTCACACTATCTGTCCAGCTCCATGGCTCTAAAGCCAAATCAGAGTTCACAATTTTTTTAATACCCCTGTCTTGATTTACGTATCCATTCTTCTCTAATGTGTCGTATGTAGCAACTACCGCTCCACCTATAGCCAGACCAAGACATATTGCAAACAGACAATTTTTTTCTGTTTGAATAGTTATTTTACTTCCGTTCAATACTGATGGCACAACTGTAGGAGGCGTAGTATCTCCTAATCTTACTATCTTTAAATCCTCTCTGAACACCTCTGAAATGTTCAGTATATCTAAATCAAAGGTAAGTTCAATTTCTCCAGGAAATTGTTCCTCAAGCTTCATACCTGAATCTACGTCAAAAGCCAGCAAAGGGAACATATCGGGTGTAGGCAGCTGTTCTACGATACCCTTTAACTCATTCTCCTCAAGCTGTTTTACTTTAAAGCTTCTTTCCCTATCCATAGCATTTTCGGTTGCCGATATTGTAAGTCCATCAATTGGAGATATTTCAAACGCCTTAGTTCCTGAAACAGGCATAGCAACTGGATTGTATTCTATATCACTATCCTCTGTATATAGACTTACATCTTTTGTACTACCTTCATACTCAATGTTAGTGTCATAATTATTATTGTTAAAAATACTAAGAATGTTTTCTCTATAGACAAAGACGAACACACATACAACAAGCAATATTGCTATAATTGGCATAATACGCTTTGTTTTTTTTCTGCCTTCCCCTTTCTCTGTATCGTCTATTTGATAAGAGCTTGAGGTCTTATATATTTGCTGTGCTGGTGAATGCTCTAATTCATTACCACATTTATTACAAAACCTATTAGAAACGCTGTTCTTAGCACCACATTTACCACATATTTTATTAGTACCCTCGTTTACATTTATATTTGCATTTACATTATAAACTACTGCTT
>QKEK01000184.1 GCA_003251775.1 Clostridia bacterium | reverse complement strand
GTTTTCAAATTCGTCTCAAATTACTGTTGAAACCTTAAAGACAGGCACTATTGTATGCAAAATATCAGGTCTTATCAACTTAAAAAATCCTTGGGCAAGTGGATTGAAGGATGGCAAAGCAAAGGTTCCTGTTCTAAATCATTTAGTGAATCACTCCCAATATGGGTATTTTTTGATTGATACAGGACTTGACAGTCTAGCACATAAAAGTCCGGGAGGTAGCTTTAAAGGGATTATAAAGTCAATGTATTTTAAAAACCGTTACATTGTAGGTGCAGAAGAAGGAATAGACTGCAAGTTAAAAAGACTTGGGATAAATCCAAAAAGGGTTTTTCTAACTCATGCACATGAACATTTAGCAGGGTTGGATTCTTTGCCAGATGACATGGAAATAATATGTGGTAAGGGTGAAGTTGATACTAACTTTTGGCCTCTTGTTTATTCAGACTATTTTAAGAGATATAACTTTGAAACCATTGATTTTAATAATTCTAATAAAATGCCAATTCTGGGAAAGGTGATTGACATTTTTGGAGATGGTTCATTTTGGGCTATTTCTACATCAGGCCATACAAAGGGACATATATCATATTTAATTAATGGCAATAAAAAGTATTTGGTAATAGGAGATATATGTACAGCAGAAAAAGGATTTTTGCTGGGAGTTGAATCAGGAAGCTTTTCTGAAGACTTAAAGCAGACAAGGGAAAGCTTCTTGAGAATAAGGGAGTTTAGCTTAAGATATCCAGAAGTCGAGATGATATTCGGACATGAAAGTGATGAGTACAGAATTGAATATATATAGGAGGATTGATAAAGAATGAAGAATGGTATTTTCTATTTTACCGGAACCGGAAATAGCCTTGCTGTAGCCAGAAAGCTTGCAAAAAGTATAGGAGATGCAGAAGTAATTGCAATTACTACGGCATTAAGAGAGGAGAAAATTGAGCTGAATTATGAAAGTATAGGGTTGGTATTACCAGTATATTATTACTCACCACCCAATATGGTGAAAGAATTTATAAAGAAGCTTAACTTCAGCAAAACACATTATGTCTATGTAGTTTGTACATATGGGGGAATGTACGGAGGAGTATTCAACGTCTTGTCTGAGTGTATAAAAAATAGTGGAGGAAAATTAAATGCGGGGTTCTCAATTTGGATGTCGGGGAATTATATCGTAGAATATGGGGCGTTTCCAGTAGCAATAAGGAAGATCCAGTCTGGTTGGGAGAGAAGAAGGGTCAGGATTATAGCAGAAAATGTTCTTGCCAAAAGAAATATAGAATTTCCTAAGGGTAATTTTATTACAAAGCACTATGAAAACTATGCACATGATAAAGTAAAGAAGTTTGGAGCTATGTCTGTCAACTTCCATGAAAATGGAAGTTGTACCGGCTGTGAAGTTTGTAGAAAAATTTGTCCTTCTGGAAACATACTAATAAAAGATAGAAAACCTATATGGGGAACTAATTGTGAACAATGCATGGCCTGCATTCAATGGTGTCCACAAAAAGCAATAGAATACGGAAAAGTAACACAAAAAAGAAAAAGGTATAGGCATAGGGATATTATTTTAAATGACATGATGCTTGATTAATTATTCCGATGAAAGTAAAAATACCCCCTTATGATACATAGTCTAGATATTTCATCTGTGTATCATAAGGGGAGTATGCCACTAGTGTTTTTTTAACATTATATCTAGAGATAGCTTAATATGTAAGCGTTTTTAAAACTTCAGATTTAATAAAAAATCATTTAAGTTTTAAAAATCGCCAAGACAAAATGTCTTGAAAACCGCTTACAGGCGTTATTTGTGTAAAATGCATGGTTGAGTTAATATGCAGGCTCTATCAAGCCATAATTACCATTATTTCTTCTATAAACAACATTGACCTCTTCAGTATCAGCGTTTAAAAACATAAAAAACTGATGCCCTAATAGATTCATCTGGAGAATTGCCTCCTCAGTAGTCATAGGCTTAATTGCAAAACGCTTAGTACGTTGTATGTGGAACTCTTCATCCTCGTCAATATCCTCATCTATTTCAAAATTATCAGGAATTAGAGCATCCTGATGAAGCTTTTTGCCTAATCTGGTTTTATTCTTGCGTATTTGCCTCTCCAGTGTGTCTACTGATTTGTCAATAGAAGTATACATATCATCAGAAATCTCTTCAGCACGGATAACTCCGCCCTTAAAGAATATTGTTACTTCAAAAATCTGTCTGTTTTTTTCTACACCAAAGGTTACATGTGCTTCTGTATCCTCTTTGAAAAACTTTTTCAGCTTGTCTAGCTTTTTCTCAGCCCTTTCCTTTAGTGCATTTGTTACATCAATGCTTGTACCTGTAAATATGTATTTCATATCCGTCACAGCCCCTTTCAAAGGAATAAATGGTTATAAAATTATATTGTATTTTTACCCATTATATCACTTATTAAACAATAAGAAAACATAAAAGTTATCCACAATAGTTATCCACATTATTCACATTAATGGGTTTCAAGACTTGAGGTTTTCTGTGGATAATGTGAGTAAGTCTGTGTATAAATAGTATTTCCCGTATTTCCCTATGGAAAACGAGGCATACTTATCCACACCCATAAAAAATATTCCTGTGAATAATTACTTTATAATTATGTGAAATACTCTATGATGGAGGATGGAAAATTGCTCTTAATTAATTCAGTAATAAATGCCTTAATCTCATTTGCCTTATCCTTGGGGTATACGTACTTAAACCTTCCAAATTTGCCCCATTTCAACTGTCGATTTTCCTCATTAAGATCAAGCTTAGTATTGGGGTATCTTTGAAGTATAAACTCTTTAGCTGTTGCAGTAAAACGATGCTGAATCAGCTCAAAGGTTATGGGTTTGGATGAAGCTATTTTACTCCCTATCTGTTTCCTTAAGCTACTGAATAGCTCTGTATACTCTGATTTCCAGCCCTCATATATAATGATGGGTGCTATTATAAAGCCTATAGGATATCCTGCATTTGAAAGCTTTGAAGCTGTATTTATTCTTTCCTCAAGACTGGTAGTATTATGCTCGAAGGAGTTAATAACATATTTGGAATTAAGACTCACTCTAAAATGCGTATGACAGTTATGCTCAATGCTTAATAAGGTATCAACATTATCGAATTTTGTAACAACCCTAAGCCTTCCATTATCTAACGTTCCAAAAAACTCAATGGTCCTTGCAAGGCTTCCTGATATATGTTCAAGGGATAAAGGATCACCGAGACTAGCTACTTCAAAGGTAGTAATTCTTTGAGTTTGCAAACTATTAGTATTTATATTGCCTTCTGTATCAGTTAAAATATTACTTTCATTAGCTATACTATTCTGACTGTTTTGCCTTATATGCTCTTCTATGTTCTCGAAAATTTCCTCTATGTTAACAAAAACTCTCAAATAGGGCTTGTATGCCTGAGTTGTTTGTAGATAACAGTACTCACATACGCCAGGGCAATTGGAAACTAAAGAGAATTCATAGTCAGCAGAAGGCTTGCAAATATCAAATTTATTTTTTTTATTAACTGAAACTACAAGTGATTTTTTAGCCCTAGCAAATTTTTCTCTTTCAGTATCTCCAGGTATTTTTTTTAGCACATTCTGGATAGGGGTTTCAACAACCTCTACATCAGTATTTTTAAAGCGGTCGAATATTTGTCTGCCAAGGGGATACTTTAAGGCTGAGGGTTCAAAAAAGACCCTTTCAGGGCGAAATAGCTTCATATAGTTTGTCTCCAACTTTTAATATATTATTGTTCAAATCAACAAGGTTCTACAGCTGTCCACTATCTTTAATAGTACCAACAGCTTAGAGCTCCCTATAGTGGAATCAATAATAGTATTCTCTAACTTAATAGAAAATATTAAAAATCATATAGCCATTTATCCCTAAGTAGAGCCACCTTCTTTTCATTTTCTGAAAGCTGATAATTTATTGGCTTAGGTTTATTAAGTGAAGCTTTTATATCTAAGAATTTAAGTCTGGTTTTTATTGCAGGTAAAGATACATCAAATATGATTTGAAGTGTTTCAACAGAATTTTTATACTTAGTAATATATGAAAGAGGCATTAGTATTTCTCCAGCGACAACATCTGCTTCTTTATCCAGAACTAGCTTTTCGCCTTCGCTTAGTGTAGAGATTCTGTAATCTTTAAAATGTCCCATTATAATATGACCTAGCTCATGAGACAATGTAAAACGCACTCGCTGCTCATTATAAGAATTATCTATAGCAATCTTATACTTGTCTGCACCCTTTCTTTTAGCGTGCATTGTATAGCTTTCCTCTCCGTGCAAATCACAAGGGATTATAGATACACCTATTATGCTGGCTATATATTCTACATCAAGTGGATAACTTAATTGAATGCAGTATTTGTTAAAAAAATCTCTGCCAATATGCTTTGCAAGCTCAAATCTTGGTTTCAAAAGTTTAACCTCCTAGTTGAAGTGATTAATTGTAAAATCCTACACTTATTCCTCTTCAAGAAATGCCTTCATCAGCTTAATCATTTTTGCTCGTGCCTCTGGTGAAAGCTCCTTTGTGGCACGCCTAAGCACTTGTACCCCTTCAGGGAACTCTTCTTCTAAATTATCCAGAGTGGTATCAGTCCCAATCAGGTAATCTGTTGTTACTCCATAGAACTCGCAAATCCTTTTTAGCATACCAGTATCGGGCTTTCTCGCGTCCCTCTCGTAGCCAGATAATGTAGTAAGTGCAATACCTAGCTTTTCAGCAGCCTCTCTTTGAAAAATGCCCCGATCTTCTCTTAATGCTCTTAATTTCTTTCCTAATGTCATAATTATTCACTCCAAAAAATATTTTAAATATTTTGCAAATTAACTATTGACATTACGCGTAATGCGTAATATAATAAGAGTACACAATACGTTTTGGTTAATTGCTTATTTAATATAGTATAAATATTTAAAGTATTTGTAAATAGTTTTCTTCTATATTATATTACGCAAATTGCAAAATGTCAATGCACGATACTAGTAAAACAATAATGGTTGTTGTAGATTATAACGCAACAAAGTAAGCGTAGGCTTGAACGAAAAACTGGTATTGGATTGATTGTGAACATCATTGCCTTTTTGGTATTGCAGGCATTAAAGAACAAGTGAATATTTTGAGTAAGCTTACAAAAAAATGTTTATTTAAGCAGGAGGGCAAAGAAAAAGAAAACAGCTTTGGCAAGAATGTATTAAGGCTTGTTTCAGTAAAATCAAGCTTAAGACAGAAAGGATGATGCTTTTTGGGGATAGCCACAACAAATAGTGTTATACAGGGTATTGGAAATATACTTAACTCACACTATCCGCAAGTGCCTTTGATGAATGAAGAATTAAGTCAAGGTATGACTGCACCAAGCTTTTATGTAAAAATGGTCAAATGTGAGCATGAACAGGAGCTTGGGGACAGATACAAGCGAAGGATATCCTTTGATATCCAATACCATGATAGTGGCATAGTGAATATGCATAGCATAGCAGAGCAATTATTCAATGCTATGGAGCTCATTTCTATCGACGCCATGTTATGCAGAGGAAAAGGAATGTACTACGAAATAAGTGGTGGTATACTTCATTTCTTTGTAAGCTATGAGGTTGTTGTTAAAAGGGAGCCTGCAGAGGTGAGTAATATGCAGAAGCTAGAGCTTAGAAGGGAGCTAGTAATTTGATTAGAAAGACTAAAACAATAAAACCAAGTGAGAAAAGCACATATTTTATTAAAAAACAGATATTGAAATCTGAACAATTTACATCTTCGGAAAAGGATATTCTCAGTTCACTACTAAATGAGAAAGAGACCTATACCTTAGAGGGTGTAAAGGAAATGATTAAGGATTTCTTAGAGAGGGAGGCGAATTAGAATGGCAGGAGGAAATTTTACAGCATTAAACAAGGTGCGTCCAGGTGTTTATGTAAATGTAGAGGGAAAATCTAAGACAATAGGAGCTATTGGTGAGCGTGGAACAATGACAATGCCGTTAGTATTATCTTGGGGAGAGCCCAAAAAGGTAATAGAGGTTATAACAGGGGAGGACACACTTGAAAAGCTTGGCTATAGTATAAATGAGCCACAGCTGCTATTAATAAGAGAGGCACAGAAGAGGGTCAACAAAATATTATTATATAGATTGAATTCAGGTGTCAAGGCGGCTACTACCATCGGCAATTTAACTGTAAGTGCAAGATGGGAAGGCGTTAGAGGAAACGACATTAAGATGGTTATAAGTAAGAACATTGATAATGATACATTATTTGATGTTGAAACCTTGCTTGACGGGATATCTGTAGAGGTGCAGACCGTAGCAGATATTGCAGGGCTTACAGATAATAATTTGGTAACGTTTAGTGGAACGGGTGCTTTGACTGAAACAGCAGGAACTGCCTTAATTGGGGGCACTGACGGTACAGTAACAAATCAGGATTACCTTGATTATCTAGCAGCTGTAGAAATCAATGATTTTAATACTATGGCGTTGCCTATTACTGATACAATCTTAAAGAGTATCTTTGTTTCCTTTTGCAAAAGGATGAGAGATGATGAGGGTAAAAAAATACAGCTTATTTTGGAGAATTATCCTATTGCTGATTATGAAGGCGTTATATCTGTTAAAAACGGTGTTATGCTTTCTGACGGCACATCACTAACAGCAGCACAATGTACTGCATGGGTAGCTTCAGCAACCGCAGCAGCTCAGATAAATGAATCTCTTACCTATAAGGCATATGATGAGGCTATAGATGCAGTACCTCGTTACACCAACTCACAGATAATTAACTCATTAAAGGCTGGGGAGTTTGTATTTACTGCTAATCATAACAAGGCAATCGTAGAGCAGGATATAAATACACTTACTACCTTTACCTTGACAAAGGGGAGTGCATTCTCCAAGAACCGCGTAGTGCGTGTACTGGACGAGATAAATAATGATTTTGTAGATTTATTCTCTAGCTTTTATCTTGGGAAGGTTTCTAATAATGCTGAGAGCAGGAATTTACTCAAAAATGAGTGCATTAATTACTTAGAGGCATTACAAAAGAAGGAAGCAATAAAGGATTTTGATTCCAAAACAGACATTAGCGTTCAAGAAGGCACTAGCGGAGATAGCGTTTTAATAGAAACATACTTAACTCCAGTTGATGCCATTGAAAAAATATATGTAAAGGTAGAGGTGAACTAATATGGCGTTTATGAATGAAAGAAATGCAGTTTCAGGTAAGCAGGCTAAAGCCTTTGCTACCATTAATGGGAGAGTAGAAGAATTATTTTATGCAAAGAGCCTTGATGCAACTATAGAAAAGAAAAAGTCTGATGTTCCAGTATTAGGTAAAACAAACGTAGGCAAGAAGACTGCTGGCTGGTCAGGTAGCGGCACGCTAACAGTATACTATGTCACCAGCCTGTTCAGAGAGCTGACTCTGGAATACATCAAAACAGGAAGGGACTTTTACTTTGACCTTCAGGTCATCAATGAGGATACATCATCTAATAATGGTAAACAAACAGCAGTATTAAAAAACTGTAATCTGGACAAGATTACTGCGGCAAAATTTGATGGAACGAGTGATGATATGCTGGATGAGGAATTATCCTTCACATTTGATGACTATGATTTGCTGGACAGCTTTAGTATGTAAGCACAAATTTAATTTCCTATTTAATAAAAAATATAAAGAAATTAAATTTGTTGAAACCAATTGGCTTGGAAACCGCTTACAGTGGTTGTTGTACCACCTGCATGGGTGAGCTAATCTGTAAGCGTTTTTAAAACTTCAGATTTGATAAAAATTCTAACTAAGTTCCAACAAAGTTTTGTGACACAATTAAAATAATTTAAATATAGAAGGTATAAATTTATGAGCTTCTTTCAACCTAGATTTGTGCCTTAAGAAAGGAAAGGGTATAAATATGAGTACATTACAAGAATTCCTAAACATAAATCCAATCGATAATCTAGTAGATGAGGTTGTTATCTCAGACAGATTCAAGGATTCAGACGGTAGCATAATGAAATTCAAAATCAAGGCTATGACAAATAAGGACTTTGATGAAATACGCAAGAAATCAATGGAGGTTAAAAAGAATAGAAGGATTGAAATGGATATGCAGAAGTTCAATAGTGCTATTGTAATTAACCACACTGTTGTGCCTGACTTTAAGGATTCAGAAAGCATTAAGAAAACGGGCAGCCTAAATCCAGAGGAGTATATGAATAAGGTATTGCTTGCAGGAGAGATAGCTGAGCTTGTGGCTCAAATACAAAGACTTAGCGGCTTTGACAGGGATGTTAATGACCTGGTGGAAGAAGCAAAAAACTGATAGAGGAGGGCGATAGTGATGCAAATTACGCCTATTATGCCCTCCATGAGCTTCATATATTTCCTAGGCAATTTCTTAGCTTACCACGTGAGGAAAAGGCTTTTGTAATTGCTTGTATCAATAAGAGAGTTGAAATGGAAAGAAAAGAAAGAGCAAGGTTGAAAGAAAATTACTAATTAAAATGATTTAAATAGAGAAGGTATAAATATATGATTTTCTTTCAACCCAGATTTGTGCCAGAAGTAAGGCATGGATATAAGGTTGAAAAACAAATAACAAAATACAAAAAGCTCAGGTAGCAGAAAGGAGGAATTTATGTCTACAGCTTTAACGTTGTATAACCCCCCTACGACAGCTTTAACATTGTATAAACCACCGACAAAAGCTATTCAATTGTATAATCCCCCTTCTACAAATTTAGATATAATTGATCCCGTATCAGTGAAGAAGGTACCTGACACTATGAATTTTATAAAGAATAGTGTTAAGCAAATTGAGAATAATGTTCTTAATATCCAGCTTAGTAACTCATACTATGAAATAAATAATGTGATTACTGAGGCAAAGGAAAAGCAGGAGGAGTTAAATGACTCTGCAAAAGAGGGTAGCTCAGCTTTTGAGACTTTAGGCAATGCCGTTAAAGCCGTTGGAAAAGGGCTTAACGTGTTTACAACGGCTTTTGATGTAATAAAAATGCTAATGCCCTTCTCAGAGGAAATATCATCTGCTGTGGAACAGGTACAGAATAAGGCTGTTGAATGGGTTTTAAGCCTTAATCAGGCAGGAGGACCATTAAACAAAATCGCCCTTAAAATTCAGGATATTGTCAAATGGCTGGAGTCACCTACTGGTCAGAGATTCTTTGACGCTCTGACCGCAGGGGCTATAGTAGCCACAACAATTGCTTGTTTTCTAGCCGATATAGTACTGTGGATAGTCTCTTTGTTTGTCGATAACTGGTCATTTATAAGCCCTATAATATGGGGTATAGCAGCGGCAATGCTGGCACTAAACGCAAAAATGATATTAACTGGGATAATTACACTTGGCAACAACATAATATCAGGCATACAAAATGTCTTGCTATGGAAAAAAGCAGCTGCAACGAAGGCGGCAACTGTAGCGCAGCAAGGCTTGAACACAGCTATGAGCATGAATCCTATTACATTGTTTATTCTAGCAATAATTGCATTAATCACAGTCTTTTATATAGTAATTGCCGCTATTAACCGTTTTGCAGGTACATCTATTAGTGCGACTGGGATGATAGCAGGAGCACTTTCAGTGGCAGGAGCATTTATATATAATCTGTTTTTAGGTTTATTACAATTCTTGTTTGC
>QKEK01000119.1 GCA_003251775.1 Clostridia bacterium | reverse complement strand
AAAATCATTTCTTCAACATTAACTATATGCGTTAACTATAATGTTAAGTACTCAAAATTAAGGGCTTTTCATATCCAGTATCTGAAGCACCTCTTCTCTGCTATTTGCCTTGAAAATCTCTGTTCTTAGTTTTGTCGCCTGGGGCATCCCCTTTATATACCAAGCAATATTCTTTCTCATTTCCTTAACGGCGATTGCCTCACCTTTATACTCTGACAGTAGATTTAAATGGCGAATAATCATACTAATCTTTTCTTCGTCTGTAGGAAATATTTCTACACCATCGTGCATATCGTTCTCCAGCCTTTTTACTACCCTTTCTAATAGCCAAGGATTACCTTGTACTCCTCTTCCAATCATTACTGCATCACAGCCTGTTGTATCAAGCATTTTAACCGCATCCTCCGAAGAAAAAATATCTCCATTTCCTATAACGGGTATCCTGACAGCCTCTTTAACCTGCCTGATAATGTCCCAGTCTGCTCTTCCGCTATAATACTGCTCTCTGGTACGCCCATGTACAGCTATTGCCTTAGCTCCATTTGCCTCTGCTATTTTGGCAATTTCAACTGCATTAATAGAAGACTCATCCCAACCCTTTCTTATTTTAACCGTAACTATTTTTTCAGTAGCAGAGCTAACGGCTTTTACTATCTTACCTAACAGCTCTGGACTTTTCATTAATGCACTACCCTCTCCATTCTTAACTATCTTAGGTGCAGGGCAACCAAAATTAATATCAATAATCTGTGCAGGACTTTTCTCAAGTTTTCTTGCTGCTACTGCCATTATATCTGGCTCAGAGCCAAATATCTGTATAGCAGCAACCTCTTCTATCTCATTAAGCTCGGTAAGTAGCTCTGTCTTTTTATCATTATAGTACATGCCCTTGGCACTGACCATTTCGGTGTAGGTCAGCCCAGCTCCTGCTTCCTTGCATATCCTTCTGAATATCTTATCTGTAATTCCTGCCATGGGTGCAAGGAAAACATTATTTTTTATTGTTATGTCTCCAATTTTTATCTTCATTTTCTTTCTCTTTCTAATCTCCGTCAGCTTTTTACAACTACGCAATTAACTCAATTAATGTCATTCTTTAATAGTAGCTCTGAAAACCTTTCTCTACCTGTCTTATTTAGGTGTGCAGAGTCAAAGAATAGGTTAATATCATTTGCAAAGGTCTCATCAAAGGAATAATCCAAATACTTGACATTGTATTTATCCTTTATATCATTAACTGTATGGTAAAACTCCTCCTTAAACGCCTGACTAAAGCCATCCCTATAATAATGCGTTACGGGCATGGTAACTAGTATTGGCGTGAAGCCGTTTTCTAGACAAAGCTTGATTATACCCTCAAGACTCTCAAGGTTATCTGCTATAGAGCTAAGATTTTGTTCCTTGAAGCCAATATGCCTCTCTACAGTCTCATTAGCTTCTTTTTCAAGATCTTGTATTGTTCCTGGATATGATTTTTCATTTCTTACATATTGTACTACCTTACTGGGCTGATATAAATACTTAAGCTTGTCTCCTGCTGACATTATGGGAAATAAGCCAAAACGTATATACTCAGAGACCTTAAAGTCTTTTATATATTCTGGCTTAAGAAATTGATAGTATCTGGGCTGATAGCTTTGATACTTTTCTCCATAATTGTCCATGTACAATGAGATGTATGATACAGGTATAATTACTCTTGCACCATTTTTCAAATGTAGCTTGAACTGCTTTAGTATAGCCAAATCGTAATGTAATATCTGAGCATCAAGAGCAAAGTTATATCCAGCCCCTTCAAGCCCGTCATAGCCTATACCCTGCATTGCATGGGATGTTCCAAAATTTACAATCTCTAAATTATACGGAACATTTCTAAACTTAGCTACATTATTAAGATTGCTATAGTACTCTGTGCTTACGTATTTATAGTTTATTCCTGACAATATAACAATTAGTATTACTATAAAAAATACCCCTTTTACTAAAAAGGCTCTCAAAAGCTCACTTCCTTTAAAAAATTCTCATAATTTATTTTCTTGTTTTCTTGCTAAACTAATTTTCTTTAGCTCAATTCTAGTTTGGTGCTAGTACCGTTACAGTACAGTTATAGTATAGTTATTGTACTAATTTGGTTCTAGTTTGATTCTAGTCTGGTTCTACTACTTGCAGTTGATCTTTCTAAAACAATTATCATATGTAATTATCAGAACTGAAAGTATATAAACTCCTGCGACTGATATTCACCGAAAAGTAAAATAGCTAATATTATCAAATAGTATGCCCCCCAACGCATGAGTAGGGGTATTCTACTAAAAAGTTGAATATTTAAGCCCTCTCTTCTCTGATTAAGCTCTTGAATTAAATGCACAAGCTCCATTATTAGTATACTTACCAGAATAATAGCTAGAGAGTAATTACTTAAACCCATATCTGATAATGTCTGTCCCGATATTGTAAGTATACCTCCAGAGGAAATCCCCGTCTTAATGCTATTCACAATATAGATCGCATCACTAAGCGTATTAGCTCTGAAGAATATCCATGCAAAGACTACAAATAAAAAGGTA
>QKEK01000324.1 GCA_003251775.1 Clostridia bacterium | reverse complement strand
ACAAATTTCTAAAGGGGAGAATAAATCAATGAAGAAAATAGGTTTAATTTTGTTATCATTAGTACTTACTCTTTCAATGTTAGCAGTAGTAGGGTGTCAAAAGGAAGATAGTACATCAGCAGAAACAAATGCAGAAACAAAAGCACAAACAGAAGCTGAAACAGAAGCAGCAAAGGCTAAGCTTGAAGGTAAGGTTATAATCGATGGTTCTGGTACAGTATATCCACTTATGGCTAACATAGCTGAAGAATACATGAACACACAGTCAGATGTTAGTGTTCAGGTTGGTAGAGCTGGATCAAGTGCAGGCTTTAAAAAGTTTATTCCAGGTGAAACTGATTTCTCAGATGCTTCAAGAAAGATTAAGGATGAAGAAGCAGCACAGCTTGAAGAAAAAGGCTTAAAAGTGGGAGAACAGGTATTGGAATTCAAACTAGCTCTTGACGGTTTAACTATGGTTATAAACAAAGAAAACACTTGGGCAACTGAAATGAAAAAGGAAGAAATAATTAATATGTACTTGTCTGGAAAAATTAAAGCAGATGATAAAGTACTTTGGTCTGATATCAGAGCTGACTGGCCAAGTGAAGAAATTAAATTCTATGGTCCAAACGAAAATCACGGAACATTTGAGTTTTTCCATGAAACAATTCTGAAAAAGGAAGCTATGGTTACTACAGCAAACCTACAGCAGGAGTACTCTACATTGGTTGATTTAGTTTCAAAGGACAAGAACGCAATTGCTTTCTTTGGATTTGGTTACTACATGAACAATAAGGATAAGTTACAGGCTGTAAAGGTAGATTTTGGTAGTGGTCCGATTGAGCCTACACTAGAAACAATAGGTGAAGATCTTCCTTATGCTGGGTTTACACGTCCTGTATTTACTTACTTAAATGTAAACTATGCTATGGAAAAGCCACAGGTACTTGATTATGCAAAATATGTTGTGTCAAAAGATGGTGCTAGCAGATTAGCTGGAAACAATGGATTTGCTCCACTTCCTGATTCTGTATATGCTGAATATCAAAAACAATTAGACGCTATAAAATAATGTTAATATCAAATTAGACATATAACTTCTTTTGGTAGTAGCAATGATATGATGATAATTGTATCCAAATATTATATTAATTGAATTAATAATACGAATAATACAGGTAAGACGAGAAGGAATTGTTCTTCTCGTCTTATGTTAATTATTGGGTGAATATAAAATATAACAAATTATCAATTATATACCTTGATGGAGTGTTTTTATGAGTAATGTAATGAATGTAAATCCAACCGAAAAAAAGAGTCTCAATCCTTTTAGATTTATAAATACAGAAAGAATGGTACCTAAAATCCTATTGTTAATTGCCTCGGTGTCCATATTAACATCAATAGGTATTGTGTTAACGCTAGTAATTGATGCCTCTCACTTTTTCAGAGAAGTACCATTAAAACAAATATTTAGTTCAGAGCTTGCACCCTTAAGGGAAAACCCCTCCTTTGGATTTCTCCCTTTAATATGTGGTACATTTGTCACCTCTGGAATAGCCATGCTCGTTGCTATTCCAATAGGGCTGTCAGCTGCTATATACTTAAGTGAATTCTCTGCACCAAGCAGAAGAAAGGTATTAAAGCCTATTATTGAGGTTTTGGCAGGAATTCCTACTATTGTGTACGGGTTTTTTGCATACTCCTTTGTTACACCATTACTTATGCAGGTGATTCCTAATTTAGAAGCAAAGAACGCTTTAAGTCCTGGAATTGTTATGGGGATAATGATTATTCCGCTTGTAACATCTTTGTCAGAGGATGCAATGAACGCTGTTCCCAGAAGGATTCGTGAGGGAGCTTTAGCACTAGGCTCAACTAGATTAGAGGTAGCAATCAAGGTTATTGTTCCAGCTGCTATATCTGGTATTATAGCATCGTTTGTTCTAGCTATTTCAAGAGCTATTGGTGAGACCATGATAGTTACGATAGCCAGCGGTAGCACAAAGAACTTTACACTCAATTTTACTCAGCCTATGCAGACTATGACGGGGTATATTGTAGAGTTTACAAGTGGTGATGCTGGGAGTGGCACTATAGGCTATTACAGCCTATATGCAGTAGGCTTATTATTGTTTATATTTACCTTGCTAATGAATTTAGTTGCTAAATATATAACTAAGAAGTATAGAAAGGAGTACTAAAATGGATGGCATGACAATAGTTTATGAAGAAAAGGCTGAAAAGAAGAATACAGTGAAGACTTATATAAATAAGGATTTAGCTTATAGAAGAATGAAACGGCGTATACTGCTAGATAAGATAGCAAAGGTTGTTTTTTCTTCTACAATAGTGTTTGCTCTAGTGGTGCTTGGTCTTTTACTTTACCGGGTTATATCCCAAAGTATAGGCTGGCTGGATTTGCAATTCATAACGAGTAAGCTATCTATTTCGCCTGAGAAGGCTGGGATAAAGGGTGTTATCGTAGGGTCAGTTTTACTAATGGTGGTTGTTGCACCTGTCACAATGTTTTTGGGTGTGGCTACTGCTGTTTATATGGAAGAGTACTCTAAGAAGGGTAAAATACATGAATTGATTAATACAAATATCTCGAATCTATCTGGAGTACCCTCGGTTATTTTTGGGCTTCTTGGATTAACAGTTTTCGGAAGACTTTTAAATTTTGGCTCTAGTATTCTAGCTGGTGGCTTGACTATGTCATTGCTGGTTCTTCCAATAGTGGTTGTATCTAGTCAAGAAGCAATTAAGACAGTACCAGGTTTTTTAAGGGATGCATCTTATGCCTTGGGGGCAACAAAGTGGACAACCATTAGAAAAATAGTATTGCCTACGGCATTACCTGGAATCATGACGGGTTCTATATTATCGCTTTCAAGAGCAATTGGTGAAACTGCTCCTTTAGTTGTTTTGGGCATACCTACACTAATACTAAGAACACCAAACAGCTTGATGGATGATTTTACAGCACTACCAATCCAGATATATTACTGGACACTGGATACAGTTCTGACAAAGGAGTATGCTAATCTGGCAGCAGCTACAATCGTAGTGTTACTGATGCTATTATTTATTTTAAATTCAATAGCAATTGTTATTAGAAATAAGTTTCAGAAAAGATATTAGAATAAGCTTGAGGTTTAATTAAATCAAAAAAGTAAGGTAAAGAAAGTAAGGTATAAGGTAGTCACTATTATTGGAGGTCAAATTAATGGGTAGAAAACCTATAAACAAAGCAAAAAGGATTAATAGCTTTATATCAAACAAGTCAAGCGTACTTAATAATTTAAAAATACGAACAAAGCTATTAATAATTGTAATACTTACTAGCTTATTACCTATACTAATCTTAAGCTGGTTGAATATAAGAAATTCTAGTAGAGAAATTAAAGACCAAATATTTAATGGTAATCAATTATATACAACATTAACCAATGAAAGAATAGATAAGTATTTCTATACCAGAGAAGGGGAAGCGACACTGTTAGCTGAGTCGAGAATTATTAGAGAAGGTATAGAAAAAATAAATAGCTTTAATATTAGCGACCAAGAGGAAGAACAGATTTTTGGCGACTTTAGACATTTGTTAGATGTTGCCTTAAATAAATATAAGTACACCGATATTTTTGTAACAAACATGTATGGTGAAATTGTATTTAGTCTTAATTACAATAAATTAGATCTAGCTCCACTGATGTTCTCTGGTGATTTCACAAATAATGCGATGAAAGGTGAGCAGAACTGGTCATCTATATTTAGAAATAGTTTTATAAATGACAATATTATGGTTTTAGCTACGCCTATATATTCCTATACAAGCTCAAATGATAAGACTCCCACTGGTACGGTAAATATTGTTCTTGACCAGAAGGCTATTAATGAGATTGTTCAAGGTGGTGTTAGTAAGCTTGGCTCATCTGCTGATTCATATTTAATAGATAGTAATGGCTTGCTTCTAACAAACACTGTGAAGGCTCCGTATAATGAAGGTGCAGCTTTATTGCAGGTTATTGAGACGAATGCTGTACGAAAAATATCAGAAAAAATACAAAAGGGTGAAATGGAATACAATGAAACTCTCGAATATAAGGGTTATTTAGGGGAGCCAGTCATTGGTACCTTATCGGTTTCGAGAGTAGGAAATCAGCTTGTAGGACTCATAATTGAGGTTGAAGAGGACGAAGCACTGAAGGTTATTGAGGAGTACAGGATTAAATTGATACTAATTGCTTTGGTCATATTAGTTATATCAGCAGTGCTTGCTTTGGGTATAGCGTTTACGATAAGCAAGCCAATCGGTAAGATTATTCAAATAACAAAGAGAATAGCTCAATATGATTTGAAAATGCCCATAAGCAGGGATGAGCTCAAAAGAAGAGATGAGATAGGTGATTTGGAGAGAGCTATTCTACAAATAGTAGATAACCTCAAAAGTATAATCAGTGAGGTTGAGAAAAGCTCCAATGAGGTTGTTTCTTCCTCTAAGAACCTTAAGGTTAATTCAAAATGTACTTCTGTTTCAGCAGACGAGGTAGCCGTTGCAGTAACTGAGATTGCAGATGGTTCCTTACAGCAATCACGTGTTGCAGGAGAGAGCTTTGATAAAACAACCGAATTAAGTAATATACTATCAATGGACTATGAGCATCTTAAACATATGACAGAGGCAGCAAATGATGTTGGAAGGCTAGCTGATGATGGTTTAGGGGTTATAGATGTTTTAACCAGTACAAATACACAAACCAGTGAAGCAAATAAGGCTCTCCATTTAAGTATAGTAAAGTCACATGAAAGTACAAGAAAGATAGAGCAAGCTAGCAAATTAATAATGGATATAGCAGATAGAACCAACCTGCTCGCCTTAAACGCCTCGATTGAGGCTGCTAGAGCTGGAGAACAAGGAAAAGGCTTTGCTGTGGTGGCAAATGAAGTAAGAAGTCTTGCAGAGCAATCAAGAGAGTCTACAAGAGTGATTAACAGTATTATTGATGAGTTGCTTCATGATACAGAAGAGGTTGAAAAAACTGTAGGGAACCTGATACATATTTCTGAAGAACAAATGAATAGTGTTACACTAACAAAGGATAAATATAATGAAATTATTCAGGCGATAAAAATGGCTGAGGAAAAGGTTGAGGTTCTAAACCAGTCTCGTTTAATGATAGATAAGATGAGAGTAGAGGTTGAGGATGGCATTAAGAGCGTAGTTGTTGTAAGTGAACAGAACTCAGCAAATGCAATAAATGTTTCTGCAGCAGTGCAACAGCAAACAGCATCTATTGAAGAGATTTCAAAGGCTAGCGAGAAGCTGGATTCTCTGGCACAAGATCTTAAGGATTTAGTTGGTGTATTTAAGGTATAATTAAAACAACGCAAAATAGCGTATAAATATTTAACAACGCAATATGCTCCAAATAATAGGTTATTCATGTGAAAAGACTTGATATATGTGATAGAATAATTATAGCATTATTATATATATGGTATTATATCTATGTTTTTAGACAGACTTATATATGTAATTTATAATTGGAAGGAGAATTATTATGGCAAAGATTATCATGGGAATTCAGATTGAACAAAGAAGAGAGATAGCTGTAGAGGTGCAGAATTTACTTACAGAATTTGGTTGTAATATAAAAACCAGAATAGGTCTTCATAACGCTTCAGATAATAAAGACGTATGTAGTGAGACTGGTCTGATTTTGGTTGAGTTCATTCAGAATGCAGAAAAAGAGGTATCTGAGCTTGAGGAAAGGTTAAGCAAGATACAGAGCGTTGTTGTAAAGAAGATGGTATTTTAGTTAGACTTTATAAGATTAGTTTTTAAAGCCGCAGACATTAGTGATATATCACCTTTGTATGCGGCTTTTGGTATGCTTATCTAAATTCTTGATTTTTATTGAAAATCGGTTATAATAAAATTATACTTTATATTTAGCGGAGTGGTTGTATGTATAACCAAGGTAAGCGACCACCAATATTCTATTACAGGGATACTGATAATAAAGAGATTGACTTGATTATAGAACAGGATAATATACTTTACCCAATTGAAATTAAAAAAAGTGGTAGTCCCCAAAAGGATGCAATAAAGCATTTTGGAGTGCTTGAAAAAACAGGGAAACAGGTTGGGGATGGCAATGTAATTTGCCTTTGCAGTGATGTCATGCCAATTGATAAAAATAATTATTTTGTGCCAGTGTGGTTGATTTAGGTTTATGTTGTATAAATAATACTGAACAAGTGAGGAAATCTCCTACGATGTAAAATTTTACAGTTGATTTATGTTCATAATTATGGTACAATTTTTCCAGAACAATTTTAGATGAGATGAGCTTTTAGAAATTAATAATTTTAGTGAGTAAAAGATTGAGAAGAGAAGAGATGAGTGGAGTAGAGTTAAATGTAAGCGTTTTTAAAACTTACGATTTGATAAAAAACATTTAGGTTTTAAAAATCGCCATGACGAAACGTCTTGGAAACCGCTTGCAGTGCTTATTTGTGCAAAAGCATAGATGAGTTAAAATAGCGATAACATTCTAACCATAGATTCTATCTATGGTTTAATTGTATAAACAACAAGGCTATTAAACTGTCTATTGACAGCTAGGTATATTGTTGGTTAATATTTTTCTCATAAAAAACTCAAACTAAAATCTTTAAAGTAAATATAATATGGGCTTTTTATTTAAAGTGCTTGGTAACTTTATTAAGTTTGTCTCCTATGTTGGACGGCTACTATTTTAGCCTAAAAATTTATTGTGTAAACAACAAGCTTCTTAAGCTGTCTCTTTGATAGCGTCGACAGCTTAGGATTATTATTTATGAGGTAAGTTAAGAGTATTATTGATATTTCGGGGAGGAGAGATATAATGGAGCATTTATTAAAAAATATACTTCCAGATGAAAATGAGTTTATTATAAAGTCAAACAAACAGAGGATAATCCCTGTAAGCAAGGTTATAAATGGCGATCTGGAGACGCCTATATCATTATTTACTAAGCTTGCTGATGATAAATACTGTTATTTGCTTGAGAGTGCTGAAAGTGATGGTAAATGGAACAGATATTCAATTATAGGAAGAAGACCTCTTTTTACAGTAAAGACGAATGATTTTAAAACAATCGTAGAGTATAAGAATAGAACCGAAGAGCATACAGGAAATCCATTCACAAAGGTAGAGGAGCTTTTAAGGGACTATAATAGTGACAGTATAGAGTATTTACCAAGATTTTTTGGAGGCTTAACTGGGTATTTTGGATATGAAACCACGAAATATGTTGAAAATATTAGATTTGAAAATAAGGATGAGGCATTACTTCCAGAAATTCACCTTATGATGCCAGAGGAAGTGGTTGTTTACGATCACCTTAAGCAAAAGATTACGCTGATAATAAATTGTGTAGTTGATACTCAACTCTTTGATATTACCAGAGATATAGCTTCAAGGCTATATAAACAGGCAATAGAAAGACTACATTTACTTGAAAACGATATTATAAATAAGACTATCAACTATAGTAAGTCAGTAGAAACCACTGAAATAAAGGAGATTAGAAGTAATTTTAAGAAAGAAGAATTTTGTGAGGCTGTCAATAAAGCCAAAAAATATATCTACGAGGGAGATATTTTTCAGGTAGTTCTTTCACAGAAGCTTCAAATGGACTTTGATGGAGATGGCTTAGATGTGTACAGAAGACTACGCGTAATGAACCCATCACCGTATATGTTTTTTTTAAGGATGGATGAATATAGCATAGTAGGTGCATCGCCTGAAATGCTGGTTAGAGTGGAGAATGGCATGGTTGAGACCTGCCCAATAGCAGGGACGAGAAAGCGAGGAGCTACTCCAGAAGAGGATGAGCTGTTGGCGAAGGATTTAAAGCAGGATGAAAAGGAGTTAGCAGAACACAGAATGTTAGTAGACCTTGGACGAAATGATGTAGGAAAGGTTTCTGAATTTGGCAGTGTTAAGGTTATAGACCCAATGCATATAGAGAAATTCTCTCATGTTATGCATATGGTAACTAATGTAGAAGGGGTTAAAAGAAAGGATGTAACACTGACAGAGGTTTTGCTTGCAATTCAGCCAGCAGGAACTGTTTCTGGTGCTCCTAAAATTAGGGCGATGGAGATTATAGAGGAGCTGGAGCCAACAAGAAGAGGGGTATATGCAGGTGCTATAGGTTATATAGGACTTGATGGAACGTTAGACACTTGTATAGCCATAAGAACAGCGGTTGTAAAAAACAATAAGATATATGTACAGGCGGGGGCAGGGATAGTAGCGGATTCAATTCCTGAAAATGAATATGAGGAAACCCTTAATAAAGCTAAGGCACTGATTAAGGCAATTAACAGCGAGGAATAGGAAAATGCGATATGATGAATGATTTTGTATAAATATGTAACGACACAAAAAGCCTGATTAACCAGAAAGGGGAACAATCTATGATTTTATTATTAGACAATTATGATTCATTTACTTATAATCTTTTTCAATACATTGGTTCAATAAATCCTAATGTAATAGTGCATAGGAATGATGCAATAAGCATTAAGGAAATAGAAGAAATGCAACCATCACACATTGTTATTTCTCCTGGCCCTGGAAGACCAGAGGATGCAGGGATATCCATTGAGGTAATAAAGCACTTCTATAATAAAATTCCGATACTAGGTGTATGCCTTGGACATCAGTCTATAGGAGAAGCCTTTGGTGGAAGAACAACATATGCAATGCAGCTTATGCATGGGAAAACCTCAGAGGTGACGGTAAAGCAATGCCCGATATTCAAGGATATGCCTAAAAGGTTTAAGGCTGCAAGATACCATTCTCTAGTAATTGATAGAGAGGTATTGCCAGAAGATTTGATAATTACAGCAACAACTGACGATGGTGAGATTATGGGTGTTATGCACAAAGTGCATAAGGTCTATGGGATCCAGTTTCATCCTGAGTCTATAATAACAGAGCATGGCATGACAATGATAAAGAATTTCTTAGAGATAAATTAAATTTTTGTGAAAGTAGCTATTTAGTAATGAAAAAGGAGTATATCGTATAAATATACAACAACGCAATATACTCTCTTTAAGAATCAAATAATGTATAAGGCTATGGTGAAAATTTAGGAGATAAGGTTGAAAGAAAGGAATGGACATAAGTATGAAAGAGTATATTAGCAAGGTAATGCAAAAAATGGATTTAACTCAGGCTGAAGCTGAAACTGCTATGGATATGATTATGAACGGAAAGGCATCAGATGCACAGATAGCAGGCTTTATAGTTGCACTTAGAATGAAGGGTGAGTGTGTTGATGAGATTACTGGTTGTGCTAAGGCTATGAGAAAAAATGCAAAAAGCATAAGCCCAAAGGTGGCTTATAGTGTTGATACCTGTGGAACTGGTGGCGATGGAGCGGATACTTATAATATTTCTACTGCATCTACCTTTATAATAGCAGCAGCTGGTGGATATGTAGCTAAGCATGGAAATCGCTCGGTTTCAAGCAAATGTGGCTGTGCAGATGTATTAGAGGCTCTGGGTGCAAGAATAGATTTACTACCAGAGCAGGTTAAAAAATCAGTTGAGCAGGTAGGTATGGGTTTTATGTTATGAAGTATGCCGCTGCACCAAGAAGAGAGCTAGGCGTAAGAACTATATTTAATATATTAGGACCTCTGACAAATCCAGCTAATGCAGATGGACAGGTGCTTGGCGTGTTTTTGGAGAGCCTTGTAGAGCCAATGGCTGAGGTTCTAAAAAATCTTGGGATAAAAAAGGCTATGGTTGTACATGGATATGATGGTCTGGACGAGATTACATTAACAACTAAAACAAAGGTTTGTGAAATTAATGAAGGGAAGCTAAGTAAATACGACATTGATCCACAGGTATATGGCTTTAAATTATGTGGAATAGATGAGCTAAAGGGTGGTGATGCTACCTATAATGCAGGTATTATTAAAGATTTATTAAATGGGGAACGAGGGGCAAAAAGGGATATACTCATTCTAAATAGTGGAGCGGCACTATATGTTGCTAATAATGCAAACAGTCTTGAAGAAGGAATTGCTATTGCTACTGAAACAATAGATAGTGGAAAGGCTATAAAAAAGCTTGAAGAATTTGTTAGCTTTACTAATCAGGTAAAATAGCATATAAATACACAACAATGTAATATACTCAGTGAAACAACAGTGTGTAATCAAGTATAAGGCAACATTAAGTAAAAATTCAGGTTTGAGGTGGATAAATTGATATTAGATAAAATTGTAGATGTGAAAAAACAACAGTTGACAAAGCTAAAGGAAGAGATGTCTTGTAGTGACATAATAAAAGCACTGGATAAAACAGGTGTTAGCAAAGCCAGAGATTTTAAGGTAGCACTAACAAAAAAGAATACTATGGCTGTTATTGCTGAGGTGAAAAAGGCATCTCCATCAAAGGGTATTATAAGTAAGGATTTTAATCCAATAGAGATTGCAAAGGAGTACCAAAATGCTGGTGCTGGTGCTGTTTCAGTCTTGACTGAAACAGAGTTCTTCCTTGGTAGCGACCAGTATCTCATGGATGTCAAAAAAACCGTTTCACTACCAGTATTAAGAAAGGACTTTATTATCGATGAGTGGCAGATATATCAGGCAAAGCTTATCGGAGCAGATGCGATTCTGCTGATAGCTGCTATTCTTGATGATAATAAGCTATCCAGCTTTTTAAAGCTTGCAAAAGAATTACAGCTATATTGCCTTGTAGAAACACATGACAGTGAAGAGGTAAAACGTGTGGTTCAGTGTGGGAGTGAAATTATAGGGATAAATAACAGAAATTTAAGAACCTTTGAGGTTTCTTTAGATATTACTGAAAAGCTACTTCAGTACATACCACGTGATTCTATAAAGGTTAGCGAAAGTGGTATAAAGGATAATAATGATATTATACGGCTGGATAAGCTTGGGGTAGACGCTGTGTTAATTGGAGAAACCTTAATGAGAAGCACTAATATAGGCTTGACAATGAAGGAGCTACTATATGGTTAAGGTAAAGCTTTGCGGTATACGCAGAAATGAAGATGTTGAATACCTAAATAAATATCCTCCAGACTACGCAGGGTTTATTTTCGTTCCTAACACCAAAAGATATGTTGAGCCTTTGATGGCGGCAGAGCTAATGAAAAGGCTTAATACAAGTATAAAAAGGGTAGGGGTTTTTGTAAATGAGGACATAAATAGGGTCATTGACATAGTTAATTTATGTGGTCTTGACGTGGTACAATTACACGGGGATGAAAGTGTTGAATATGTCATAAACTTAGATGCGAATACTGATATTGAGGTTTGGAAGGTATTCAGGGTAAATGCAGAGATACTGAGAGAAAAGGAGCTACAAGGTAAAATTCTACAATACCCAGTGAAAACAATACTTTTAGACACCTATAATAAAGATGCTTATGGCGGGACAGGACAAACCTTCGACTGGAAGGTGTTAAACCAGATTATTGAACTATTTCATAAGTATAATGTAATAGTTGCAGGTGGAATAACTCCTGATAACCTACAGAAGCTACTAGATTTGTATATTCCATTTGGTATAGACATGAGTAGCGGGGTTGAGACCAAGGGTGTCAAGGACGAAAATAAAATTAAAAGAGTTATTGAAATAGCTAAAGAATGCTAGTGATAACATAGGGTAAAAAAAGAGCCCTATACTACCAACGCTAGCAAGAATAAGAACCTAGTATAATAAATGAAGGAAGGTAATGAAAATGTCTGAGCAGAAAAAAGGGCACTTTGGAGAATTTGGTGGGCAGTATGTTCCTGAAACACTAATGAATGCCTTGATTGAATTAGAAGAGGCATATGATAGTATAAAGGAAGAAGAGGAGTTCAAAGAGGAATTAAGCTATTACTTAAAGGAATACCTTGGGAGGGAAACTCCATTATATGAAGCTAAGCATTTGTCTAATATGCTAGGCGGAGCAAAAATATATCTTAAAAGAGAGGATCTTAACCATACAGGATCACACAAGCTGAACAATGTTATGGGTCAGATGCTTTTGGCGAGAAGAATGGGGAAAAAGAGAATTATAGCTGAGACTGGTGCGGGTCAACATGGTGTAGCAACTGCAACTGTGGCTGCTATGTTTGATATGGAATGTGAAGTATTTATGGGTGCTGAGGATGTAGAACGTCAAAAGCTAAACGTTTTCAGGATGAGAATGTTAGGAGCCAAGGTTACTCCAGTCTACTCTGGAACACAAACGCTAAAGGACGCAACAAGCGAGGCTATTCGTAATTGGGTAAGTAATGTTGAAAACACCTACTATGTTATTGGCTCGGTAGTCGGACCTAATCCATACCCACGTATGGTAAGAAATTTTCAACGTATTATTGGTGATGAGGTAAAAAAGCAGATATTTAAGAAGGAGAACAGATTACCAGATTATATAGTGGCATGTGTTGGTGGCGGCAGTAATGCGATGGGTATTTTCTATCCATTCATAGAAGATAAACAGGTTAAGCTAATAGGTGTAGAGGCTGCTGGTGAGGGGATTGATACCGATAAACATGCAGCTACACTTGCAAAGGGTTCAATAGGAGTACTTCATGGTATGAAGTCATACTTTATTCAGGATGAGGATGGGCAGATTTTTCCTCCATACTCTATATCAGCAGGCTTGGATTATCCAGGCATTGGACCTGAGCACGCATTTTTGAGAGATTCTAAAAGGGCAGAATATCAGGATATAACAGATAAAGAGGCTGTCGAGGCATTCTTGATGCTATCTAAGGCTGAGGGCATTATACCAGCTATTGAAAGTGCTCATGCAGTGGCGTATGCGGTGAAGCTTGCAAAAAACACAAGCAAGGAAGACATAATAGTAGTTAATATATCTGGCAGAGGCGATAAGGATGTGCAAAGTATTGCAAAATATCTGGGGGTGGAAATAGATGAGTGATTCAATGAATATGTGTAATAGCAAAGAAAATAGTACCTGTTGTAAAATAAATCTTACAGAGAAAGCAAACCTTACAGAGAAAACAAACTTTACAGAGAAAGCAAACCTTACAGAGAAAACAAATCGTATAGATTTAAGGTTTATGCAATTGAAAAAGAAGAATAAGATGGCTTTCATCCCTTATGTAACGGCTGGTGATTTCGGGCTTGATACGACTGGTAAGCTAATTCTTGCACTTGAAGAAGCAGGAGCTGATTTGATTGAGGTAGGTATTCCTTATTCTGACCCTGTAGCAGATGGCCCAGTAATCCAGAGGGCCTCTGAAAGAGCACTGAAAAGGGGAACTAAGATAAAGGATATTATGCAGATGGTAAGAAATGTACGTAAGTGTACTGAAATTCCCCTATTATATATGCTGTATTACAATTGTATACTAAGATATGGTACAGAAAGGTTTTTGAATGAATGTATTGAGGTTGGGATAGACGGCTTGATTGTGCCTGACCTTCCTTTTGAGGAAAGTGCTGAGCTGAAAAGACTGGCTGAGCAAAAGGGAATATATCTGATTTCATTTATAGCACCCACCTCAAGCGGAAGAATTAAGATGGTAATAGAGGAAGCAAAGGGCTTTATTTATTGTGTTTCAACAACTGGTGTAACAGGGGGACACAATAAATTCTCAGATAAGCTATTCGGGCTTCTTGATGAGATAAAAAAGCACTCAGGTGTTCCAAGAGCAGTAGGCTTTGGGATATCATCTAATAAGCATATACAGCTATTACAGGGGCATTGTGAGGCAGGGATTGTTGGTAGTGCAATAATTGAGACAATAGAAAAATACGGTGAAACAGAGCAGTTGCTAGAGAAGGTCAAGGAATTAGTAAAATCAATTAAGGGTGTAGAAATATAAAAGCAATTAGTTCAACCTCAGTAAAATTATAACTTGCATCTATAAAAAGTGTTATCATTTTTGCAAATTTATTTGCGTACTTAATATAGTAATAGAGCTAGGTTACAAAATATAGTCTTAGGGATAGAATCATACACAAACATCAGTATTGTTGATTTGATATCCCTAAGACTATTACTTTGCAAACCCACTTTTTCTATTCAAAACGAGAATTAAACTTAAAATTAAAACAAGAAAAATAGTGAATAAATATATAATTATTTCTATTTCTATCTCTATCACGATTATCTTAAATAAGTGAATATTTAGCCATTGTTGTGCCAAGGACTAGGTTCTTTAGTTATCTCCGCTTTCTTTGATAGTATTGACAACTAATAGCACATGTCGAATCATGGGAAATAATACAAAATTATTTGATATCACAATCATTTTAGGCTATAATTTCCTTAATAGCTACATAATATTACATTAATATGTAAGCGTTAATCAAGCTTCATTTTTGATAAAAAATTAATTTGAAGCTTGATTAATCGCCAACCGAATGGGTGGGGAACCGCTTACAGGCGTTATTTGTGCAGCATGCATGGTGGAGTTAATATGTAAGCGTTTAACGAACTTCAAATTTGATAGAAATTCTAATGAAGTTCGTTAAATCGCCAAGACGAAATGTCTTGGAAACCGCTTACGGTGGTTATTTGTGCAAGATGCATGGTGGAATTAGTATACAAAATAAAATATAAAAAAGGAAGTGTATTGTTAATGAAAAGGGTGTTATATATTATACTGACCATTTTGCTTTTGGGTTTGTTCATTTTTGCGTATTCTCCATCTGTAAATTCAGAAGCAAGTATT
>QKEK01000326.1 GCA_003251775.1 Clostridia bacterium | reverse complement strand
ATAATGAAAAGGATATACAATGCTAATGACATAAAAGAAATAAAAGATCTTGCAATAGCAAATAACATTACCTATGTGGTTTTTGATAAGAAGAACTTAACTGGAAAGAATTACCCCGTAAATAAGACTATTTTCGAGAGTAGTTTTGAGAAGGTATTTGAGAGCACTATAGATAATACCACTATCTACAAGATAAAATAGAGTTTTAGACATCCTAGTATAACGAAAGGAATGATATATATGAGAATTGGAATAATTGGAGCTGGGTTAACTGGATTAACAGCAGCATATGAGCTTAGTAAATCGGGACATGAGGTTACAGTATTTGAAAAGGAGTCTGAGGTTGGTGGTCTGGCTGGAAGCTTTACTGTAAATGGTGAGTCTCTTGATAAGTTTTATCATCACATTTTTACAAGTGATACTATATTGCTTAGTCTATTAGAAGATCTTAATGCTTTGGATGATATGAAATGGTATGAGCCAAATAATGCAATTTTTATAGATAATAAGCTATTTTCTTTCACAACACCCCTACATCTTCTAGGCTTTTCCCCTCTTAAATTCATTAATAGAGTACGTATGGGCTTACTAGTGTATTGGGCAAAGTTTGTTAAGAACTGGAAGGATATCGAGGGCATGACTGCTAAGGAATGGATTATCAAAAAAGCAGGTAAGGACGTTTATGATAAGGTCTGGGGCTCTTTATTAAGCTCAAAATTTGATATTGATACCGATAAAATTTCTGCTACCTGGATATGGAATAAATTTAAGCTTAGAGGCTCTTCAAGAGGCAAGAATATCAACAAGGAGCAACTTGGCTATTACCACGGTAGCTTTTGCAGAATATGCGAACTACTATGTACTTCTATACACAGCCACGGTGGCAAAATATTTACCTCCCGTAATATTAATCAAATCCTGAACAATAATGATAATACTCTGACTCTAATATCAGAGGCTGAAAGTTTTTCCTTCGATAAGGTTATAGTAACCACTCCACCAGAGGTATTGATTAAACTTTACCCCTCCCTTGAACCAAATTATTTACAAAAGCTACTAAGCATAAAGCATAAGGCTAACATCTGTATGGCATTGGAACTAACAGAAGCCCTATCGGAATACTATTGGATAACCATTGCACAACAGGAATACCCTTTTGTCCTTTTAATAGAGCAGACCAACCTTATTAAGGATAACAGATATAAAAGCCATATTGTTTACCTGTCCAGATATCTGGATGCTGAAAATAAACTATTTTCAGCATCTGATGAGGAAATTGCTGACCTCTTTATTACGTACTTAAAAAAGATGTTTCCTAAGTTTAATGAAAAAAGTATTTCTAATACTACAATTAGTCGTGCCAGATATGCACAACCAGTTTTTTTCACCAATTACTCTGATAAGCTACCCGAACTGAAAACACCTATAGAAAACCTATATCTGGCTTCTATGTCTCAAATCTACCCTGAAGACAGAGGCTTAAATTATGCAGTAAGATTAGGTAAGCAAATAGTGAATGAGATTACTAAAATGTAAGCTTTAAAAAAGCTTTCGATTTGATAAAGAATAATTTAAGTTTTAAAAATCGCCGAAACGAAATGCCTTGGAAACCGCTTAATTTGAAAGCATAAAATCAAAAAAGTGACGTTTCTGTAATAGATAGCGTCACTTTCCTTTATTAATCATATTTCCTATTGAGCCTAGTTATCATTATTTGTACCTATATCACCTGTATTATCATTATTTCCTTCTGTTGCTGAATTTACTTCTTCTTCAGTAACTTCAGTTTCCAATTCTTGAGTTTCAGTTTCTTCAGTTTCTGCTCCAATGTCACCTTGAGATTGATTCTCTATGTCTCTATCAGGCTTAGTGGTATTATCAGTCTCAGGGGGTACTTCTGACTCCTCTGGTGCTTCTAAATGAGTAGAACAAGTACCCTCTCCAATCTCGTAACCCCAATCCTCTGGTAGCAAATATCCATTTGAGGTTTTTATAGGCTCGTATGGAACTGGGCGTCGTATCCTCACCCACTGCTTCACAGTTTCAGATGGACAATTTCCTGAGGGCTCCTGAAATCTACCAATAGCATCCTTACTCTCTGTACACAGATCCTGTTTATAATGCACATCACAAATCTCACTATAATCTGGTTCAGTTCCCTTAATAAAAATCTCTTCCTTAACTGTCTGTCTTGGGTCCTCTGAGCAAAGGTCTGTAGCTAGCTTACCTGACTCTGTACATATCGTACGAGTTACAATATTTGACGGTCGCTTTTCATAAAACGCCTTGACAGATAAATCAGCATGTATTTTTGCCATTACAGTATTCCATATCTTAAGTGCATTATTATACTCAGCTGGTGCTAGCTTTATTCCATATTCGTCATAGCCGTACCAAACTGAGGCAACATAATATGGTGAAAATCCAACGAACCATTTATCATACCAGTTAGAGGTAGTACCTGTTTTACCTGCAGTAGGTATTACTTCACCTTTACTATTTGCTATCTTTCCAAAGCCACTTGCAGTACCAATCTTTACGACATCCTGCATCATATCATTCATCAAATACGCTGCTTCCTCTGAATAAACCATTTGGGTTAAAGGCTTATTCTCCAAAAGTACCTTACCCTCCATAGTCTCCACCCTTGTATAAAAAATTGGTGCTGAATAATTCCCCTTATTTGCAAATACTGTATAAGCACTTGCCATCTCTAGAGGAGACATACCATTAGGTATCCCTCCCATAGCTAATGCTAACCCCATCTCACTTCTATCTGCTGTTCTATCTATTCCTACCTTTTTCATATATTCAAGTGCAGAGTCAATACCAACATAATCTTTCAAAATCAATGTAGCAACCACATTTCTTGAATCATAAAGCCCTTCCCTAACAGGCGTTAGCCCATAGTTTATAGAGGTATAGTTTTTAGGAAAGATTTCATTAGGCTTACTGGGATTAAGCCTCAAAGGTATATCGTCAACAACAGTAGCAGGTGTTATTGTATGCATTTCTATACCAGGAGCATAAACAGCTATAGGCTTAATGGTTGAACCAGGAGAACGCTTCATTTGAGTTGCACGATTATAAACACTCCCCTGCTTTATACCATAGCCTCCGTATATAGCTTGAACATACCCGTTTTCTGGGTTGATTACTGTTATAGCAGACTGCGGATGCTCCTGAGTATTTTTATTTACCACTGGAAAATACTCATCATTGGTATAAACCTCGTCCACTATTGCTTGTATATTAGGATTCATAGTAGTATATATCTTCAAGCCCTTATTATAAATCATCTCTATCGCCGTTGCTGCTGATATTCCATTCTTTTTCATAAGGTCTCTCTTTACCTCTTCAATTACTTGATCAGTAAAATAGCTCTGTTCACTCTTTTTAACCTCATCCTTCCCGAAGTTTTCATTATATTTAAAATGTACTTCCTCAAGCAACGCCTGTTCATATTCGTCCTGCGTAATTAATTCCTGTATTCTCATCTCTTCTAAAACAATTTTTTGTCTTTTTAGATTTGCTTCTATTCTTTTTTCATTTGTTGGCTTATATGCTTCTGGCATATTTGTTATTCCTGCTATACTTGCACACTCAGCAAGTGAAAGTTCTGAAACATCCTTACCATAGTATCCCTTTGCTGCCGATTGAACACCATAGAAAATACCACCCATAGGTATTTTGTTTAGGTATTGCTCCATTATTTGTGCCTTAGTCATTTCTCTCTCAAGCTGAAGAGCAAGCCATTGCTCCTGAACCTTAATTCTAAGTGCTCTATTAGTTAGATTTCCAGTAACTAGCTTAATCAGCTGTTGTGTAATAGTACTGGCACCACGTCCTCTTTCAGATAAGCCAACTATTGATAGTCCATATTGAAAATATGCCTTTATCGTAGGTCTGAAATCCACACCATTATGATATTCAAAGCGTTTATCCTCTATAGCAATAAACGCCTTACTTAAATACTCGGGCATATCCTCATAATCAGCCCATACCAGATTGCTTTCTCCACTTTTTAGTTCAGAAATCTGATTACCCTGTGCATCATATACAAATGAATTGTGTCTATCAACTATAAAATAATCCGCCGTTATATGGGGAGCGGTTTTTATCCACCCGAGCATGGCCCCACCAAGTATCCCTGCACCCGCAAAGCCTAATATAATAGCAAAAATAAAGCCCCACTTAATTATATTAACCATAAAACGTAATAGTACCCTTACTATAATTGAGCCTGTACTTGCCCTACGTCTACTATTTATAGTAGACGTAGCACCCTCTCTTTTAGCTGCTACTTTTTTGCTTGCAGCTCCTTGTATTCTATTTGAACTTGAATTATTATTTTTTATGTTGGCTGATTTTCTATCCACTTTTTTCCCTCCTTGATATCAAACTACTTTAATAGTATTGCCTTAGGTATTTCTTTAAGTATTTCTTTAAGTTATACTTTATTCATACTCTATTTTATATTTGATTTTATTACTTCAAACATCAAAGCTGATTAAATTTTAGATAAATCATAATTTAACCAGCACCAACATACAGTATAGCATAAGCTCTGTTAATAAACAATATAGTACCTTTTTTTGAGTTTCCCATTTTTGTAAGCCATGATTTAGCAACACTAAATATAGTAAGCAATTAGTGTTTCAATATATTCTAGAGCAGTTCACTTCATTAAGAAATACTTAGCCTCTATTGAAACACTAATTGATAAATAAGCTTTTGGCGTTGGTACATATTTATGTATTAACGACGCAATATACTCAAAAAGGTACTATATTATTTAATATAATAAATATATGTCATAATATATATTCAACACTAATAAATTATTTACATAGATATATTGACTATAAGTGTTCTTGGGTATATAAACAATTATAAGATTTAATTGCAGAAGAAAATATTTATAATATGTAAATTGAATGAAATGTATACAAAATAACCGCGGAAGTTTTGTACTAGTTTTGTAATAATAAAAAAAAGGAGATTTTTTGTGAAGTTGAGAAAGGCTATTTTAATATTTTTAATGGCAGTAGCTATGATTGTTCCAACTACTGGTTTTGTTTCAGGTCAAATACCAGAAGTAGATAAAGATTTTGATGATTCATATATCAGTAATGCTCCACCTGAAGGTTTTTCTGCTTTAACCGCAACAGATGAGGAACTAGAAAAATACGGTGTTAAGCCGAGACCTAAAAACTCAGATGAACTGTCGCTATGGACAGAAGAAATGAAACATATCAAAAAGTTTGTTAAACTTAGTCGCAAAAAAAATAATTATGAATTAATAACTGCAAATGAAGAAAAAGTTAATATAACACCTTTTTATGATGGTGTTATTAATTTTGAAAATTTACCGAATAAGTTTTATCAAACATCAAATGATATTAATCAATTAGGTAAAGCTTTTTTAAGCAGGCCTCAAGGGCATCCTGAAGAAAGTATCGAAAATAAGCTTCTTAATAGTGGATTATTTTCAATAAACGCATCAAAAGATAAGCCTTATTACACTTTTGATAGTTACTTTATTAAATCATATTCTTGTGCATTGTTTAACAGTATTAGCTTAGCAAATTCTATCTCATTAGAAACAGAGTCAATAGAAAAGTGGACATATTTCTATTATGGCGAGACTATATATGTAACCTTATATGAAGGGTATGTTACAATCGAGACTAAAAGTGAAAAACTTTTTTATGAAATAGAAGATGTAGGAGCTCTTATTCAATATAGAAGTTATATATAAGGATTTGAAAGGTAAGCGGCAAATAGGTTCTTTTCCAAAGCACTTCACGTAATAAACTAAAAGACGCTTAGTATTTCTTAATGTAGTAAACTGCTCTACCATTTATTGAAATACTAATTCCTTAACAGAACCATATTATTTCATAATAAAAAAAGGTAGATATTTAACAAATTATTCTTTATAATATATAAGAGAACCCTGTTGTTTACGCTATTAAAATGGCTTGAGTTTGACCATTATACATAATTTAGCGTTTGTTCGTGGCTTTGCTTATTATAAGCATTTATTATTGTTAAGTATAGAGAGGAGCTTAATTAATGTCAAACGTTTTTGAAACACTTAAGGAAAGAGGATTTATTGCCCAACTGACACATGAAGACAAAATAAAGGATATTTTAAATAATGAGAGTGTAACCTTTTATATAGGCTTTGACCCTACAGCAGATAGCTTACACGTGGGTCATTTCTTACAAATAATAGTTATGGCACATATGCAAAGAGCAGGACACAGACCTATTGCTATACTAGGTGGAGGCACTGCAATGGTAGGAGACCCTACTGGAAAAACAGATATGAGAAAAATGCTCACTAAGGAACAAATTCAGCATAACGCAGCCATGTTCAAAAAACAGATGTCTGGCTTTGTTGATTTCAGTGAAGGAAAAGCACTTATACTGGATAACTCAGACTGGCTTCTGAATTTAAACTATGTTGAATTCTTAAGAGATATAGGAGTTCATTTCTCGGTTAACAGGATGCTAACTGCCGAATGCTTTAAATCAAGACTTGAAAAAGGCCTGTCCTTCATTGAGTTTAATTATATGCTTATGCAAAGCTACGACTTTTTAAAGCTATATCAGGATTACAACTGTACCTTTGAGCTTGGAGGAGATGATCAGTGGTCAAACATCCTAGGTGGAGTTGAGCTTGTGCGTAGAGTTGAAAGCAAAGAGGTATATGGCATGACCTTTACACTACTTACCACTAGCGAAGGCAAAAAGATGGGGAAAACAGAGAACGGTGCTGTATGGCTTGATCCTGAAAAAACCTCCCCATTTGACTTCTACCAGTATTGGAGAAATATCCACGATGCAGATGTAATAAAGTGTCTTAAATTATTAACCTTCCTTCCCATGGAGGAAATAAATAAGCTTGCTGAGCTAAAGGATCAAGAAATAAATGAAGCTAAAAAGGTACTTGCCTTTGAAGTAACAAAGCTGGTACATGGAGAAGATGAAGCAATAAAAGCAAAAAAAGCGGCAGAAGAGCTATTTACAATGGGTGGTATTGCTGGTGATATGCCTTCAACTGAGATTACAACAGAGGACATCATAGATGGTCAAAACATTTTGGATTTACTTGTAAAGACCGGATTAGCCCCCTCAAAGGGTGAAGCCAGAAGACTAGTTCAGCAAGGTGGCATCTCTGTTGATGGCGAGAAAATTACTTCCTTCGACTATTCTGTAAAGGCTGAGATATTTAGCAACAATGAAATCCTTATTAAGAAAGGGAAAAAGGTATATCATAAGGTTATACTAAAACAATAATATTAAAGAAGAGGTACTCATATGGAAATAAAGGTTGGAGAGATAATAAAGGCTAAGCGGGAAGAAAAAAACATATCATTAATAGAATTTGCAAAGCGATTAGGGATATCGGCTGGTTATCTTTCCCAAATAGAGAATGGCAGAAAAACCAACCCAAAGCTTGATATCATTCTTAAAATCACAAATGAGCTGGAGCTTGATTTGGATATGCTTCTGGGCTTAGATAATCCAACTGAGAATTTCAACGTAAAAATTCCTTCTCTACTAAAGCTTACTCTTGCAAAGGATCGCAATGTAAAGGCATTAGAGGATAAGGAAACTATGAAAAAGCTGTGTTATATCATCGAGAAGCTTTTAGAGACAAAATATATTATAGATGACAGCATTCTATATGACATGTTTATGGAGGATATTTCTATACAGATTGAAAGCACTCTAAAGAGATATATGGCTTTTCAGATTATAAAATGAGGAGCCTAATGTTGTTGACGCCATTTTTAACATTCAAAAAGAGTGAAAATACAGCTCATAAAATCGCCTGTATTTTCACTCTTTTTAAACAAATTTACTATATAATTTTATTTTAATAGTCATTTTCCTTTAGAATAACATCATGTGCTCCGCCCTCTTTAATACTCGTAGAGGATACCATTGTTATTCTTGAGGTCTCCTGTAGCTCTTTAATAGATAACGCTCCACAGCTTGACATAGTAGATTTTATTTTACTTAAGGTTACATCAAGATTATCCTTCAATTTGCCTGCATAAGGAACATAGCTATCAACGCCCTCTTCAAACTTGAGGTTAGTAGCACCTGTATCACCTAAATCATACCTCTGCCAATTTCTTGCCCTGCTAGAGCCCTCACCCCAATATTCTTTAACATAGCTATTTCCACGCTTAACCTTTTTTGCTGGACTTTCGTCAAACCTTGCAAAATATCTGCCCATCATTACAAAATCTGCTCCCATTGCCAAAGCCAAAACAACATGATAGTCGTGTACAATACCCCCATCAGAGCATATTGGTATATAAATTCCTGTTTCTTTAAAATATTCATCTCTTGCATTAGCTACATCTATAACTGCAGATGCCTGACCTCTTCCAATACCCTTCTGCTCTCTGGTGATACAAATAGAGCCTCCGCCAATACCAACCTTAACAAAATCAGCACCAGCCTCTACCAAATACAAAAAGCCTTCCTTGTCTACAACATTGCCTCCGCCAACCTTAACCTTGCCGTTGTATTCCTTCTTAATGTATTGTATTGTCTCATACTGCCACTCAGTAAATCCATCTGAAGAGTCAATACAAAGTAAATCAGCACCAGCCTCTACTAAAGCAGGTACTCTTTCCTTATAATCTCTTGTATTAATACCTGCACCTACCACAAGACTCTTATTATCATCTAAAAGCTGTTCTGGGTTCTGCTTATGATCATCATAATCCTTTCTGAACACCAAATAATGAAGCTTCTGATTTTTATCAACGATTGGTAACGAATTAAGCTTATTTTCCCATATAATATCATTTGCCTCACTAAGACTTATACCTAAATACCCCACTACCATTTTTTCAAAAGGGGTCATAAACTCTCCGACCTTTTTATCCAGCGAATCTCTGCTAACTCTGTAGTCCCTACCAGTAATGATTCCTAACAGCTTTCCTGTAGGAGAACCATCATCTGTAACAGGCATAGTTGCATGCTCTGTCTTCTCCAAAAGTGCCAGAACATCCTTTAGTGTATGATCTACTCTTAATGTTGAATCACTTATTACAAACCCAGACTTATACTTCTTTACCTTTTCTACCATTTCCGCTTGTTCTTCTATAGATTGTGAACCAAATATGAAAGACATTCCTCCTGCCCTTGCCAATGCTATTGCGAGCGTATGATTAGACACTGACTGCATAATAGCTGATACAATAGGAATATTCACCTCTAGAGGTGCTCTTTCTCCCTTACGAAATTTTGCTACTGGAGACTTAAGATTTACATTAGCAGGCACACAGTCCTTCTTTGTCAGGTTTGGTAATAATAAGTATTCACTAAAAGTTCTTGATACATCACTAAATATATAGGCCATTTATATTCCTCCTCAACTAGATTTTTTACATTATACACTATGTAATAACATATGTCAAATCCCTTTATTAACAGGCTTTTTGCGTTATTTAACAATATAATAATGCATTTTATTTTCAATATTCTTACTTTCAATATTATTTACTTCAATATTGTTAATATGTAAGCGTTTAACGAACTTCGAATTTGATTATAGTTCTTATAAAGATTATTGTCTGAATAGTTACTAAGCACGTAACTATTCAGACAATAATCTTTATATATGTTTAACTGTTGCTTTTAAACACTTAAGTGAAGACTTGAGGCATATAAAATAAGTTGTACAGCTTCTAGTTGCAAATTGCCCTAAAAGGCTTAGTGTGGTTCGTATGTCTGACCTTTAGGGAGTTTACGAA
>QKEK01000021.1 GCA_003251775.1 Clostridia bacterium | reverse complement strand
AATTGTATTATTGAATCTGTCTCTGATACCAAGCAGCCTTCCGTCACTACCGAAGTATTCCTTATTTCCGTTTTTATAGTTCAGAACATAGCATGAGCTCATTGTACCATTTGAATAGCTATTATCTAATTCAAGTCTTATATCGTTGAGGGTGTATTTTTCGAGATTTGAGTCGCCTACTGTTGAGGTTATGTTTATTTTGTAGATATCCCCATTTGAAAGGTGCAGATATTGGTATGAGCCGTCTACCTCAATTGAAGAGAAGCCTAATGACCAGCCTGAGCCAAGGTTGTTACGAAGCTCGTTATAGGTATTTGTATTTGTAGTGTTATATTGGCTTGAGCTTTCACCAGAGTCAATTGCTGCACTATATAAATACCCCTTAGATACTACTGGAATTGAATTTACATACAAATATCCATTTTTAGTCATACCTCTATTAACTATTTCTTTCATTTTGTTGTAAGCACTACTATAATCAGAATATGTACTTACAAACTCCCATGAGCCAGAACTATCATAATGATTTGGATCACCCAAAATATAATGTTCTTTTCTTTGCCATACTGTATAATCATAACTATAGCTGACACCCAAAGTCTCCTCATATAGCTTTGCTCTTGAGGAGTCATATGTTAGTCCGAAATTCAAGTCTAATCCATTAAGTCCCTTTAAGCTTACGTCTGTGCTGCTAAAGCTTAGGCTCCCAGTATTTATACTAATACTCTCATTATTATTTACTCTATAGCTAAATGGTGCGTTAAATTGATTACTACTCTTAATCTTTTCTTGCTCTTGTGTGTCAAGAGGGGTTATAACATAGCCCTTATACTGGTTATACAGAATTAGTGTATTCTCCTCGTAGTCCTTAAAGGCTTGTATTATTTGCTGGACTAACTTATTATTATTTTTCATGTAGGTTAAAAGCTCTGTCTTGTTTATATCATATTCTTCAAAAAATGATATTAATAGGTCATATTCTGCCTGTGTTACCTGTGTTGAAAGATTGCTTAGTACATCCTGTAATGCAGGCTCATTAGGTACTTTAAGCAGGTTGTTAATATTAAGACCCGTTACCTTTGATGCTATATATGCTGATTTTACTACACTAAAGCTGTTATTATTTATAAGAATAGTTTTTAATATGCTCAAATCTATTTCAGATACAAGGTATCTTTCTATAAATCTTTGAAACACACCTAGTTCTCTTACTAGGCTTTGAATTTGGCATGAATTATTATTATATAGCGTAATAATCTCTTGTACAGTAAAATTATGCTTTATTGAGAGCTTAGATAGATTAATGCTTTCAGTTAAATTATATCCCGCCTGCTCAGCTTCCAAGACTGCACTCTCTGTGGTTTCAAAGTATTCTAATACTTTTTCTTTTTGCTCTGCATCAAGTAGACTTATACTGCTTATGTTGTTTAATATGCTGAAAATCTCACCAAGGTCAGGCTGTGCTTCCTCAAACGCGTTTATACCCATAATTGCTGCGTATGCATCTACAATACCGCCTGTTAAGGTTAAACCCTCCAATTGAGTTAACGAAATTACACTATTTTTTATTCTCTGAGCTATTTGAATAGCTGTTAATTCTGGCTGATAGCTTTTTACTAGTGCAGCTGTTGCTGATACATATGGTGCGGCTACTGATGTACCATTTGCTTTACCATACTTATTGTCTGGCATTAGACTTATTACACCAACCCCTGGTGCTGAAATATCTACACTATCGCCAAAGTTAGAAAAGGCTGCCCTATCACCGTCCTGATTTATAGCTCCAACAGATATTACGTTAGGCAAATCATAAGCTGCTGGATAGGAGCAATTTTCTGAGGATTCATTTCCAGCAGCACACACAAATAGCATCCCAGAGCCTTGTATTGCATCATACAAGGCAGTATTATACTCACTGCTTCCCCAGCTACAATTTAAAACACTTGCTCCCATAGCTTCAGCATATTGTATTGCCGCTATAGCATCGTCAGTATAACCTGTGTTTCCATCAATAAATTTAATTGGTAATATTTTTGTATTGGGTGCTATACCACTTATGCCCTCATTATTCTTTCTTGCTACAAGTATTCCTGCCGCTACTGTTCCATGAGTTTCTGCTGTAGAATCATAAACATTATTATCATTGTTGGCAAAGTCCCATCCCTTTATATCGTCAACATATCCATTGTTGTCATCATCTATGCCATTACCTGCTATTTCGTTTGGGTTAGAATAAATATTATCCACTAACTCTGAATGAGTTATATCTATTCCTGTATCTGCTAGACCAATAATAATATCCGAAGAGCCTTGAGTAAGCTCCCACGCCTGCAATATATTAATAGGCGTACCTAAAGCTATTTCCTCACCCTCGACTATTTCACCAGTCTCGTATACAGTCAGAATATCATTGTAGTCTAGTGTAATATCATATATATCTAGCTTGTAGTTTGGTTGAGCGTATTCAATATTAGGGTCTTTATTCAAGTCTGATAATATGCTTTCTAAATTTACATTCTCGTTTATTTTGATTACATCTATATTTGATTCCTCAAAGCTCTTTTTTATGTTAAAGCTCTTTTGCTTAA
>QKEK01000217.1 GCA_003251775.1 Clostridia bacterium | reverse complement strand
CTTAAAGCCAATCTATATAATTCAACTGAAGATTTATATTCACCTAGTTGATATTTTATATTAGCAAAATTATACTGAACATAAGGATTTTCAGAAAAAAGATTACTTAAGAATTGATATTTAGTGCTTGCCTTTTCATATTGACCTATCTTGTAACTCGCATTAGCCTTTTTAAGCATGTTACTTACATTAACCGCAATATGCTTATCTGACATTAACACATAATTTATAAGTTGCTCTGGGAGAATAATGGAACAAATGCTACCAAATTCAGATATAAAGCTATCCATATCAACCCTTGTACTTCTTTTATATGGTATCTTTTCAATAAATCCATTATAGGTTTGATTCTTTTTTAGCCTTTTGACAAGAGTAACATAATCCATTATTAATACAGTGCTAGGTAATACAATTCCACATATAATATATATAAGCTCAACCCACCATGTAGTGTATGTATTATCAATTACAGTAGAAATCACCATTGAGAACACAAACACCTGTAGTACAAATATTCCCATTAAAATATAGTTCCTTCGTTTAATAAACCTTATAAACATGTACAACAATAAGAATAATATAACTACCGAAACAAATATCATGGTTACTGGTAGCTTCATATGTTAACCCTCCCCACTTCCCAATTTCATTTCTTCCCATTCCATTTTTGAAATCAAGACACGTGGTTTACTTCCTTCATATCCGCTAATTATCCCACGTTCCTCCATCTGGTCAATAATTCTTCCTGCCCTAGCATAACCGACCTTAAACTTTCTTTGTATGAACGACACTGATGCCTGTCCAACCTCAACTACTGACTCTATTGCCTGAGACAAAAACTCATCACGCCCATTATCTTCAACCTGCTCCTCTGGTTGACTATCAGTAATACCCTCGATTATATGCTCATCATACTGTGCTCTTGCTTGGGATTTTATATGCTCAACTATCCTTTCAACTTCCTTGTCAGACACAAATGCACCCTTTGCACGCATTGGCTTTGATGCACCCACTGGATAATATAGCATATCACCTTTTCCTGTTAGCTTTTCAGCCCCAGCCATATCTAATATTGTTCTGGAATCCACCTGTGAAGAAACTGCAAACGCTATTCTAGAAGGTATATTAGCTTTTATTACCCCAGTAATAACATTTACTGATGGTCTCTGAGTAGCAATAACCAAGTGCATACCTGCGGCTCTTGCCATTTGTGCCAGTCTGCAAATAGCGTCCTCAACATCATGTGGAGCAACCATCATCAAATCTGCAAGCTCATCAATAATAATAACTACATGAGGTAATACTCCCTCCTCACCGTTTTCCCTCAATTGTGCATTATATCCTGCTATATCTCTTACACCCTTATCTGCAAATGATTTGTAACGCTCAACCATTTCCTGTACTGCCCAGTTTAACGCTCCAGCAGCCTTTCTTGGGTCAGTAACTACTGGAATTAAGAGATGTGGAATCCCATTATACACCCCAAGCTCCACCACCTTAGGGTCTATCATTAATAGCTTAACCTCGTTTGGGTTCGCCTTATATAACAAGCTTACTATTAATGTATTTATACATACACTTTTTCCTGAACCAGTAGCACCCGCAATTAGTAAATGTGGCATTTTACCAATATCTATAATCATATTTTGTCCAGAAACGTCCTTGCCTAAACCTACAGCAAGCTTTGAATCGAACCTCATGAAGTCATTAGTTTCTATGACCTCCCTTAGACCTATTGGAGCTACCTCTGCGTTAGGAACCTCAATACCAATAGCAGCCTTTCCAGGAATGGGAGCTATTCTTACGCCTATTGCAGCTAGATTTAAGGCAATATCATCACTTAGATTTACAATCTTGCTAACCTTCACGCCTGGACTTGGTTGGATTTCATATCTAGTTATAGCTGGACCAACACTTACATTAATAATTTTGGCATCAACTCCAAAGCTTTTCAGTGTCATTTCTAGCTTTTTTGCTCCTTCAACGGCTGCATTCTTTAAGTCTCTTGTCTTCAAGCCACCAGCAATAGCCCCACTCAACAAATCAAATGGAGGTATAGAGTACTGAAACTCAACATGCTCAGTATTATTAGCTTCCATACTAATATTTTTATTATTCAGATTTGATGTATCTTTTTGATTTACTTGCTCTTCAACTTTTATGCTTTTAGACACTGGTTTTTCTATGTTCTTTTTCTCCGAACTAATAATTTTTGCCCCAGTATACTCAGAAGCTATCTTATGTTGTTCTCTGTTCACATTCTGGCTCTCACTGCTCCAAACCATTGATTCAAAGATATCATTTTTAAAATCATCCTGAGCTTCATACGGAGTGTTTACTTCTGAAGCTTCTTCTAATGGTGTAGCTACATCTTTCTGTTTTGGTGCTATTTGCTTTGAGTTTAATTGCTCTTGGTTTGACTTCGTGTTTTCTTCAAGTCTGAAATCTACTACCCTTTTCCTTTTGTTTTCAGAATTACTTTTAATATCATTTTGTTCAGTTGATATAATACCTGAAAACTTCAAAGCCTCTATTTCCTCATCTAGCTCATCATTAGACTTACGTAAATTTGAGCCTTTTATATTCTTACTCATTATCGCTCTAACAATGCTTCTTATAACATCAGCAAAAGAGATATCTGTAACAATCATCGCTAACACTATAGCTATAGTAACAAAAATAACCATTGCTCCAACCTTATGAAAGAGCAAAACAAATGGTAATGCTATAGCCGCACCTATAAGCCCTCCGCCCAATGAAGTCTGTCCCTGTTCATAGTATGTCATCAGTTCATTAAAATGAGATATGCCATTAATTTCAGACATATTAAAACTACCTGTCTGAATAATAACAGAAATCATAATAAGAAGTGTCAAAGCTGATACAAGCTTGATTTTAAAGGAATGTATGTGATTGAAAAACATCTCTATAATACCAAAGGCTAAAATTATTATTGGAATTACATACGAAGTAATACCTAATATACCTTTTAAGAATTGACTTACTATACTACCAAATTCACCTATTATTTTATGTTCAAAATACATACTTAGAGCAAATAGTATCCCTAACGCAACTATAATAAGACCAAGAATCTCATTATTCTCTGTCTCTGCAGCCGATGAAAAGGCTCCATTTACCACTGTTTCTTCACTTAACCTTTTGCGTTTACTCTTTGCTTGACTTGATTTTACAGGACTACTACTCTTTCCTATCTGTTTTACTGATGTAGTCTTCTTTGCATTTGCTTGTTTTTTACTGCCCTCTTTACTACCACCTTTGCCCTTAACAATATTCTTCTTTTGTGACGTATTGCCTTTCAAGTTTTTACCCCCTAGATTATATGTAACATAAATATTTGCTTCACATATAATAATATAACATAGTATTGGTTGACAATACAAGTAATTGATGTTATCATATTTATTAATCGAATACGATACAAGGTAGAGGTGCACTTCTTATCAGTAGCTATAATGAATACTGTGGGGTATAAGGATTTATAGTGAAAGGAAAAAGTGCCGAAGGAAATCTGTTCCTGCAAGCAGGTTTTCTGGTCATATGGCTAACAACCTATTGACTGTCACTAAATTTTAGTGGAGTGCTATCGCGTTATACAATGAAGTAAACAAGTTTTACCGTTATAACTGCCAGCATACCATGCTGGTTTTTTTATTATGAGAACAAGGTACTTATTATTACACTATAACATCTTACGTTTGGTTACAATACAACGCAAGATTTATTCATTAGATAACGCTGGCGTAATAAACTATTAATTAAACGAATATATAAATTGTAGAAAAAACAATAGGAGGGCTCATTAAAATGAAAAAATACAAAATTGCCGTAGTAGGTGCAAGTGGAATGGTTGGAAGAACATTTATAAAGGTATTGGAAGAGCGTAATTTACCAATCGAAGAAATCTACTTTTTTTCTTCAGCAAGATCTGCTGGAAAAGCAATATCATTTAACAACAAGGAATACATTCTAGAGGAACTCACAGAAAGCTCCTTTGACAGAGGTATTGATATAGCACTTTTCTCAGCAGGTGGAGATACAAGTAAGCACTACTCACCAATTGCAGCTAAGAAGGGCTGTGTTGTAGTTGACAATAGCAGTGCATGGAGAATGGATCCTGAGGTTCCGTTGGTAGTTCCTGAGGTTAATCCTGAAGATATTAAATGGAATAAGGGAATCATTGCAAACCCAAATTGCTCTACAATACAAGCTATGGTTGCACTTAAGCCATTGCATGACAAATATACAATTAAAAGAATTGTATATTCAACCTATCAGGCTGTTTCTGGAGCAGGTATGGCTGGATATTCTGATCTTGAAAACGGCTTAAAGGGAGAATCACCTAAAAAATTCCCTCATCCTATTGCGAACAATTGCCTCCCTCACATAGATGTGTTCTTAGAAAATGGCTATACCAAGGAAGAAATGAAAATGGTATATGAATCAAGAAAAATACTTGGAGAGCCAAATTTAAAAGTTACTGCTACAACAGTCAGAGTACCTGTTTTCGACAGCCATAGTGAATCTATTAATGTAGAGTTTGAAAAGCCTTTTGATTTAGCAGAGCTAAAAGAGCTACTATCAAAAGCACCAGGCCTGATTGTACAGGATGATCCTCAGAACAACATTTATCCTTTAGCACTTAACGCTAAGGATAAAGATGAAACCTTTGTTGGTAGAATAAGAAGAGACGAAAGTGTTGATAGCGGCATTAACATGTGGGTAGTAGCTGACAATATTAGAAAAGGAGCGGCAACAAATGCTGTACAGATTGCTCAAAAACTAATTGAATACTGGAATGAAGCTAACTAGATGCAAATGCTAAACACAAATACTAAGAGTTATTAAGGAGTGTATGTTATATGATGCAAAAACCTATATTCACGGGGTCGTGTGTTGCTATTGTAACACCGTTTACAGCTACGGGAATAGATTTTGATAAGCTAGAAGAGCTTATAGAGTTTCAAATTAAGGAAGGCACTGATGCAATACTCATATGCGGCACAACTGGTGAAGCATCTACAATGCCTGACGCTGAACATAAATCTGCTATTGAATTTACTGTAAAAAAGGTTAACGGACGAGTGCCGGTAATAGCAGGAACTGGTAGTAACGATACTCACCATGCTATTGAATTGAGTGTCTTTGCTGAAAAATCAGGAGCTGATGCTATCTTAAGTGTAACCCCATATTATAATAAAACCACTCAGGAGGGTATATACAGACACTTTAAGGCTATAGCAGAAAGCATAAAGATACCGGTCATACTCTACAACGTTCCCTCTAGAACTAATTTAAACATAGCTGTTTCAACTATTAGCCGACTTGCTGAAATTGAGAACATTCATGCAGTTAAGGAGTGTAACTTTGGTCAAGTAGGTGAGATTATAAATCTTTGCGGTGATAAACTTTATGTTTACTCAGGTGAAGACGGAAACATTGTGCCACTTCTTTCTTTAGGAGGAAAGGGTGTCATTTCGGTTATGGCTAATATCATTCCAAGGGATACTCATAATATGGTAGCAGAATATTTAAATGGTAATTCAGATATAGCAAGGAAGCTACAGCTAAAAGCCTATCCCCTAATTAATGCTCTTTTCTGCGAGGTTAATCCTATACCTATAAAAACGGCAATGAATATTATGGGGATGTGTGTCGGGGAATGCAGAATGCCTTTAATTGAAATGAGTGAGGAAGGAGTCAAGAGACTCAAAGCAGAATTATTAAGCTATGGTATAATTTGAGCATATTGCGTTGTTTTATGTTTTTAAAATTTTAGATTAGGTAAACTTTAAACAAGTTGTAATAAGTTGCTAACAACTGTAATCACTTCGCTTTTAAAATATGATTTTGTATAAATATGCAACAACGTAAAGAGCTTTAATTTAAAAACCTTACTAAAGAAAGGATGACCCCTATATGATTAATGTATTGATGAGTGGATGCAACGGTAAGATGGGACAGGTAATTTCAAAACTGTCTCAAGACTATACTAATCTTAAAATATCTGCTGGGTATGACGTATACGATGGCATAAAAAACTATTATCCAGTCTATACAAAGCTTTCTGATATAAAAGAGGATATAGACGTTATTATTGATTTTTCCAATCCTGCTGCATTGGAAGGTCTTATTAAGTATGCAGGAAGTAATAATACGCCTTTAATATTAGCAACAACAGGCTTTTCTTCTGAGCAGATAGAGTTAATATATAACACCTCAAAGGAAATCCCTATTTTTTACTCAGCAAACATGTCTCTTGGTATTAATTTATTAATAGATTTAGTTAAGAAGGCTGCTAAGGTATTAGAGGGTGCATTTGATATCGAGATTATTGAAAAGCATCACAACCAAAAGCTTGATGCTCCCAGTGGAACTGCACTGGCTATAGCCGACTCTATAAATTCCGTTTTAAACGAAAAGCAGATGTACGTATATGATAGGCATACAACCCGAGCAAAAAGAACCAGAAATGAAATGGGGATTCATGCTATCAGAGGTGGTACTATAGCAGGAGAGCATACAGTTATATTTGCTGGAAATGATGAGATTTTAGAAATAAAGCATACCGCGATTTCTAAAGAAATACTCGCAACCGGAGCTTTAAAAGCAGCTCAATACATGTACAAAAAACCAGCAGGTCTCTATCAGATGGATGATATGATTAAGTAACTATTAGTTTTATCATATGCGGTTTAGTCGCTAATGAATTAATTGGTTTCCAAAGAAGAAGTTATCCACATGTGGGGCTGTCGCACTAGCTACTAAAAATAGCCGTGTTCAGCCCCATTATATTCTTAGTTTTTATATATACTGGCTTATCTCTCTTTTTTAGTATCCTTTAATATTTTCCTATCCTGAAAGACTCTTTCTTCATTTTTTTTTCTATTTTTATTAGTCTCAACTTTATTTATAATATATTTCTTGAGCTTTGGATATACATAAAAATTTGTAATGAAGCCAACTAGACTAAAGTTTAAAAATATCAGCATCACACAGCCTAAAAATGGATTAATAATAAATGGTCCTAATGAAGCTACTATACATATAATTAGAATAATAAGATTTGGAAAGAATTTCATTAATGCAAAGATAAAAGCATTCTTATACAATTGTATAGTTGTCAGATTAACGGTTACCATCATTGGATACATATACATATTAGCCATAATAAACAGTATCAGGGTCAAGAATAGAATTCCCATAGGAAATGTCCATAAAAAGCTTTCTGTAATCATTGCTGAATATACCTTAATACCAGTAAGCATTATTACAAACAGCAGTGTATTTACAATACTGACTATACTACTTTGTCTAAAGTTTTTTAGAGCATGCTCTTTAAAATCACTACCTATAAAAGCATGCTCTTCTCTGGAATAATTCCTTAAAATATATGTTATTCCAGCATAAGCAGGGCCAGTGGTTATTACTGGCAAAGCAATAAATGGTGCAATTAATGGAATGAGCATTGTAAAAAGAATATCCCCCTGCTCAGCAATGGTATTAAGAGCCTCTCCTGAAATAATATTAGGTAATAAAAATAAAGCTAATACTAATCCAACTATGATTGCAGGTATATTAAAAAGTAAAAACATCATATTTATTTTGACCAGATTCCAGAACTTTCTCCCAAATATCTCAAAAAAAACTATTATAGGAGCCTTTTTAGGACCATCCTTTGAGACTCCAGGCCCCTCCTTACTATAATCAAAAAAACCAAAAAATCCTGCCATATTATTTCCCCTTTTTATTATTTGTAAGCTTTTAAACATCCATTTAATAATTGTAGCAAGAAAATAAGTAATATTCAATAGTACACATAACCAAAGCAAAATAAAAAATTCATGCAATTTTAATAAGAACCCAAAGTTTTTACTATCTCAACAACCTACCCTTTCATAGCCTTAATTACATCGCCAAATGGTATAGAGCTAATTTCATTCATTTTCTTGTCAACGTCAGTCTGTTCTTTTAACGAACCTTCCAATATGATTTGAACAAGCTGGTTTTTAAATATAAATATTCCCCCGACATCAAGAACCCCCAGTAAAATTGCAGCAATTATTACTGCCTGAGATGGGGTTATATGTATTTTTTTACATAGCTCATAGTTACTCTCTTGACATTCATCTGAGGAAGACTCCTTTGAATTGAGTCTTTCAACAATCATATTAGTAAACGTATCCATATTAAAATCCTTAGACACTCATTCCCCTCCTCATACTCTCATATATTTCGCCACTATAAAAAGAATAACATAATAATTATTCAACAAATGTTTTTAGAACTCAAAGCATAGGCTCAGGAAACTCAGGTGGTAAAGCCTGTTTTTCAACAAAACCTGTTAATAGCCATACAGTCAGTATAATACTTACCCCAAATAAAGCTCTTCTTTGCAAATCCTCTGTTATACAAAAACACATACCCACTTCGATCCCCTCCTCTCCTATACTAGCTCCACCATATATTATGCATAAATAATTCTTAGTATAATACTATAATATGTTAACTTTTAGATTTTGTTTTTTATATTTAAGTAGATAATTACTAGATTATAATATAAACCCTACCCTAATGATGTTATCATTTGCTATAATATTAAGTAATACTTGTATTAATAATTACATGAAAGTCCTACGCTACAAAAGATTGCAGATAACTTCGGGAGAATGTGATTTTTTTAATAAGTATTGATATAATTTTAGTAAACTGAAGTGGAGATTTTAATATTGAAGGTATTAGGTATTATCGCTGAGTATAACCCCTTTCACAATGGGCATTTGTATCATCTAAGGGAATCTAAAATCAAAACAGGTGCAGATTACGTTGTCTGTGTTATGAGTGGCAATTTTATACAAAGAGGTCAGCCTGCTTTATTGGATAAATGGGCTAGAGCTGAAATGGCACTTGCCTCTGGAGTGGATATTGTTATTGAGCTACCAGTAGTTTATGCTATGTCCACAGCTGAATACTTTGCAACAGCATCAGTTAAACTACTTGATGCATGTGGAGTTGTAGACTATATTTCTTTTGGCTCAGAGAGTGGTCATATGGGAACGCTTAACACAATAGCTGAGGTGCTTATTAATGAGGATGAAAGATTCTCTAAGCTTATTAAAGGCAGTCTAAAAAAAGGGATTTCCTTCCCTGCTGCAAGACAAGAAGCGTTAACTGCATATCTTTCCAATAAGACTAATGATACAATGATAAAAGCCATTGAATCCCCAAATAACATTTTGGGAATTGAATATCTCAAAGCCTTAATGAGGATTAATAGTAAAATCAAACCATATACTGTTTCTAGAGTAGAAAGTCAATATAATTCAGATGTTATGACAGAATCATTTTCTAGTGCTACTGCTATTAGAAAAAGAATAAGCACAGTATTGTCAGAAAGCTCTACTATACCTGTATTGAATACAGATACCAATCTCATCAACAATTTACCTGTTAATTCCATAGAGATACTACAAAAATATTTCACTCAAGCTAGAGGACCTGTAAATGAAAAGCTGTACGAAGACTTGATTATGTATAAGCTACGTTCTATGACCTTAGAAGAGCTTAGGCAGTTACCATATGTTGTTGAAGGATTAGAGCATAGAATTCAACGTGCAGCTAATATTTCAGCTTCATTAGATGAATTAATAATAAATATAAAGACTAAAAGATACTCTCAGACAAGCATCCAAAGAATACTTTTTTTATCCCTGCTCAATTTTACTAAGGATGAATTATCCATGTTTAATCAACATGGATATGCACAATACCTAAGAATACTGGGCTTTTCCCAAAAAGGCAAAGAGCTATTACCTCATATTAAGAGGCTCGCCTCACTTCCATTAATAACAAAAACTACTCAGATAAAAAAATCCTGCAATCCTTTGCTCACAAGAATGTTTGATATTGAAAATCTTTCAACAGATACTTATGCTCTAGGATATAAATCCCCCAGCTATCGTTTAGCTGGTCAAGAATTCACAAATAAAATACTAACAAAGGGGTAATATGCAATTATGATAAACAAAATTGTATATTACCCCTACAAAAGCCTATAAAAATAGTAAGATTGTATCTTATCTTACATTTATACAGACACAATTATCTTAAACACAAGATATGAAGCATAATACACCAGAAAGACCACCCCAAAGGTACGAGTCACTCTTTTGTATTTCGCAGTTACTGCAAAAAGCATAACGGTAGCTATCAGCATAACAAGCATATCCATCATTAGCCCCTGTGGGAATGCAAAAATAGATAATTTTGATATAGGATTAATTGAGACTGATACGCCTAGTACACAAAGAATATTAAAAATGTTGCTACCAATTATATTACCAACAGCTATATCCGATTGCTTTCTGAAGGTTGCTGAAAGGGTTGCAACCATCTCTGGCAGTGTTGTACCAATAGAAACAATAGTTAGTCCAATAAGTGTCTCTCCAACTCCAAACATTCTTGCTATATTAGAAGCACTATCAACAACTATATCGCCACCCCAAACCAAACC
>QKEK01000173.1 GCA_003251775.1 Clostridia bacterium | reverse complement strand
ACCTTTGGCAGAAAAGTGGGAGGTAAAAAACGGACAGCTATTATGGCCATTGAGAACAGCCTTGTCAGGGCTTCCTACCTCGCCCGGTGGTGCGTTTGAATTAGCAGAGATTTTGGGTAAGGATGAGTCTATTCGTAGAATAGAGCTGGGTATCGAAAAGCTGATGCTTGCAGTGGGAATGTATACAGCGTGATGCTTGCAGTGGGAATGTAATCAGCTTGATGTGAAGCAGGATAAAATAATTTATAAAAGACTGGTTGAAATTAAATTACAGGAGAGTAGTAAATGAAAATGTATACAACAGTCAAAGAGCATTATGATTTACTTATTGATGAGGGTAATGATCCTGTGTACGACCCTATTCCACTACAAGAATACATGGATAAATGGGATGGTCAAAAATTTATAGATAGCTTGAAGCTTACTAAAGGAAAGTATGTTCTTGAGGTTGGTGTTGGTACAGGAAGACTGGCAAGAAAAGTGTGCGGTTATTGTGAAAAATTTGTTGGAATAGATATTTCTCCGAAAACAATAGAAAGGGCAAAATACAACCTTTCTGAATATAAAAACACACAATTGATTTGTGCAGATATATTAAACTTTGAATCTGAAAGTAGGTTTGATGTTATTTATTCCACTTTAACATTTATGCATATAAATGATAAACTTCTTGCAATGAACAAGGTAAAGAAGCTATTAAAATCAGAGGGGCGTTTTGTGCTTTCTATTAGTAATGATTTAAGTGGTTATATTGACTATGGAACAAGAAAAATTGAAATCTACCCCGATACTCCAAATGAAATAACATTGTATTTATATAAGGTAGGTTTGAAGCTTGTTGATACATTTTACACTGAGTTTGCTACTGTATTTATTGTAGAAAATGCGTAAAAATTGTGGTTAAAAAAAATCCTTAAGAATTAATGTGTAGTAACATTAATCTTAAGGATTTTTTATTGTACTAACAACAATTTTAGGTTCTACTTAAAGACATCTCAAGTTGGTTAAAGAACTGGAGTTAGTATTATAGTATTTGTATCCCCGTCAACACTAATATTAAATTTAATCATTCTCCCTGATGAATGGGTACAGGTGATTTCTTGCTGGTTGACTTCTAATGTATACCAATCAGCTTGGTCAGTTTTACTAGTGAGGGTAATTTTATTTGTTGAGTCTAAGGCTACCGTATATGAATAATCTTCAAATACTATCCTGTAAAAAATATCTGGAATATTTGGTTTAGCAAGGTAACCAGTATAATTCTCAATACCAAAGTATTTCAAAAACATAGCGTAATCATTAACATCAAAGAGATAATCATTTTTTGATTCTACTATTAAAGCTCCGTCCGTAGCTACTTTACCATCTTCTAACGGCAGGTCAGAATATAATACAAAATAATCATTTTCTAATAATGGATCCTGTGTAGGTTTTATATAATTAAAATTGGAAGCATATGTATCAATGCTCGCTGAGTCACCAGCTAAATTTACAATGTTACCCCGATATTTAAGTGAAAGATTATATTGCTTTTCAGGTTCAAAATTAATTATTTCACCGTTTGCATTGGAAAGATATATATTAAACCCAGTAACTATTTTTTTATCATCTTCTACTGTATTATCTAGAAAAACTAAATCTTTTACAATAAACTTATCTTCTTGATTATAGCGGGTATTAAACGAATAATCAAAAGTAAAATCACCTAAGTCATCGTATTTCACACCAAATCCATTGATTAAGTTAACTCTAATATGGTTATAGCAATAGTCTAGTTCTATAGGATTATCAATTACCTCTACACTAAAGCTGGTTGTTAGTGTTTTTCCATCTGTGTCTGTAGCAGTAATAGTAACGATTACTGGAACACTTGATGCTTTCAATGCATTAATTCGAAGGAAATCTAAATCACTTAAGTAGCTAGCACTAATCACGCTTGTATCACTCACGGAAATATCATAACTAGTGGTAAGCTTATATGGGTGGTAAATATGACGATACATAGAGTAGCCACTACCTATAGTGCCTGCTACTAGTTTTAAATCATTAAATTCACTAAATAGTAAGGGTTGGCTATCGCCAGTATAGCCTATAGTAGAGGCTGTTAGTATGGATTTTTCAACAATTTGATCAGCATTGTCATTGTGAATTAAGTTATATAAGACTAAATCATAATCAACGCCATATTTAAGAGAGTTGGATGAAGTAAAAAAATACAAGGTGCACAACCTACCAACTTGTTCCATGTAAGGAAACATAAGATTACTCATTATTTCTTTACCATTGTTTGCATGTTTTATGGATATGAAAGCAATCTTCTGAGATAGAGAATAACCATCTTTGACCTCTACAACTAAATCACTGGTAGGGTCAAACTTACCATCTTGTAAAGGTAGAGATGAGTATAGCTTTACATGTTCATTTTCAGTAACTAAGTAATGGCTATCTTCAATTGGTGTTGGGGTAGGTGTAGGTTTTATATAATTAAAATTGGAAGCATATGTATCAATGCTCGCTGAGTCACCAGCTAAATCTACAATACCGGAGTATTTAAGTGAAAGATTATATTGCTTTTCAGGTTCAAAATCAATCATTT
>QKEK01000073.1 GCA_003251775.1 Clostridia bacterium | reverse complement strand
AGTAGGAACCTTTGAAAGCAATAGTAATTTTGGTTTTGTTGTGCCTGATAACCATAAGCTTTCAAGTGATATTTTTGTTTCAAAGTCTGATTTTAATGGGGCTGTAACAGGACAGAAGGTAGTCGTTAAAATTACAACATGGCCAAGTAGTAAAAGGAATGCTGAAGGAGAGATTGTTGAAATCATTGGTGACGCAGATGATACTGGGATTGATATACTGTCTGTAATAAAAGCCTATGGTTTATCAGAAACATTTAGTGAGGATGTATTAAATGAGGCTGATAGAGTTGGCTCATTTATAACTGAGGAAGAGAAGGCAAGCAGAAGAGATTTAAGAGGCTTAAAAAAATGGTCACTATAGATGGTGAGGATGCGAAGGATTTAGATGATGCAGTTTCAATAGAACCTCTGGAAAATGGCTATTATCGTCTTGGTGTTCATATTGCCGATGTTAGCTATTATGTAAAAGAAAACTCATTTCTTGATGAACAGGCGTTAAAAAGAGGAACTAGTGTATATCTCGTAGATAGAGTAATCCCTATGCTACCCAAAAAGCTATCTAATGGGATTTGCAGTCTTAATGCAGGAGAGGATAGGCTAGCATTTTCAGTAATGATGGATATTGACTTACAGGGAAGGGTAGTTAATCATGAGATATTTGAGAGTGTTATTAATGTTAATGAAAGAATGACTTATACAAATGTTTATAAGATTTTGGAGCATAATGATGCTGAGCTAAAGGAAAGATACCATGATTTTGTGGATGATTTTAATGAAATGAAAAGGCTTGCCTTAAGACTTAAGAATAAGAGGCTAGAACGAGGTGCGATAGACTTTGATTTTGAGGAAGCGAAGATTATTCTTGATGATAAGGGTAAGCCAGTAGAGGTTAAAAAGTATGAGATTACGATAGCAAATAAGATTATCGAGGAGTTTATGCTACTTTGTAATGAAACTGTTTCAGAGCATTTTTATTGGACAGAGGTGCCATTTGTTTACCGTATTCATGAACAGCCTGACCCACAAAAAATACAGGCTTTAAATGAGTTCATTTATAACTTTGGTTTGGTTATAAAAGGTACTAATAGCTTGCATCCAAGAGCATTACAGGATATCATTAAAAAGGTTAAGGGTACTAAGCAGGAAAGAATTATTGGAACAGTTATGCTTAGGTCATTACAGAAGGCTAGGTATAGTAATAAGCATGATGGGCATTTTGGGCTGGCGGCCGATTATTACTCTCATTTCACATCACCCATAAGGCGGTACCCAGATTTAATTATTCACAGGATTATGAAGGAGTATATTAAGGGGGATTTCTCAGAAAAAAGAAACGAAAGCTATAGTGAGAGATTGCCAGAAATAACAAAAATGTGTTCAGAGCGTGAGCGTGCTGCTGAGGACGCTGAAAGAGAGACTGAGGATATTAAGAAGGTTGAGTACATGAAGGATAAGGTTGGCGAGATTTTTGATGCAGTTATATCTAATATCCTTTCGTTTGGTATGTTTGTAGAGCTTGATAACACAATTGAGGGTCTTGTCAGAATAAGTAGTATGACAGATGATTTTTATTGGTATAATGATAAGCATTTCTGTTTGATAGGAGAAAGAACAGGAAAGGTATATCGTATTGGTGATGAGATTAAGGTTAAGCTTACAGAAGCTAATGTCAGAAGTAAGCAAATTGATTTTATTCCTGTGGATGAAAAGGTAATTGAGCTATATTCTGATGGTACTGCAAAAAGAGTAAACAATAGGGCTATAGGTAGAGGGACTGGAATAACAGATGGAATAGAGAATGAAGAAAACAGAGATAACGTAAGCATAAGAGACAATAATGTGAGCAGAAGGAAAACTGCCAGGATTCAAAAGGATAGGGATGTTGTTATTAATGTTGATAGTAGAAGAAAAAGGAGAAAACCAACTAAGACAAATAGTATAAGAAAGATTAAAAAGAAAAGGTAAGCGTAAAAAAAAACCGCTTACGGTGGTTATTTGTGTTACTTGCACGGGGGAGTTATAATGGAAACAAAGAAAATAAGTATTATATCGTTAGGGTGCCCAAAAAATCTTGTTGACTCAGAGATTATGCTTGGTGCCATTAATAGTACCCAACATCAGCTAACGGACAAGGTAGACGAAGCACATGTGATAGTTGTAAATACCTGTGCATTTATTGACTCTGCAAAGGAAGAGGCAATTAATACTATTTTGGAGTGTGCAGAATTTAAGCACACGGGTAGCTGTGAAAAAATTGTAGTTTGTGGATGTATGGCGGAACGATATCATAGTGAGATACTAAAAGAATTACCAGAGGTCGATGCGGTATTGGGGACTGGCTTCTATGGAGAGATTACTAAGTCTATTGAGGATTTGTATAAGGAAGAGATGGGGGCTGTAGTTAGATATAATGAGCTTTCAAGGATAGATTATCTTGAAAAGACCAGATATATTTCTGATACTTTACCTTATAAGTATATTAAGATATCAGAGGGCTGTGATAATTGGTGTACATACTGTATAATTCCTAGCCTGAGAGGAAAATTTAGAAGCAGAAGAATTGAGAATATAGTAAAAGAAGCAGAAGGACTAGTGAAAAATGGTTGTAAGGAAATAATACTGATAGCTCAGGATACTACAAGATATGGATTGGATTTATATGGAGAAAGAAGATTAGTTGGGTTAATACAGAAGCTTACTGAAATGGACGAGCTTGAAAGAATACGGCTTTTATATTGCTATCCTGATGAAGTTGATGATAGCTTGATTAAAGAAATGAAGGAAAACAACAAGCTTTGTAATTATCTCGATATACCAATACAGCATATTTCTGAGTCAGTTTTAAAAAGAATGGGCAGACGGGGAACAGAGAATGAAATAAGAGAGCTTATTGTAAAGCTTAAACATGAGATTCCTGATATAATAATAAGGACGTCTATAATAGTAGGCTTTCCTGAAGAGACAGAAGAAGAATTTGATGAGCTATGTCAATTCATTAATGAGGCTGAGTTTAACTGCCTTGGTGCATTTACTTATTCTAGAGAGGAAGGAACAAAAGCATCAGAAATGGAAAATCAGATCGATGAGGGTACTAAGCTACGTCGTCAGGAAAAGCTAATGATGCTTCAACAAGAGGTTCAAAATAGATTGAACAACAATCGGGTAGGAAAAATATATAAAACACTGCTTGAAGGTATAGCAGAGGACGGCATTTTCTATTATGGAAGGTCATATGCTGAAGCACCTGAGATTGATGGTAAAATTTACATGACAAGTCCTGAGCCTCTAGTAATTGGAATGCTTTATGATGTTAAAATACTTAATGTTGACGGATATGATTTGATTGGGGAGGTCATTTTATGAATTTAGCTAACAAGATTACTTTGTCAAGAATACTGGTTATTCCTGTGCTGATGCTTTTTATCGTTCCGTATCCCTCATGGGTGCCAAATAGTGTAGCTATCAACGATTTCTTAAATATGAATGGAAGAATTATTGCAGCTATCATATTTTTGCTTGCGGCAGCCACAGATGGAGTGGATGGATACATAGCAAGGTCAAGAAATATGATAACGGATTTAGGTAAATTTTTAGACCCAATAGCAGATAAGCTATTAGTTACAGCAGCACTTGTAGCCTTTTCTGAAAGACAGGAGATTTCATCATGGATAGTGTTTATTATATTAGCAAGAGAGTTTATTGTTTCTGGCTTTAGAATAATTGCAGCAAATAAGGGGCTTGTAATTGCTGCAAGCTGGTGGGGAAAAGTGAAAACAATTACACAGATGGTAGCGATTGTTTTTGTAATGCTTGATAATTATCCGTTTTCAACATTCACAGCTATTCCTTTTGATGATATTCTTATGATTATTGCTATGCTATTAACCATTATTTCTGGATACGATTATTTGAAAAAGAATTGGAATGTGCTTAAGTGAGCCTTTCTTTTGTTTAAAGAACGCAGTTAGTTCTAATTAGAGTTGTGTATGGCTCTGAATTCTGAAGGAGTCATACCAGTTTTCTTTTTAAATAACGTACAAAAATATGTGCAATTAATGTAGCCTACATTATTGCTTACATCAGTTATTTTATTTCCGGTATTGAAAAGCTGTATTTTTGCATTTTCAATTCGAACATCTGTTAAATAGTTAATAAAGCTAATACCAACATTTTTGGTAAATTCAGTACTAAGATAAGATGGATTCAAACCAACTATATCTGAAATACTCATTAATGAGAGATATGGATCAGAATAGTTATCTTCAACATATCGTTTAACCTTTGCAATATGAAAGTCAGTCTGGCTTGAACGTATTTTTGTAGTGCTAGACAGGATGTTTTTGATGTTATCAATAACACTTTCAAATATCTCATCTATTGTATTAAAGAAATTTATGTTGAAAAACTCAAATTTACTTGAAACATCAATATCTATGTTTATTTCTTTTAGTGAAGTAATATATTTCCGCAAAAGATTTCTTAGATATTGCCTAGCTTCTGAGAGTGAGAGGTTGCTATTAATCATATTTTCCTTTAGTTCCTTCAATTTATTAATAGCTACATTGATGTTTCCTATAAGTAAGATTGATACTATTTCATCATCATTTGCAGTAAGCTTGGCTATCAAATCATCATCATAATTATTGTTACTCATGCCCTTACAAGCATCTGTATTAAATGATTCTACATAGGAATCAACAATATTATATATACCCTTATATATACCTCCTGTGTATATTCTAAAGGAAAAGGTTTGATTATCGCTATCAATTTGGCATAAGTAATTAATAAATTTTGTAATACTTTCTTTAACTTTATCAACTTCATTGTTGAAGACGCAATATGTTGTTCCTAAATATGAAAAGTCAATTGGGACATAGTTTTCTTCATTAAATCCTTTGTTTAAAGCATTCTTTATTGTTTGGTGAAAATCAAATAAGCTTGTATTGGTCTTTGATATATAACGTATATTAACTACACAAAAATAATTATCAGAATACTTATTTTTTATATATTCATATCCCGAAAAATCCCAATTCTCATTTTTAATAAAAAAGTTACGTGTTAGTAGATTCTTTAGCACAGTATCACCACCATAAAGGCTACATTTTTCACAAGCCTTCTTAAGTAGCTCCAATAGCTCATCTATGTTTATAGGCTTTAGAATATATGCAAACGCACCATTGTTTAGAGCTTTTTGTACATACTGAAAGGTATCGTATCCACTAATAAATATGAAGGGTATTTGAGGATAAATCTCGTGAACCCTTTGCATAAGCTCAATGCCATCCATTAAAGGCATTTTTAAATCACTTATTACTATATCAGCATAGCTGGAATCAAAAAAATCAAGTGCATCAAGTCCGTTCTTTTTAATACCAGCAACCTCAAAGTCATATTTATTCCAGGGGACAAACTCACCCAAGCCTTTGCGTATGGTTTCTTCATCATCAACTATTAATAGCTTTATCATATTGAGATCCCCCTTTTGTTAGCTTTTGCTCAAATCCTGCTCCTTGTTGATTTTTGGAAGTAGGATTTGAACCTTAGTAAACTTGCCGTATTCAGACATATAGGTAAGCCCGTACTTTCTTCCAAAATATATGTTTATTCTTTCATTAACATTAATTATTCCATATCCGTTTTCATTATTGGGCTGAATATTATTATTTTTGTTTTTAATATAATTATTTATGTTTTCGATCTTTTCTGGAGGCATTCCTATACCATTATCAGTTACAGTTATTAAAATGTCCTTATTGAGGCTTGAAACCTCAATTTCAATAAGCCCCTTGCCTTCCTTGTTTTTTAATCCATGGTAAAGTGCATTTTCTACAACCGGCTGAAGAATAAGCTTTGGAGTTGCAAAATTATTGAATGCTTCATCAGAGGTTATTTTATATGTTAGAATGTCACGGTAGCGGAGTTGCTGTATTTCAAGGTAAATAGAAACCTGTTCTAATTCTTCTTTTATTGTAATAATGTCCTCTCCACGACTTAATGAGCTTCTAAAAAACTTTGTTAATGCCATGATAGCTGTAATTGCTTTTTCCTTTTCATCCATTCTTATGTTCCAGGTTATTGTGTCTAAGGTGTTATATAGGAAATGGGGATTTATCTGTGCTTGAAGTGCTGCAAATTGAGCTTTTCTTAGCTTTACCTGCTTTTCCTTGATTTGAGAAACGTGTGCCGCCTCCATTACTGCCATTGTATTAAAGCTCTGACGTAGCTTTTTTAGCTCATAGCAGGTGTCGTTTGGCTTTATTTGAACGTTGAAATTTCCACTATTTATTTTTTCCATAGAGTACATGAGGGTTTTTATTGGTGATGAAATTCGATTTGCTATAATTATAGAGGTGAAAACAGAGAAAAACATTGTAATCAGTATAATAATAAGCATAAACTCTGTAAGTCTCTCAAGAGCCTCCTCTACTACAGCGGTTTTGGATATCATACAAACGACCCTCCAACCATTAACCAGCTTTTTTTCATATTTAATGTTGTCTTTATTGAAGCCACTTACTCGGTTTCTGTTGTTTGGATATTGATACATGGGTAAGATAATATTATTCTGCTCATCCAAAATAAAATAGCTACTAACCTTTAGATTTTCCATATTGTTTATTGTATAGTCAAAATCTTCTGCCTTTATTTCAACCATTAAAACCCCATTGCAATCACCAGTAAGCTTATCAATAAAGGGGGCAGTGTAGCTTATTAGGCGTTGTGAGGGTGAAGCTACTATATATGAATCCCAATGAGGTGCATACCATTTTTCTTCTTTGCTTGTCATAGTAGCCTTGTACCAGCTAGTATTTTCTACATAATGTGATTTAAGTGGATGTATGTTAGATTTAAATTGTTTTTTATTATTTGCTATAAGATAAACACCGAATATTTTTGGTGAACTGTAATCCTGTATCATCCTCAAATGAGAGTTCAATTCCAGCGTATTCATTTTAGTAGTATAATCATCTTCAAATACGTCATTTCGTAATGCTGTCTGGAGGTCAGATTCATATTGAATGTTTTTGTTAAGAGTTTTTATTATTAGTATTGTATTATTTATTTCATTAGTTGCTGTATTTAAAGTGTTTTCTGTGAATGTAACGGTATTTTCTAATATTGTATTATAGCTTATAAAATAACAAAAAGCAGAAACGATTATCATAGGAACAATTGATAAAAACAGAATACTACCTAATAGCTGTTTTGATAATTTCATACTACTAAGACGAGTGTTAGTTTGATTATGAATTTTATGTATCATTGCTCTTAAAGTAGAATTCATTGTATTACTTCCTTTATTGTATCTTTATGAGTTTTGATTGATAATGTCATAATGAGTCTCTTTTAAGCATATAAAAGCAAGAGAAATAACTATGACGGGTTAAGCTGTGAACAAGAATTATTGGCATTTGAAATTACTATTATTATAACAAGATAAATATATAAAAACAAGAAGCTATATAAAGCTTTTTGCGTTGTTACATACTGTCAAAAATTAATAAGAATTGAACTATCTGAAGCTCCTAGACAGTTTACACCTATAGCAAGACAAGCTAGCAAAAAACCTAAAAATATTTAATAAAATGCCTAGAATTTGTTTATTGTATGTAACTTTATATGTTGCTATAATGAAGACGTTATTTAACAAAGCAAAAATTGTTTAATAATTGGCAGGAGGGAATTGAATGCAGGAAGTATTTAAAAATGCTCCCATTTTGTCTGTGTGTAATTTGAAAAAGTCTTTTTCTGGAAAGACAGTTGTGGATGACGTAACCTTTGATGTCTATCCAGGTGAGATAATTGCACTAGTTGGAGAAAACGGTGCAGGAAAATCTACGTTAAAAAACATGCTGTGTGGCTTATTGAAGCCTTCAGATGGTAAAATATTGATTGATGGGGTTGAGGTTCAGCATATACACCCTATGGAGCATGGTATATCAGCAGTGCATCAGGAGTTGAGTTTATTTCAGAGTTTGTCAGTTGCTGCTAATATATGCATATCAGAATTACCTGGAAATTCAGCAATGATAAACTGGAAGCGAGCTGATAAGGTTGCTAAGGAACAGCTGGACTTTCTTGGGATCGACATTCCAACAAAGGCAACGGTTGAATCACTAGGAACAGGAAAACAACAGGTGGTTGAAATAGCAAAGGCTCTTTTGCATTCAGACAGATTGTTAATTTTGGATGAGCCTACAACATCTCTAACAGCACCAGAAAGGGAAAAGCTTTTTGATATAATGGAAACCCTTAAAAACAAAGGCATTGCTATTATATTCATATCTCATTTTTTGGATGAGGTTATGAAAATGAGTGATAAATATATAGTCTTAAGAGATGGAAAGCAGGTTGATGAGGGGTATATAAAGGATATTTCAAGAAACAAGCTAGAAGAATTAATGGTTGGTAGAGCTATTGGAGAGGCACAATTTGATATTGGGGTGCCATTATCTGAAGAAGCCATTAGGGTTGAAAATTTGAGCTCATATGATTTCTTTGATGTATCTTTTTCAGTAAAAAAGGGTGAAATACTAGGGCTTGCGGGACTTGTCGGAGCTGGTAGAACAGAGGTTGTTGAGTCGGTGTTTGGGGCAAGGAAATCAACAGGTAAAATCTATATTGATGGAAAGCATATATCACCAGTATCAGTATCAAAAATGAAGGAAAATAGTGTATGCTTTGTAACAGAAGATAGGAGAACTAATGGCATATTCGGAATAAGATCAGTTAGGGAAAATATTTCTGCTGCAAGCATTGAGCGTTTTGTTAAAAGGAAAATAAAGGGATTAAGCTTTAGGGGAGAAAAGAAAAAGACTGAGTGTGTTGTTTCAGATATGAAGGTTTCTATACCACATATTGAGTCTAAAATTACAAACTTAAGTGGTGGAAATCAGCAAAAGGTTATACTTGGCAGATGGCTTTCGACAAAGCCGCAAATTATAATTCTTGATGAACCAACAAAAGGTGTAGATATAGGAGCTAAGTTTGATATTCATAATATGATAGTTGATTTAGCAAAACAGGGAGTTGCTGTGATTATAGTATCCTCAGATCTTAATGAATTAATAGCTCTCTCTCATAGAATTTTGGTTATGGGTACTGGTCGTATTGTTGGAGAATTTCCGAGGGAAGAGTTTGATCCCGTAAAAATGATTTCATTAGCAGCTAGTTCTGCGTTTTCACAATAAGGTTACTAAGTTGTTGATGCTATTTAAAATGGATAGCGTATAAACCTTGTTGTATTCATAAATTAAGATAGGTAGGTATATGAAATGGGTAAGATAGGCGTATTTATATCTAGAGAAAGATGGGTAGCAATAGTGATAGCAACCGTTTTTCTGGGGATTGTATTCTCATTCCTTTCTCCGGCGTTTTTGCAGATGTCGAACTTTCAGGCAGTGTTCGTACAGGCAAGTGTTACTGGTATAATGGCAGTAGGACAGACCTTTGTAATTGTTATGGCTGGTATTGACATTTCTATTGGTGCAATACTGTTTTTAACAGCCTCAACTTTCGCTATTGTTATGCAGAGTACAGGTTCGTACATATTGGCATTTGTTATATCAATTGTAGCTGCCTGCACTGCTGGTGGATTAAATGGCTATTTAATTCATAAGTCTAAGATGGCTCCTATGATAACAACCTTGGCAACATACAACATTTATAGAGGAATAGCTATTCATATAACCTCGGCACAAAACATACCAATCCCCAGAGAAGAAACTTTTTTGGGTAATGGAAAGTTTCTGGGAATTCCAATTCCATTAATTCTACTAGTAGGAATATTTGCAATTGGAATATACTTGTATGGACAAACTAGATTTGGGACATATTCTAAGGCGATTGGTAATTCAAGACAGTCAGCAAAGGAATCTAACCTACCTGTGGCAACTACTACGGTATTTGCATATTTAATTGGGGGGCTAACGACAGGTATTGCCGGCGTGGTTTTACTATCACGTACAGGTGGGTTGCAGTCTGGAATGGGGATAGGTCTTGATTTTACTGTTATTGCGGCTGTTGTTCTTGGTGGAACAAAGCTGTCTGGTGGAACGGGTTCTGTTGTTGGAAGTGTTATAGGAGCTATATTTTTGGTCTTAATTGATAATGGGCTGAATCTTATGAATGCGTCTCCATATATTTATGATGCTGTTAGGGGTTCAGTATTGCTTGTTGCGGTTATTGTTGACCGTGTTTCAGCTATGAAACAAACTAAGGCTTTACAG
>QKEK01000044.1 GCA_003251775.1 Clostridia bacterium | reverse complement strand
TCTCATTTATATATTTTACAATAGGTGCTAGCATTGACGCTTTAAGGATTGGGTTTTGATAAATCATTCTTTTCGCTAGCGGTAGCTTAATAATATTTACTATGTTATCAAAGTCTTTATTATTTAGTAGATTCATAAGCCTTCTAAATTCATTTATTTTAGTGTTATGATCAAGCATAGGTTTAATTAACTGATTATAGCTTAATTTATTAGCTATAGCCTCCCCAGCTAAAATTCCACTTTCTATTGCATTAATTGCACCTATCCCTATAAAGCTATCAGTAAAGCCTCCTGTATTTCCGACAAAATAAATATTATTATCTCTCATAGCTTTTGTATTAATAAAGCCGCAACCATTCTTACTTTCTTTTGTCTCTGTTATTATATAATCTAAATTCTGTGTCTCTAAAAACTGCTTCCAAAAGTAATTAATTTCTCTAGGTGTAATATCATTAACTACCAACCCAAGATTAGCCGATTTAGAGCTTTCTGGAATAAGAAAAGCAAATCCACTTTTACAAAACTCAGTATTAAACCAAACCATTGCACTAGTCTTGTCAAATCTACCCTTAATTATAGCTGTTCTTGTATACGTATTATACGTGTCTTCCCAAACCCCTAGTTCCCTTGCTATGTTTTCATCCCCTGTAGCTACTACTATGTAGTCAAAATGATTCTTAATACTATCAAATGTAACTAAAGTGCTTAAATTTATTGGAGTCTTTATTTTTTTAAATATTTGATTTTCAATAGAATTTTCTTTAGGTCCCCTTTGAAAAATATAGCCTTCTTTTCCCTGTATTACAGCTTTTTTGCTAGGTGAGTTTATAGTGACTCTTTTTAAGCTATTTAAAGGAAACAGTTCAAGCTTATATTTTTTATTAAGATATGAGAATGGATTCATAAAAAGCCTAGATAAGTTATTTAAATATATGCCTGCAGTGCAACTTGAATCCCCGATATATCCTTTCTTCTCAAATACTATTGGGGTAATTCCATACTTTTCTAACTGAAAAGCACACGATAAACCAGACAAGCCCGCACCTAAAATTGCTATACTCATTATTATGACCATTCCTTTCTTTCAATCTTATATCCATTCCTCTCTTCAGGCACAAATCTGGGTTGAAAGAAAACTATATATTTATACCTTCTCTCTATGGTTTAATCATTTTAATTGGTAATTTTCTTTCAACCTTTTCTCCATTTTTTGATTAGCTCAAGATAAGAATATTATTTGCTTTTTTACACAAAATATTATAGATAAAAATTATAAGAAGAGAAGGTAAAAATGTATACTTCTCTTTTAACTCAGATTTGCAGCTTATGAAATGAAAGGACATAATAATGAAAAAGGTATCGGAATCAAGCTATTTGAATCAGGTTTTTTATGAATTAGTTGAGCATGAGGAGCTCTTAATAAATAAATACTGCTTTTATTTGGATTACCTCAAGCATACTAAATCAAAAAACATAGTTATTGTTAACCTAATAAAGGAATTTGAGAAAGAAGCACAGCAGCATATAAAGATTCTTAAGGACAAAATGATAAAGCTAAGCTTGTGAGGTGTTTTTTAATGAAGGAATTAGATATATTACAGGATATACTAGCATATAGGATTTCAGGTCAGCTTAAGTACAATAGCAAAATGATACATATAAGGAATCCTGAGGCTAGACAGATTTTTACACAGCTTAGAGATGATGAAATGAGGTCAATAGTAAAGCTTCAGCAAAAGGTAGAGGGAATAAAGGAGGCTCCGTTTATACCCTCTAAAATATTTCCTTCAAGAGTAAGATTATAAGAGCATTTAATAGCAACTTAAAAATGAAAAGTGATTACGGTGAGTGTATGGAATGGATTATAATATTTATTATAAACTGGATATTGTTTTTTGTGTTAATAGAATGGAGGCTACTAAAGAAAACCCTGTGGTGTGGAGTATTTGCTATGCTTCTTCAGCTTATGGTAGACACACAGGCTATAAGTCATAATCTATATGAAATTCGAAATAAGAATATTGATTTGTTTGGATCCTCAGCCTTTTTTGTTTTTGGTCCTGTGCTTGTTATAGGCACACTGTATTCCCAGTACCATCCAAAGAAGTGGTGGTTGAGAGTAATCCATGTTATTATTGTATCCTCTTTGTATTCACTTGAGGAGTATTTCATAAATAAGTCAGGTCAGCTGGTATATATTAATTGGCATTTGTTTGATAGCATTGTTGTTAATATCTCAGCTATGATTATTTTAAGCTGGTTTACTGCTGTAGTATTAGATAAAGAAAGGAGCATAGCCTAGTGAATGTATTTGTATATACAGGTCTTAGCTTGCTGATAGCTATTGGGGTTTTTTTATGGCTAAAGCTTTTAAAAAAGCTTGATTCATAGAAGAAGCTTTTAATACTATATTTTTAATAAGGGGTATTATTATTGAAACATTAGGGACTGAAGAATAGTCCATTATTCCTCGTCCCCTCATGCTTAGTTAATTATTAAGCTAAATAATTGCATTAAAAATACTACACTAAGTTTTCCTTAGAAACTGCACTATCCTTTTTTGGTATTCGCACTATGAACTCAACGTACTCACCCATATCCCTTTGA
>QKEK01000059.1 GCA_003251775.1 Clostridia bacterium | reverse complement strand
AAAATTCTTTAGTACAGGGTCTGACCAGTTACTATCCCATATACCCTTTTTTGCGACAAAATCCTTAAAGGCAATCTGTACTCCTAAAAGAGGTACATATTTAAATATTATTATATAAGCAACCGGTATTAACAGTAAAGCATATAACTGCCAATCCTGTTTCAGGCTTTTCTTAATCCTGAATGCTTTTAAAGCTTTTTCCTGCTTTCTCTTTTCAACTACTAGCTGTTCTGAATCTTTCATCAGTACACTTGAACTCATAAATTGGTTAACTCCTGAATTAAATATTGTAGTCTTATGGTAATGTCAGAAATTTAAATCTGTATATGGGATAGATTTTAGGTAATAGGAAATGAACAATTTTTCATAGTGTGATTTATTCACACAAGATGGAAAGTTATCATTTTCTTGAAGTTGTTTTGGTAAAAATTGTTAACATAAAATTATCACACGGCATAAAACAATTCACACTGATTCTCTTTATCTATAACAATTATGTTTATTTTCTGTACTTTTTTTACGATTTATATATGTAAAACAGAGTAACAAATAAATTCTATATTAAACTGTCGTTGCATTTAATTAAAAAGATGTGTAAAATTATTTTATATTGAAAGGAGTTTGTTATGAATAATTTTATAGACTCTAACCAATTTAATTGGGTTTAATACCCTAAAAATATACAGGATTGTTGCAAAAGCAACAGTCCTTTTTTATTTATAATTTAGATTATAATAAAAAAAGCCTGTACTAAAATAAGTACAGGCTCAAATCTTATCTATTAACTCTATTGAGCGTCGTAAGCTTCCTGGTAAACTGCTAGCATACTATCTAAACCGATGTTTTTAAGTTCATTTATATAAGCATTCCATTGCTTATCAATATCAACATTAGTAAGAACAAACTCAGCTATTTTTTCATTAACATATTCAAAAATTGAAGTACTGTAGGTTAACAGTTCTGCAGATTGATCCTCTGATAAAGTAACTGGAGGTAATAATACATCTACTGAAGGATAGTATGGTTGATAGTTTTTCATAGTCTCTCTATATAGAACTACCTCAATATTATTAGGATCAGCCTGATATCTACCTAATCGATGTACAGATGATCTGTATGAGTTACCCATCTGGTTCCAACCAATATTTGGATCCTGTTTTGCTAGTGGAATAATTTCTGACCAGATAGCATCTTTTCCGTTAATACCTTTTTTAGATGGATCAGTTACATACTCCCACTCTATATCCTTTCTACCAATTATTGATCTTAATGTATTTTCCTGATCATAAAGTAGATCAGCTAACATAAAGGCTACTTCCGGATTTTCACATTTATCAGTAATTGATAAGCCAGATTTTACAGCAGAGAATGGATCGTATTTAACATATCTAGTTCCATCAGGTCCTTTTAATGGAGGAACGGTTACATAATCTCTCCATCTCTCTCCAGACAAGTCTGTTGCAACACCAGGAGAACCACCTGGGAATGAACCAAGAACTATAGCGTCAGGATTTTCACCCATTTGTTTAAGACCAGCACCAGTTTGTGTAAAACTTTCAGGAGCTAGATATCCACTTTGTACTAAACGCTGAAGGTATTTAAGTCCATCTTTCCAACCCTCTTCTGTATAGGATGCAGTAACTTTTCCATTCTTAACAAAAAGTCTGTTAGCACCACTCTGGTTAAATGCATGATAAACAAATGCATTCATTAAAAATGCTTCAACCTGTGTCTCCCAACCTTTATTTGCACCAGCTAGTGGAATCTCATCAGCTTTACCGTTTCCATTTGGATCCTGAGTAGCAAATGCCTTTAATACATTAAAATACTCCTCAGTAGTTTCAGGCATTTTTAGTCCAAGTTTTTTTAGCCAGGGTTCATAAATCCATAACTTCTGGGTTGCTTGACAGTGATAACAGTCACTAATCATTGGCAAGTTATAGATATTACCATCAGGCATAGTAGATCTTACTTCTGCAATAGGCATTTCTGAAAAAACCTTCTTTGTATTTGTTCCATATTTTTCAATTAAATCGTTAAGTGGAATTAAAGAACCTTGACCACCATAAAGAGCCTGTTGAGCAGGATTTAACTGAGTTCCCATTATTATATCCGGATAATCTCCAGTTGCTAATAGCAGATTCAGTTTTTGCTGAGCTTCATTCTCTGTAGCCATTACAAATTCGAGATCGATATTAGTTTTTTCTTCAATATACTTTGTAAATTCATTGTCATTGTAGTTATCAACATTTGGTCTTGCATGAACAAAAACTGTTAATTTAACTTTCTCCTTTAATGGGAATGAAAGTTTCTCACTTGACATTTTTGCAGTATCTCCAGAGGTCTTTACTTCCTCCTTCTTACTACAACCGACTAGCATCAGACCCAGTGATAAAACAAGCAATGCTAACTTTGTTAATGATTTTCTCATTATTGTACCTTCCTTTTTTTAATTACACAGGACTAAACCTGTGAATAATATCTAAATAAACCTAGCCTTTTACAGACCCAACCATAATCCCTGCTACAAAGTGTTTCTGTATGAAAGGATATAGTATCATCAGCGGTAAGCTAGATATTATTATTAGTGAGTATTTTAGCAGTGTTGCAAGGTTCTCC
>QKEK01000009.1 GCA_003251775.1 Clostridia bacterium | reverse complement strand
AAAGGCATTCCCATAGCTCTATATATCCCGAACTGTAGAACTCTGTTTTTTATAGCTATTATCCAGTATATTAGAAAACCAATAAAGCTAAGAAGCATTGTAAATAGAAAACCTATAGTTAATGAGCCATTTATGCCTTGTAGCATTGGATCATTTTTTCTTTTTAATAATTCTAGCTCTGAGTTGTCTAAGCGTATAATTTCTAAATCATTAGCTTTGATACTATCATATATCACTTGGTTACTAACACCTTCCTTTTTTGATAACCATATCTCATAAGGCAGAACAATAGTAGAGCTTTGCATGTATTTTAGATTTCCAACTACTAATAAGGGCTTTGTCAAATCACTATCCTTCATTTTATTTGGATTAAAAGTAGTCCAATAATCAATAAACGCTGATACTATTCCCTCAACATATAGCCCATCCTGTAATTCTAATGATATACTATCACCAAGTTGAATTTTATATTTATCCTTAAACTCGCTAGATAAAAGCAGAGCCTTATTATTTTTTGAAAGTATATTTAAGTATCCATTAATATGATACGGTAGTAAATCATTTCTAAACCAAGATATACGTCCGAATTCTGCTGGAATTACGCCCATCACATTTACATCTTCTATCCAATTATTACCTGACACTACCGTACCTTGATTAGTTTTATATACCTTTGTTACACTATCAACTCCATCAAGCCCTTTATAATCACCCATAAAGGGTTCGGTATATCTGAGTGAATCGTCGCTGGTTATTCCTGATAAATCCAGATTATTTAAGGTATCTAGATTATTTGTTGGTGCTTCTACCTGATTATCCTTCCAAAGTGGCATGACAGTAATATCCGCTCCAATACTATAATAAAGCTTATCCTCAATATTCTTATTTATCGTTCTTGCAGAGTTTGCACTAAAGATACCTATAGCTAATACAAAAATCATAAATATCATCAAAAATTGCTCCAAACCCCTCGTTCTGCTTATTTGAAGAAATGATACATACGATGTTGGAGACCACGATTTTTTCCTTACTAAAAATATGAAATTTATTAAATATGGGTATAACCTGATGAATAGTAGTCCTAAGCCTAAAATAAAGAAAGTTGAAGCCAAAAAAATCAGCGGATCAATTGCTATATCGAGTCCCTCGGCTCCCGTCACTTTTAGTGTTGCTTGTTGATTATTATACCTATAAAGTGCATACAATGCTAGTGCTAACAATACAATATCAATATATAGCCTTTTCCATATAGGAGGTTTATGCCTTCTGACCGAAAGCTGCTTATGAGTCACAATACTAACTTTTGTATATATTATAACTGGTATCATAAGCGTTACAAGTAAAAACAGTATTGCAAATAGATTATAAATCAATATGCTAATATTAAATCTTAAGGGTAAAGCAACCCTGTTTACAAACTCTAAAAAACCATTGGCAGAGCCTAAAATATTAGTTACTATGTATCCAAGCGGAATGCCAAATATTAAAGCTACTAAACTAAGCAGTATACTTTCATACAAATATATAAGAAGAATTTTTTTTCTACTGCTACCTCTACTTCTAAGCACAGCTATTTCATTAGCATCGTTTTTTACAATAAACTGAGATATCATAAATATGAACAATGTAAGAATAATCAAAACGGGCGTAAGAAGTATAAGCAACGTCATTTTTAGCTCTTTTTGCCTTGAATCATATTTTTCTATAGTGTTTATTACAGGGAAGGTCATTTTAAGAACAGTATTGTTTTTCTGTGTCCACTTCTCATGAGCATTATAGCTGTTTACTAAATCATCTATTTGTGTAACGTCTATTAGTTTATAGTCAAAGCTATAATTCCATACTGACCTCATTAGATTTATACCCGAGTCTCTTATGAAGTCACTATACAGTAATTCAAAGTCTATTAATATTCTGTCTTCGCTTTCTGTACTATTCTCAAACCAGAAAGCATCTTTGTTATCTAAAGGCTTATATATGCCTACTATTTCAAACCTTATACTTTTTTCAGAAGTAATATTAAGCTCATATACTTTATTAAGCTGAAGCTCATTTTTAATCATAGCTGTTTTTGTAGCAATTGCCTCATATACATCTTCGCTCTTATGTACAGCATACATTTTACCGTTTTCAATTGATACTTGTTTACCTAAATTATAAATACCTGCTAAAGAGAGGTAACATTCTTTTCTGCTCGATATACCACCTTCCCCTCTCTTAATTGGAAAAGGGGTTAACTCGTTATAATAATGCTTTGAGAGCGTAGGTGTATTATACTCACTCAAATTCTCACCAGTTATAACCTTATTGAAGTAAACATATGCAGAAGTTTTCTTCTGTTCATCTGCTATAAACTTATAGTTTGCCTCATACCTTAAAGTACCTGGAAACTCACCAGTTTCCTTTTGATAATTTTCCATATCCTTAACCAGCATTCTTTGCAAAACGCCTTCAGTATATAGTGGAATAGCTGTTATCATAGCTATTGTCATAATCATTCCAATTAGTAGGCTTAAAAACAACCATTTATTATTAAACAACTTTTTGACTACAATTCTAAACAAGGTAAATACTCCTTTACTTTATAACTAATTCGCCCTCTGAAAGACCACTTATAACCTCGTACTCAGTAACTGACTCTATCCCTGTTTCAATATCCTTTTCAATAACAACATCATCTTCCAACACCTTAACAACTCTTCTTCCAGCAAACCCTTGAACTACTGATTTTGGAATTACAATCGCATCCTCACTTTTTTGAAGAACAACGGAAATATCTGCACTATTTCCTATCTCAACATCCTCTGGTAGATTATCAATATTAATCATAATTGTATCCCTAAAGCTATCTTTTTCGTCATTAGGCACATCCAGTGACGTTAATACCACAGTCCCATCATACTCAATATCATTAATTTCAACTCTTACCTTCATTCCCTTAGTGAACTGATTAGCTTTTTCTCCTTTGTATTGCAATTGGAGAGTACTTTCCTCTGCAACCCTAATTAGTACCTTTCTACTCTGTATATAATCACCTATGCTAATATCAGCAATATAGCTTACTCTCCCTGATGCTGGAGATATTATGCTTGATTTATTTAAATCAGCCTTCAAGCTATCTAAGGATAATTTCTCTAAATCAACGCTTTTCTTATAGGCGAGTCTTTCTTTATTGTAATTTTCATTTATCTTATCAATGTTAATTTGTTGCTTTTTTATCTCATTTTGCTTAGATTCAAGCTCAACCTTTGAATATGTACCAATTTTTTTAGCTCTTTCCAAATCCTCTTGTAACGCGGTCAGGCTTATATTAGCAAGCTCCAAATCATTATTATGAGAGAGCTCTACAAGTTCATAAGAATGTAGGGCATTTTCATATATTATTTCTTGCCTTTTAATCTCATTTATCAAGTTCTCATTATCCAATAATGCCAAAAGCTCACCCTTATTTACTTTATCTCCTGCTTTCACATTTATGCTTTCAATATACCCTCCACGCTTCTCAAAGGATAAATCGTGCTGCTTAACAGAAACAAAATAACCAGTTACATTGATTTTATTTTCTATATCCTTTCTTGCTACAGGAAGAGTATTATAACTGACCTCCCCCTCTTCAATAAGCGGAGGCTCAAGCATAGCTTCTTCATTAGGATAGAAATAGCATCCTGTAAATATGTACATCATTAAACACGTTAATAATAATATAAATAAAAACCTCTTTTTTACTATCATAATTCTTACCTTTAAATATTTATTCTGATTTGGCTTTAATATAATTTTTAAGTAATACACAACTAAATATTGATTTATAATAACGTTTCAAGACAGTATATAAGCTTAATCAGTATATAAGCTTAAAAATGCACTATTGTACAATATGAACCCTAAGCTGTCAACACTACCAAAGATAGCGGACAGCTTAAGCTCCGTGTTGTTCTCACAGTAAGCATGTACTCCTATTACTTAAGGGTTACATACTTGTTTAATTCTTCTAAACTATTTTATAATATTTTAGATATACTTCCTTTAAAAAGCTTATAAACTCATCAAGTCTATCATGCTTTAACATTTCCTTGTACTCGTTAGCGGATTTGCTAAAATCACCCAATGAAATCTCTTGCATAAATTTCATATAACTACCGTTAATCTCTTGACCTAAATCCTTAATTTTTTCCATTTCTTCATTAAGCTTAATTATATCTGCCGAATCTTCTGAACCAAGCATCTCAGGCGATAAGCTTTGCTTTGCTAGCACCTCAAAGGTCTGTGTATTCTCGAAATTAAGCATTTCAAGTAAACTCACATATCTTTCTTGAGAAAAAATACTACTTCTATGCATTTTATAATTTTTAAAATTCTGGCTTCCAAACCAACCGCTAACTGCGTTTTGATATTTTGTACCATTAACCTTAAATGCTCCATTGTCTAAGGTATAATGCTTATCCTTAACTCCATTCATAAACAAGTCATAGTTTTCCTGAGAGCTTTGTACCCATTCATAAAACTGTATTACATTTTTAGCGTTTTCTGAGTTTTTAGCTATGGCAATGCCACCACTACTACTATTAGGTCTTACCTGTATTTTATCCATACAAAGAGGGAAAATCTCAAACTGGACATTTGGAATATTAGAAAGATAACCTTCTAGCTGTTCTAGCATATTTATATTAACAATTGTCGAAGCCCCTTCACCACCTAAAAGCTTCATTATATCTTCATTCTTTACAGATATCAAGCCTTTATCAGACCATTCCTTTAAGGCGTTATATGCGTTATCAAATTCACTCAGCTTATCTATGGTATACATTTCAAAGCTATCATTTTTTATTTGTGCATAAATACTGTCTAAAGACAAATAGCCCTGTGAAAGTGCATAAAAATCCATGAAAGAAAATGCGTTTATGTAACCTGGTAATACATTGGGTTCGCTCTCAAGAATCTTCTTCAAAAATGCTTCATACTCACTAATATCCTTTATGCTTGCTATATTATACTTTTCTAATAAATCTTTTCTAACCAAAGCACAATATCTTGAAGTACTTATATCCATATTTGGAATGTATAAAACCTTCTCGTCATGTGTTGCAGATTTAATCCTTTCAGGCATGGTTTCATCAAGCAATTTATAATAGCTCGGTGCAAATTGCTTAAATTCATTAGTTATATCCTTAGTTAAGTCATTAGCCAGCAATGAAATAAAATTACTTGCATCAATTGCATCAATTGCATCATTTGATTGTATCAGTGCTTTTACCTTATCATCGTATTCATTCATTTCAACCCAATTAAGTTCAACTATAGTATTGAGCTCCGTACCAGTTCTTTTATCAAGCTCTTCCTTCATCTCATTGATTTGATTTAGATTCATTGGTGTCGCAGACTGGTAGTTTTTTAGATATAAGCTTATCTTAGTTAGTTCTGTAGAGTTAACTGCTTTTGTTTCACCCTCTCCAGACTCTTCTGTAGATTCTGACCCTTCCTGTATAAAGCTTGGCTCCTCATCAGATTTACTACTATTACATGCTACATTAGTAAGTAGCAATGCGAAAATCGTAAAAATTACAAATAGTCTTAATAGTTTATTCATTTTCTATAATCCTCCTTTTTTTATTAGTTAATACTATCACTGAATAATTTATATGTCAAATTAATAAATTATGAACAATTCCTTCATAATTTATTAATCCTTTGACAACAAAGCTCAATGATACACTAGTTACATGTTGTTATAGTACACTAATTAAGCATATGTGTCAAGCTGTAAATTCAGACTTGATAAAGTAAATCAATTAAGATACTATTATATTAGTTAATTTTACCTAAAATTATTTGGGATATTAAGGAGAACCTATGAAAAGACTAAAGGTCATATACAACCCTGCTTCAGGAAAGAAAACCGAACAAGCTAAGATTTTTAGAATAGCGAAGCTATTACTAGAAAGTGATAATACTGAAATTAGCTTTTGTGCTACTAAAAAGGGTAATGATGCAAAGGAAGCTGCATACGATGCTTGTCTTCAAAGGTACGATATAATCATTGGGTGCGGTGGAGACGGTACTATTCATGAAATAGTAAATGGAATGGTTGATTTTCACATAAGTACTTATAGCAAGCAGAATAACGAAAATTATACATATGAATCAACAAATATTGAAAATACCCCTAATGACCAAATTCCTGCACTAGCTATTCTTCCAGCTGGCACAGTTAATGACTTCGCCAATTATCTGCAAATACCAGTAAGTGTAGAAGCCTTTGTAAAAATGGTACAAAAATCAAGCACAAAGCTTGTGGACGTAGGAATGATAGGAAATGATTGCTTTATAAATGTTATCGCTGGTGGTGCATTTGCAAACATCCCTCACGAGGTTTCTAACGAGAATAAAACAATCCTAGGTAAATATGCATACTACTTACAGGGAGCACTTGAGCTTGGCGAACAATTGGAGAAAAGCTATCCACTTAATATAACAGCAGATGGAGAAACCTATCAAATGGATGCCTTAATGTTTATAGTTGCTAATACAGCCTCTGTGGGGGGATTTTCTAAGCTAGCACCCCATGCTACCTTAGACGATGGTTTTCTTGACCTTTTAGTCATAAAAAAAGCCCCACCAACGGAGCTTGTCAGTATAGCACAAAAAATACTTTGGGGCGAGCATCTATCTCATAAGCTTGTATTCTATAAGCAAGCAAAAAATATCCTTATAGAGTCAAATAAGGATATTTGCCTTGACTATGACGGAGAAGCCGCTCATACAAAAATGGTAGACTTAAAGGTGCTTAATAAAGCACTTAGGCTTGTTGTCCCCTAGATAAATAGGCCTTTATATAGCCATCTATATCGCCATCCATAACTGCATTTACATTCCCATTTTCAAAGTTGGTTCTATGATCCTTAACTAACGTATAGGGACAAAACACATATGATCTGATTTGGCTACCCCATGCAATCTCTAGCTGAACACCCTTTAAGTCTTCAATCTTTTCCTTTTGCTCTCTTTCCTTCAGCTCAAAAAGCTTCGCCTTCAGCATCTTCATTGCAGTATCCCTGTTCTGATGTTGCGAACGCTCAGTCTGACAGGCTACCACTACGCCAGTTGGTATATGAGTTATTCTGATTGCAGAGGATGTCTTATTAATATGCTGCCCACCTGCTCCACTAGCTCTGTAGGTATCCACTCTTAAATCATCTGGATTTATATTAATCTCAATTGTTTCATCTATTTCAGGCATCACATCCATTGACGCAAACGATGTATGCCTCCTGCCAGAAGAATCAAATGGAGAAATTCTGACTAAACGATGGACACCCTTTTCTGACTTAAGGTATCCGTATGCATTCTCTCCAACAACATGCACAGTTACGCTTTTAATACCAGCCTCTTCACCATCAAGTATGTCTAATGTCTTCATAACATAGCCATTCTTTTCTCCCCATCTTACATACATCCTAAGTAGCATCTCTACCCAATCCTGTGCCTCAGTACCGCCTGCTCCTGCATGAAGGGTAATAATAGCATTGTTCTTATCATATGGACCATTTAACATCGTTTCAAGCTCTATTTGCTCCAATATATTCCGAATTCCTTCATATTCGTCCTTGACCTCTTGTATTATGGACTCGTCCTTCTCTTCTATTGCTAAATCTATCAGCACTAATAGGTCATCATATTTTAAAGATAATCCCTCATATCTTTCTATTTTAGAATTTAAGGCTTTGGTTTTTTGAAGAACAGACTGTGATTTTTCTAAATCATCCCAAAAATTTGGTTCAGATGCCCGTTGCTCAAGTTCTTCTATTTCGTCCCTTAATCTTGGCAAGTCAAAGTGAATTCCCCATTTCCTTTATTTTCTTCCCCAGACTCTGGCATTGAACCTTTATTTGTTCAAGCTCAACCATACTCATAAATCTCAACTCCTAAAAAATAAATTCAGTGTTTATTATACACTGAATTTATAGCCTTTACAACTTTGTATTTAACTTTTAATAGCTTTCTTTAAGTAACAAGTAACTATTCAGACCTCAACTTTTCTAAAAAAGCTTTTAAGCTCTTATGTGAAGCCTTGCTACATGAATTAATAAGTCTACAGCTTCTAAATTGCAAATCAGGCTACCCATTAACAGCACCTGTTATCACAACCGCCTCCAAATAATCCTCTACCTCCAAAAATACCTGGACAGAAAATCAAGACAACAACAACAATAATAATTATCCATTCAAGACCGCCGCCTCCAAAAATCCCGCCATCTCTATCGCAGCACCCTTTATCATAATTACAGCAATCACTCATAAAATACACCTCACATTATTTAATATTAGGAACACATAACAACTTAACTATATTCATCTAGTTCCTTAGTATATACTATGAAAGCTAATAAATTATGTTACTTAATAATTATGAGGTGTCTTTTTAGCATTACTATATCTGTATAATTCTATTATATAATTCTATATACTCATTGGCGGAGTGCTTCCAGCTAAAATCCTGATTCATACATCTGCGAATTAATCCCTGCCACACTTGAAAATCATTATAATAATATACTGCCCTCTTTATTGTGTTTAGCATATCATGTGCGTTGTAATTAGTGAAGGTAAATCCATTACCTCCTCCTGTAAACTCATTGTATGAAACAACAGTATCATTCAAGCCACCTGTCTCCCTGACTATAGGAATTGTACCGTATCTCATACTAAATAGTTGGCTTAATCCACAGGGTTCAAAGAGTGACGGCATCAAAAACATATCTGACCCAGCATATATCCTTTGGGCAAGTATACCATCATACTTTATATTAACAGAAACCTTATCGGGATATGAATACTGAGCCCACTTAAATAAATCCTCATACTTCTTTTCACCTGTACCCAGCACAACTAATTGTATATTCATATCTAAAATCTCAGCTATTACACGTTCAATAAGATCAAAGCCTTTTTGAGCCGTCATTCTAGAAATAATAGCTATTAATGGTACGTCGCCTTTTTCAGGTAGTCCCAATTCGCTTTGTAGCATGAGCTTATTCTTTTTCTTGCCCTTTAAATCATTGGAGCTATATTTCGCAAAAATCCTATCATCAGCTTCGGGATTATTATCATCATAATCAATCCCATTAACAATCCCTACTAGGTCATTGCTTCTACGTCTTATAACCCCAGACAAATTCTCTCCAAAAAAATCATACTTAATCTCATCCGCATACGTTCGGCTTACTGTTGTTATCTTATCTGAAAAAACTAATGCTCCCTTCATGAAATTAATACAATCATTAAACTCGATTCTATCAGGAGTAAAGTAGTCCCAGCTTAAGCCGAGAACAGTATCCATCATATCCTTAGGGAATATTCCTTGAAATTTTAAATTGTGTATTGTAAATACGGTACGAATATTCTTATAAAATCCATCAGCTCTATAATTTCTGTAATGAGCATCAAGCAATACACTTACCATCCCAGTGTGCCAATCATTGCAGTGAATTATATCAGGCTTGAATTCAATTTCAGGTAATATTTCCAGAATGGCTTTACTGAAAAATGTAAATTGTTCACCCTCATCACCACTACCGTAGATATAACCCCTTTTATAATAGTACTCATTATCAAGAAAATAATACTTAACACCCTCGAGCTCTAATAAAAAAACTCCACAATATTGGCGTCTCCAACCAATATCAACATAACATATTTTAATAAGCTGCATCTCTTTTGTATATTTTTCAGGTATTAAAGAATACTTGGGCATTACTACCCTAACATCTATGCCCATTTTTACAAGTGCCTTTGGCAGAGACCCAGCCACATCAGCCAAACCACCCGTTTTTATAAATGGAACAACCTCAGACGCCGCAAACCAAACCTTTATCTTTGACATTCCTTATCCTCCATATGCCTTTATAAGCTTTTTGTATTTTTAGTGATATATCATATTTACTTTTGCTTTATTAAATATAGCTACATATCATTTACGTTAGTATTATACCACATC
>QKEK01000128.1 GCA_003251775.1 Clostridia bacterium | reverse complement strand
GTTTTCTCAAGCATGACTTACTACTTAATTAAGCCCATGTCTGATTCTCTTTGATAGTAAGGCAAATACAATAGCAGTTAAGCCGATGATTATACCAGAGTTTATAGCAATTTGTGTCCATGTAGCCGTCTGCAAAATAATAGCATCCACTGACCTAAATGCCCAGTAAAATGGTGACCAATATAGTAGCACATGCCATTTCTCAGATAAGAATATTCCTCCGAAAACTGAAGCCATAACTGGCAAGAATACCATCTTCATGCTGGCAATAGCACCTATCGGCTCTGAGTTAATTATCCCTATGGCAAACCCAATAATAACACTTATTAAAGCAATGCAAAAAACAGTAACTAAAGCCATTCCATAATTTAAGCCTTCAAAATCAAGTATCAGAAACGTACCAATTGTGCCCACCAATGGAACAATAAACCCCAGCAAGCCCTTACCTATTACAAATTCGACCTTTGAGATAGCCGCAACATTTATTGCTGCAAGCGTATTATACATTTTTTCTTCAACCAATGCCAGAAGTATCAGCATACCGCCAAAGACAGAGCCAAAAACTATAAGGAAATTCGCACCATATTGCTTGAGAGGTGAGAGCTTCCACCCTATATCCGAGGTCTTCACCTCAATAGGCAGGTTTATATCTTTATTTTCATATGCGTCCATAATATAAGCCAGTAGCTCTTGAGTACCTTTCACCTCATTCCCCTGAGCTATGATAAGAAATCCACCATCTTTTGCTACAAGTCCGAAAATGTCATCTGTTTTCTCAACGCGGTTAGTAATAGCCTTCTCATCTTCTAAAAGCTCGATTTTGGCATAGCCCTCTAAGTAGCTTACAACAGCCTCATCTAAGCTCTCAGGAACAGCTACCTTTATAGTAGTGGAGCCAGCACTTGGGACTAGTGCCTTTAATATTAATGCAAGTAAAAATGGTGCAATCAGTATATAAATAATCATAAAATCCCTTGTACCACTCTTTAAGTCCCTTAGCATAATAGCAAAAATTCTTTTCAACATATACTCACCTCCTACACAGTCAAAGTCTTTTTATATCTACCATTCGCAAACAAAAATAGAATAACGCTTAATACACCAAACAAGCCTACATTCATATAAACTAATGATAAATCAGGCTTATCCAATAAAATCTCTCTATATGCAAACAGCATTGGATAAGAGGGTAGAAGCCTGATAACCAGTGGTGAAAATGCTGGCATATAATACGATATTGAAGCAAAGCCTAATGTAATAATAGTGCCATATAGCCACCCCATAGCCTTTGCCATGGTATCAAAAAAGCTGGCTATAAACAGCCCAAGAGCTGACCCAAATAGATTAGTCATAATTAGCAATGGTATAAAATGAATATAATGTGCTTTTGCCCCTGCCAGAGGGATAAGAACAATAAAGCCTGAAGCCAGACCTGTTACCATTATTACCCCCACCTTACCAAGCAGGTATTCCCATATATATCCTGGCGTAACGGCAAGTGCTTTGATAGTACCTTCATCCTTATCCAAAAAGATGTAGGATGCAATTATAAACAACCCCATAAACGTAGCATTTAGGGTTAGGATGATTGGTAACATATTTAATCTGTCATTTAGCTTTTCAGCATTCTCGTCTAGAACCTTAATCTCTGTTACCCTGTTGTAATCAGGTGTTTTTACCGCAAACTCTGATTTTACTACAGTTTCAATGATATTTTTAAATTTCTCGTCCTCATATCCCTGTAGAATAAAGTCATATATTACCTTCTGCCCTTCCATGCTGATACTTACTCCTGCACTACTTCTTTCTTTTTCTAAAGCTGCCTCAACTGCTTCTCGTGAGTCAAGCAAAATGTAATTATCATCACTGCCTTCTAGCACCTCTTCTACCTTATCAGCCACCACTCCCTCAAGGTTCATGTGAACATAAAAGGTCTGCTGTCTATCAAAATTTTCAGGTACAACAAATAGCAGAACAAACACCATAATAAGTGCCATGGCAAGCTCTACATAGAAATAAAAGCTTTTAGAGGATAGCTTCATGTCCTTAAGAAAGTTATACAGTAATCTCATATTACTCCAACCCCCTACCTGTCACCTTTATGAATATCTCCTCAAGTGTAGCTTCTTTTGTGTGCATAAGCTCCACCTGACCAGTGTTTATTATCTCATTAAGATGCAAACGGTCTTTTTCATCAATCAAGGATAGCTTTTCTTTTTTCAGTGTATCAGATACCCTGTATTCCACCTCTACAAGCTTCTCACCGTACTGAAGCTTTAGATTTCGTGGTGAATCAATTAGCTTGATGTCACCATCAATTATAAATGCAACTCTATTGCATAATTCATCAGCAACGTACATATTATGGGTAGTTAGAAACACTGTTGTTCCTTCATCATTCTTTGCTTTGACTATGTCCTTTATTTGGCTTGCAATTGCTGGGTCAAGACCTGTTGTAGGCTCATCAAGAAACCATAATTCTGGATTATTTAGCATACTACGGACAAATGTCAAGCGATGCTTCATTCCTTTAGAAAATTCAATAGCTCTTTTGTTGGCAACATGCTCAAGACCAACTATCTTTAGTAACTCTTTAGGGTCATTCGTAGGTACATCAAAAAGCTTACGATAGAATTCAAGATTCTCTAATGCTGTTAGCTTGCCATATACATTGGATTGCTCAAAGGACATTCCTATCTTATTAAACATCCTTCTGTCAAGCTTCCTGATGTCATAGCCTGCCACATTCACCTTTCCTGTCTGAAGCTGTAAAAGACCTGTTAAAATTCCTTGTGTAGTAGATTTTCCAGCTCCCGAAGGTCCTAAAAAACCAAACACCTCACCCTTTTCCACCTCAAAATTTGCATTTTTGACCGCGTATTTTTCATCCTTTGTGTAAGAATGATAGAGTCCTTCAACCTTTATCATTATTTACTACCTCCTTTATTGGTACGCTTATACCATGTTTTATAAAGTTAATAAATAGATTTACTGTATCCAACATATCATTATTCCATTCAACCACCTTATCCGAATCCCCCTTGACAACTTCAAAGTAATACTCTACCGTAGCAAGATTCATTGATGAAATAATGTAGCTGACAAAACTAATATCAATATCTGGTTGCACCTCTCCTCTTGATATCGCCAGCTTCAAAAGGCTGTCAAAAACCTTATATGACTTACTCATATTGCTCCCAATAGCCTCATAGTATACAGGATGATCCTTATTTTTCAGCACCTGATTTCCTATTTGAACTAATTTAGGATGAGTATTTGCAAACTCTAGCCCTGATATATACAAGTCCTTTAGCAATTCAAAGAAGTTATGCTCAGCTGGATTCTCCATAGTAGGTGCTAAAAATTTAAGCTTTTCCTTAACTACTAAATCCATCAGGTGCAAAAACAGGTCTTTCTTTCCTTCAAAGTACTGATAGAAGCTTCCCTTAGCTATTTCACATTTTTCGGTCATTCTACTAATGCTTGCCTTATCAAAACCATACTCAGCAAATTCATCAATAGCTATTGTTTCAATTATAGTCCTTTTCGTTTCTGGTAGGTTAAAAAAGGTTTCCTTTGGCATTTTATCACCCCCCTTAGACTACAAGTATAATGTGACTATGCAGTCATATGACTTTATAGTCACATTATACTCCTATGTAGCTTTTTTGTCAATAGCCTAATCTGTCTAGAATATTCTTTATTCCAAATTGCCCTAGAAAGCAGAAAGCAATTTTGTACAATTATATTATCTTAAACAATAGTATAATTACCCATATAAAGCCTTTTGCGTTGTCATACCTTTGTACAGAATAAATATTTGCTGTTATTACGTATTTTTATTCAGAGCAACGCAAAACAGTAAAATAGCATATAAATATACGTAATAACAGTATACACACATAAATCAGGAGGGATGCTAAAAATGAATACACCACAATTATTTGAAAGCTTTAATAAAGGTCAATTATGCACAGAAAACAGTATAATAAACTTCCAAGACATTATTTGGGTAAAACACCCAGCCTTTGAAGGAGTTGAATTGAAGCATATCATAACATCAAAGGATACAAATGATCAATTCAGCTATCACTTAGTACGAATTGAACCAAATAAAAGCATAAAAAGTCATATCCATAAAGATCAGCTTGAAACGCATGAGGTAATTTACGGTTCAGGCGTTTGCTTGAATAATGGCAAAAAAATTGATTATAGGAGTGGTATGATTTCAATCTTTCCAAAAGGTATTCCTCATGAGGTTAGTGCAGGAGAAGAAGGACTATACCTCTTCGCTAAATTTTTCCCAGCACTTTGCTAGCAGATACATAGGAAAAAATTGTTTTATGAATTGTTTCTTGAACTCAAATTCAATAATATCTTACTGAGTGCAAATACTCCGAAGGGGTAATCCCAACTATTCTTTTAAAACATCTATTAAAGTGGCTTTGGTCATAGAAGCCTGTGTCCAAAGCTACTTGTGTTATTGAATTTCCCTTAGTAATTAAACGCTGTGCCTTCCTAATACGGTTTTGTATTTGGAATTGATGTGGTGTTAATCCAATAAATCTCTTAAACTTACGAATAAAATGATACTTGCTTATATATCTATTACGCAAAAGCCCCTCCAGCGTCATTTCACTCTCTGGCATTGTTTCCAATATTTCTCTAATGGTATTAATGGTAATATCTAAATTAGTTAGGATATCTACATCATACTCATACACCTTAACAATAGTATTCAACAATTTCTCCAATTGCCTTAATGCTATAATATTATTTGAAACAAGGTAGCTTAATGCATCTACAAGTGCAGGCAACACAAAATTCATATCATTTTTTGTTACATGAAATTTTTCTAAGCATATCGTTATAGCTGAATAACTCTTATCACCAGAGCTAATGGCATGTGGCTCATATGGTAAAATAACAAATACATCATCAGCATTATATTTTACACTTTTGTTTTTTAGAATTAATTCTATAGTACCATCCACAACTAAACCAATAACACATTTTGAAGTGTGATTGTGTTCAGGGTAACAGATTTTCGAAGCCTTACTATAAATTATCTCCAAATTTAAACTTTTTGAGTGATAATAGCTAACTACACTTTTCTTCATTCATCTCACCCTATCCATATATTTCATTAGGTATTTACCTATAAGCCCTATAAAAATTCCAGTAATAACTCCAGAAATCATTAATACAGGTAAATAAAAAACTATCTTAAAATTCTGAACCATAATCGAGGCGGCAGCTATCTGTCCAATATTATGAAAAACCCCACCCGCTACGCTTATACCAACAACACTAAATTTATTTCTAGCATATTTAATAAAGAGTGCCATAATCAAAAAACTCAATAAGCCACCAAACGCACTATACAAAAGACTGGTAATACTACCAAACAAAAGAGAGGTGAGTAAGATTCTGATTACTAGAATAAGAAAAGCTTCTCTGACACTAAACATGTATAAAGCAATTAATGTGATTATATTTGCCAGTCCAAGCTTAATTCCTGGGACTGCAAAGCTTGTAGGAATTAGCCTCTCTATAAAGCTCAATATTATTGCCTGAGCTACTAATAATGCCAGCATTGCAATCTTTCTGTTTGACACCTCTTCACCTTCTCTTTTTTGTATTGAGCTAATTTAATTATAGCTTATTTGTTAGTAGCTTACTATATTAGCTTATAAATATACAACAACGCAATATGCTCATTTATAATATACTATTGAATTATATCTATTTCTGACTCTTCAATTCCTATCTGAGCCTCTATTTCTATCACAAGCTTACTCGGTAAGCAGACTATTGTTTGGTTCTCATACTGAATAGGCTTTTGTCTTACGCAGGTTTTATCAGGACAATTCGCCTCTATCATGTCTACCCTTCCATTATCAATAAGTAAAACATTTCTATGCCCATTGTTTTCTATTATTATTTCCTCATGAGTAGTCGCTGAGAAATCCAGCGTTCTATATATCTGGCCATCTATTTTAATAACGACTTTTCCACCCTGCCTTGTCTGCGTACTATTAACTGCAAAAAATGCTATTATAGAGCATATAAGAAGAGTAGCAATTAAGATAAAATCATTTTTTTTCATACTCTTTTGCTCCTCTCTATTATTTACTATAATAACGGTATTCACCTTATGCAAATAAACTTAGTTAAATTGACTTAGTTAAAATAGATTAAACTAATAAAATTAGCTCAAGCCTTCTCCAGCATTTCCCTAACATATGTCGGTAATGCAAAAGAGGCACAATGTAAATCAGTATTATAATACCTTGTATATATTTTAAACTTCTCCCATTCATCTCTCTTAAAATCTGCTATGGGATGCAGCTTCTTTGAAGCAAAGCCAAACAACCAATTACCAGAAGCATAGGTTGGTACATTAAACTGATAGACCTTACTTATTGGAAATATTCCTTTTATTTTCGAGTGTGCTCTGAGCATTTCCATACGATCGTTTTCATAAAATGGACTTTCATGCTGATTAATTAATATTCCATTCTCTTTCAGAGCCACAAAGCAATCTTTATAAAACTGCTTTGAAAACAAGCCTTCACCTGGTCCTATCGGATCAGTAGAATCTACAAGAATTAAATCATACATCTCCTTCTTACCAGAAATATACTTAATTCCATCCTCAAAAAAAAGCTCTACTCTAAGGTCTCCCAGCATTGACGCTGTCTGTGGCAAATATTTCTGACATGCCCTTACCACCATTTCGTCAATCTCAACCATCTCAATCCGTTCTATAGTAGGGTATCTGGTCAGCTCACGAACTGTTCCGCCGTCGCCACCTCCAATGACAAGCACTGTTTTAATATCAGGATTTACTGCCATTGGAATGTGACTAATCATCTCATGATATATAAATTCGTCCTTCTCTGTTGTCATTAATATATCATCTAATGTAAAAAATGTACCAAACTCCTTAGATTTATAAAAATCTATTTTTTGAAATTGGCTTTTTTTAGAATATATATGCTCATCTGCCTGTATTGTAAAATCAACTGTATCTGCATGCTTTTCTGTAAAGCTTATACCCATTATCTCTAAAGCCTCCTAATTTGTTTGATTATGTAAGCTTAAAAAAAGCTTCTAATTTGATAAAAAATTAAAAAGCTTTTTAAATCGCCAAGACTAAAATGCTAATTCAAGTCTTATTCTTTATCTTTTCAAATGCTACCGAAAGCATCAGCTTTATCCTATTAAGCTGATTTACCTCACTTGTTCCAGGGTCATAGTCAACAGCTACAATATTAGCGTTAGGATACTTATTTCTTAACGGCTGAATTACACCCTTTCCTACAACATGATTAGGTAAACAAGCAAAAGGCTGTACACATACAATGTTATCAACGCCTTCATCAATTAACTCTGCCATTTCTCCCGTTAAGAACCAGCCTTCGCCTGTCTGATTGCCAATCGAAATAAACTCAGCAGCTCTCTTAGCCTTCTCAGTAATAAATGAAGGTGGGGAAAACCTACGGCTTTTTCTAAGCTCTTCCTTCATTGTTTTTCGATAACTCTCTATAACACTAATTATAATATTCCCAATAATCTTAGACTTTCTTTTTCTTTTCAGCTGTTCATGATTGAAGTTTGTATTATATGAGCTATATAAGAAAAAGTCAAGTAAATCAGGAACAACAACCTCAGCCCCTTCATTTTCAAGAACAGATACTATCTGGTTGTTAGCCGTTGGATGATATTTTACCAGAATCTCACCAACTACACCTACTCTTGGCTTCACCACATCTATTGTCTCTATTTCATCATATTCCTTAACTATAGCTCTTATATTCTTCTTAAATTCAAGTATTTTATTATTATATATATTTCTTTCAATACTAGTATGCCATTTTTTGTAAACACCCTCAGCAGTACCTTTAACCTTTTCATAGGGTCTGGTACGTAGTATCAGTCTATTAAACAAATCACCGTACACTAGAGCTATCATAGCTCTTCTAAGGAGAGGCAACGTTAAGCTGAAGCCCGGGTTTTTTTCCATTCTTGATGCATTCAGAGAAATTACTGGTATATAATCATACCCTGCATCAATTAACGCCTTTCTTATAAAGCCAATATAGTTTGAAGCCCTACATCCCCCTCCAGTCTGAGATATCATAACTGCAAGCTTATTAGTATCATATTTACCCGACTTTACTGCCTCCATTATCTGTCCTGTAACAAGTATACTAGGATAGCAGGCATCGTTATTAACATATTTAAGCCCTTCCTCAACCGCAGAATGGTCAACTGATGGCAATATAACAAAATTATATCCTGAATGCTTGAAAACATACTTTAGTAAATCAAAATGAATTGGAGACATCTGAGGTGCCAGAATAGTGTAGTCTTTTCTCATCCGCTTTTCAAATACCACCTTCTTAAATCCATCATATTCTCTTTTAATCAGACTACTAATAGGGTTATTGCTCCTCTTGTGTTGCATATTCATATGGTTTTCATCAGTAGCCTCTGACATCCTAAGCATACTTTGTTTTTCTCTTTCATCTATAGCAGCTTTTAATGATCTGAGTCTTATCTTCACTGCTCCTGTATTATTTACCTCATCTATCTTAATTAGTGCAAAATACTTGCCATATGCCTTCATTATCTCTTCAACCTGATCTGTTGTCACAGCATCAAGTCCGCAACCAAAAGAATTTAGCTGTACCAATTCAAGCCCCTTAGTCTGTCCTACAATATTAGCAGCGGCATACAATCTTGAATGATACATCCACTGATCAAGTACCCTCTTTGATTTATATTGATGATCTAGATGCGATATCGAATCCTCTGTCAATACCGCGAACCCTAGCTGAGTGACTATACTGGATATTCCATGATTTATCTCGGGATCAACATGGTATGGTCTTCCAGCAAGAACTATTCCCTTAAACTCTCCACTTTGAACTCTGTTCAGAATACTTTCACCCATTCTTCTAACATCATCTCTGACCCTTATTTTTTCTGCCCATGCCAAAGCTACAGCATGATTAATCTCTCTTTTTGATATTCCATGTGATTTAAATTCTTCACAAAGTCTTTCAGCAAGGTGTTTTTTATTATCCATTGGAAGAAAAGGTGCCAGAAGCCTTACCTTACCTTCCCTGATAGCCTCAATATTGTTCTTAATATTCTCAGGATATGAAGTCACAATAGGACAATTATAGTTATTGTCTGCTTTATTATGCTCCTTATATTCGTATGGAACACAAGGGTAGAAGATGAAGTCAACCCCTTTATTTATCAACTCCATAATATGACCATGTACAATTTTTGCAGGATAACACGCGGATTCAGAGGGTATTGACTCTAAGCCCTCCTCATATACCTTACGGTTTGAATGAGGTGATAAAACCACCTTATACCCAAGCTCAGTAAGAAACGTGTGCCAAAATGGATAGTTTTCATAATAGTTTAAGACCCTTGGTATACCTACTGTTCCTCTACTTGCCTTGCTGTCATCAAGAGATTTATATGAAAAAAGCTTGTCATACTTGTACTTAAACAGGTCGGGTAACGAGTTTACTGTCTTGCCAGTCTGTAAGCCAATCTCACAACGATTTCCTGCAATGAATCGGGTTTGATCCTCAAATACATTTATTGTTAATAGACAATTATTCTCACAGCCTTTACATCTGGTGAATTTTTTTTGAACCTTGAAGCTATCAATTTCTGTTACTGGCATAAGTGAAGTCTGTATATTTGCAGCTTCTGAATTTCTCGCAATCTTAAGCCTATATTGCTCGAGGGCTATCAAGGCTGCACCAAAAGCACCCATTAACCCAGCGATATCAGGTCTTACAACCTCCTTACCAGCAATAATCTCAAATGCCCTCAAAGCAGCATTGTTGTAAAAGGTACCTCCCTGAACAACTATATTGTCACCTAGCTCGCTTGCTTCCTTAATTTTGATAACCTTAATCAACGCATTTTTAATAACAGAATAGGACAAGCCTGCTGAAATATCCGCTACCTCT
>QKEK01000101.1 GCA_003251775.1 Clostridia bacterium | reverse complement strand
ACATTGGGCTATGTGGACTGCTCCCTGTCAAGTAGACAGGGGGCAGTTTAATACTTAATGAGTCCCTTTTTTATTGTGAGCATATTGTGATGTTTGTATTTATATGCTATCTATGATAGCATCTACAATTTAAGTTTTTGTTTTTCTTGACAGTTAATTAAGGGAATTATACAATAAAATAGCATTATGTCGAATAGTGGAGGTTAATGTGGAGCTGAGTTTAGGATTTAAAATTATAATTCAAGCCATAGCAGTTATTTTATCGGCTACTTTAATATCGTATTTTGTACTAAAAGCAAAAAGAACATTGCTACTAGGAAGCTTAATACTGTGTCAAATAACTATTTTCTTGTGGTCTTTAGGACAAATAATAGAATTATTAGCTCCTACGGTTGAATTTAAGTGGAGGATTGTATTACTTGAATATATACCTATAAGTTATATTGGACTTTTCTGGTTCATATTCTGCATGTTGTATACTGGTAAAGAATTTATATACAAAAAGGTAATACTAATATTATTGTTTGTTGTACCTGTCATTTCCTATACAATGATACTTACAAATAAATATCACCACCTGTTTTATTTAAGCTTTCACTTAACTACAAGAGTATATGGAATACTTTTTTGGGTGCATATTTTAATAAACTATGTATTTTTATTTACTGGAGCAATTTCTATTGTAAGCTATACTAGAAATAAGGCAGAAATTGAAAAAAAACAAAGTTTGCTACTAATACTTACTGTAGTAATACCAGTTACATCAAACATTCTAGTTATATTCAAAATAGTTTCATTTGGTATAGATATAACACCTGTTAGTTTTGCAATTTCACTGCTTCTGTTCAGTATTGCTATCTTTAGATATAGATTCTTTAATCTCGCTACATTTGCCTTAAGAGGTATAGTAGAAGATATGGTAGAAAGCATAATAGTTGTAGATAAGTATAATAAAATAACAGATTATAATAAATCAATGGTAAAGGAGTTTAGCAAATATTTAAGTACTAGACTAAATTGTGAAATAGTTGACATAAGCGATTTCATTGACAGAATAAAAGAGGATATCAAAAATGAAAAAATATCTAAGGAAATCATAAATGATATTAAGACTAATGTAAACGAGTCAATAATAGGAGAAATTATTGTATCAAGTATCGAGGAGAAGACATATAGAGTTAGCATAAAACCAGTAAAAGACAAAAAACACAGGGTTTTAGGAAAAATAATAACTTTTACAGATATAACAAACTATAAAAAGCTTCTAGATGAGCTACAAAGTAAGAATCAAGAGCTACTTGCTATGAATGAGTATTTAAAGGAATATTCTAATACTGTAGAGGAATTAGCAATCACTAAAGAAAGAAATCGATTTTCTATGGATATGCATGATACTTTAGGGCATACATTAGTTATGTTAAATAAACTAATAGAAATGGGAGTCATACTATGCGACATGGATATAGAAAAAGCAAAGGAAACCTTTGAAAAAGCGAGGGAATTATCTAAAGAAGGAGCTAATCAAATAAGAGAGTCTATATCTGGTCTTGTTTTAGAAAATTTTACTACGCAAGATATAGCAAATTCAATTAGGAGCATGGTATCTGTATTTGAAAAATGCGGGGTAAAGGTAAATCTAATTATAGACGGAAGCCTTGAATCGATTTCTTCAAAATACACAAATACAATCTACAGAATATGTCAAGAGGCACTTACCAATTCTCAAAAACACGGAAAAGCTACTGAAGTGAATATTATTTTAAGGTTTTCAGATAAAGTAATTCAAATTTACATAATTGACAATGGAGTAGGATGTAAAAGAATAGACAAAGGATATGGACTTAATGGTATGGAAAATCGAGTAATTGATCTAAATGGTGACATAATGGTAGGGTCTGATGGTGAGAGTGGCTTTAATATTCATGTAGAATTACCTTATTTAGGGAGGAAAGAATGATAAAAGTAATAATCGTTGACGACAAAAAAGTATTTAGAGAAACTATGAGATTTATTCTTAATCAAGACGAAGAAATTAATGTTATTGGTATAGCTAAAGATGGAGTAGAGGCAAGAGAATTATGTATAAGCTTAAAGCCTGATGTTGTATTAATGGATATAATGATGCCTGAATGTAATGGTATAGAAGCAACTAGAAGGATTAAAGAAACCAAGGTAAGTCCAAAAATAATTATGCTGACGACATTTAATGATAATAAAAATGTGAGTGAAGCTCTTAATAATGGAGCAGATGGATATGTTTTAAAGGATATTGATGGGAAGGACTTGATATATGCAATAAAGAGTACTTATAGAGGAATGGGAACTATACATCACACTGTTATGGACTCATTTGTCAAGAAGTCAGTGTTGGACTTGACAGAAGAAGAAAGTGTTAATGAGCGTAAAAACTATGACTTAACTGATAGAGACATAAAAATAATAGGTATGATTGTAGATGGAAAAAATAACAAGGAGATATCTGAAGCCACATACTTCTCAGAGGGCAGTATAAGAAACCTTGTTTCTGAGATTCTAAATAAGCTTAAACTAAAAGATAGAACCCAATTAGCCGTATTTGCATTAAAAAATAAGATAGTCTAATGACAAATGTCATCAATTATTTTGATGACATTTGTCATA
>QKEK01000244.1 GCA_003251775.1 Clostridia bacterium | reverse complement strand
GCTTTTGTTTCTGCATTTGTTTCTGCTGATGTACTATCTTCCTTTTGACACCCTACTACTGCTAACATTGAAAGAGTAAGTACTAATGATAACAAAATTAAACCTATTTTCTTCATTGATTTATTCTCCCCTTTAGAAATTTGTTTTTATCGTTTCTTAACAATTAATACTTTATCACCTAATTGTTAATCAAATATAGGGAGAATGTTAACTTTGTGTTAAGTAATATAGACAGTCTTCAAGCTTTAATTCTTATACAAAGCTCTCTCATTTCTCTAATCTCATTTTCCTTCATACCTAACGCTTTTAGTAGGCTTTGATGCTGTTTTGGCGAATTTTTTTCAAAATCAGCATGCCATCTGTCTGCCTGCTCCTTAGTCAAGCCAATTGAAGATAAAATTTTTTCCCAAAGACCTTTATCCACGTCCATAAATATCTTGTACAGCTCTACATGGCGTAATATATCTATAATGACATCCTGTTTCTTTTTGATGGTATTTATCTCATCATTCAACTCACTTAAGCGTTGCATTAGAACCGAAATAAAATCACTCTTTGATGCCGATATTAATTGATTTATTTTAGTTAGAGGTACTCCAGCGTTTTTATAAAGCAAAATTTGTTTCAATTTTTCAATATCATCATTGTTATATATTCTGTAACCTGATTCACTTCTTTCTGAGGGAGATAATATCCCCTTCGAGTCATAATATAACAGAGTTGTTCTAGATATATTAAACATTTTTGCAACCTTCCCAACTGTATGTCCCATAAAACACCTCCAACACACCACAATGATACCATGTATTAATTATTTTATCAAACCACTTTCGTAGCTTTTTACATCGTTGCATATTTTAACAAAGACAAGAATCTACGGTAAAAACATTTCATAAGAAGTATTGTTTGCATAGTTACTTATAAAAATCTATTTAACCACGATTTTGCATTATCCCACATTGCCTTAACAAACTCATGCTCTATCCCGTCATATACTATTAAATCTACTTTATGTAAAGCATTTTCGTATTCTTGCTTTATGTCCTGATAGAATTGCTTTAGCTTATTAAGGTCAAAGTGCTTATCATCACCCCCAACCTGCATTAATAATGCAGTAGGATAAAACTTATCAATAAAATTCGAGGGTGCATATTGCTTAGATAAGTGCTTCAATGAAGCTATAATATGTGGCTCTTCATTTGCTGGATAATTTTCGGGCAAATCCCCCCAAACTGGCGAAGAGATAATCGGTATAGCGACTTTTATACGCTTATCCAGCACTGTTGCTCTATATGTAGTAAATCCTCCCATGGACACCCCCATCATAGCTATTCTTGTATTCTCTATTTCACTTTTGGCACTAAAATAGTCTATTACCTTCACTATATCATCAGCAGTTTCTTTAACAGCCTTAAATACACTATTAAAATCAAGCCTTCCTTCATCAGAAAAGAGCGTATTATAATCTGAACCCTCTCTTTGTCCATGAAGCCTATTATCCACTGCAACAGCATAGTAGCCTAATTGTGCAAGCTCCCTCAAATACTCCTTCCAGAATTCCTTGCTACTAGTTAATCCATGCGAACAGATAACCAACGGCTTAGCTTCTCCACTCTGATTTGAGCATATCAAGATAGGAATACCCTGTACTGACTCGCTCCTAAAGGTTAAATCTTTGTTATAAGCTAAATTCATAATCTCCACTCCTTACATAATAATTCCCTCATGCCTACAGCATAAATAATGCCTGTAAGCGGGGGACTCTTATTTGTTTATTGTTTTAGTCGGTTTTTGTTAATCTCTATTCTAAACTATAAAGTAATAGACAAGTCAAATCAAATTAATACCTAATACTCCTGTTAATAAAAAGTGTTCCTCTGTAAAAATAAGAACAACCCCAAAAGCTAGTAAATATATTTATCTGTGTTGCCACTGAAACAGGCGTAACCAAAAGCCTACAAATAGCACCAGAGAAGCTACCGCTTGAGCTAATAATTATACTTCCACTATCAATCGCATTTTCCTTACTTATAAACATTTTATCAGGAAAAATATATAACGCATTTATTAGCCCATACTTAAGCATGCTATCACCTGAAGCAAAAGCAGACTTCCTTCTTACCACAATATACAAAGGAGCATATGGGACTTAAGGAGGTCTATTCACCTTCTCATGCTGACATTCTAATTGTCACTGGTGCGAAAAGCAATGCTTAGGATATTAAGAAGAAGTCTGTTTGAAAAGGTAGCCGCACTCAAATATCAAGGCTAAAGATTAGTCACTATTGTTCTAAATACACTCATAGACTAGTGGGGGGTTCCATACCCGAAAGAGCTAAATATTTACGATTGATTTGGTGTGAGCTAAGCCGAATATATGCTGATATTTCTGTATTATATGATACCGTCAAAAATCTGGGTATGAGGCAGATATACACTAAAATTCTTGATATACGTAATCAGTTGAATGAGCTTTTTGAAAAGCTCACTGGCAATAGCTTTCTTCTAAAATATCTGTAGCATTTGCATTACCTGCTGATACTGAGGACAGGGAAGGGTTTGACCGCATAGAGTCCCCCAGCGGAGAGCTATTCTACTATCTGAAGCTTACATCCAATGGACATATAGATAAAATCCACATAA
>QKEK01000260.1 GCA_003251775.1 Clostridia bacterium | reverse complement strand
CATAAAGATGTAACGACGCAGAAAGCTTTATTCAGCTATTTTTTATCAAATCTGAAGTTTTAAAAACGCTTACTTATTAGTAAACGAAGTGCAAATATGATTAGAATAACGCCTACCAGACAATTCAATACTGATATATATGTAGTAGAAAGAAATCTCGATGTGAACTGACCAATAAAAACCACAATACCTTGGTATACTGGCGTAGTTAATGCTGCACCTATTCCAAATAGTATTTGATCCTTTTTCGTATATTTTTCCTCAATTACCTTAGTTGAAAATACTCCCGACCAGAAAAGTATTGTTAGTGGACTGGAGCTAGTAAGTATTACTGACAGAATAAACGCTTGTGCAGGTGAATTTACTTCAACTAAGCGAGTTGTATCGACAGAACTACTCAATGCGTTATAGATTGTCATTATTCCAAATCCCATTAGTATAACAACACCAGTCCACTTGAGAATTTGCTCTCTTTCTTTTAGTAGAGTATAAATACCTACTATTGATAGTAAAATATACAACGAATCAATGATGTATGCTCCCAACACAGCTGATAATCCAGCTAAAATCCCTGAGTTAATGCTGGTGTTGAATATAAATATACAAACAGGCCCTACAGCTAATTGTAGCAAAGAACCAAAGCGAAATCCTTTTAATATCATTATAAACACTCTCTTCCAATATGCTTGATATGTAAGAAAACATGTCTCTCCTGCATGCTAGTCATTGAAAACGACTTATTTCAGTAAAATCAAGCTTTCAAGTTGTAAATATTGTACAATAGAATTTCATTTATATCAATACTGATTTAATATAAAGCTTTTTGCGTTGTTACATACTTATGCAAAATCATACTCAATAAGTGCAGTGTTTATGTATATTTATTCAAAACAACGCAAAATAGCGTATAAATATACATAAACGCAATATACTCACTACAAGGTGTTTTACAAGTGGTTTCCAAGCTATATAATTCTGGCGGTTTTCAAGCCATTTTGTATTGGCGATTTTAAAAACTTAAATGATTTTTATCAAATCGGAAGTTTAAAAAACGCTTTCACATTTACCTTGTTTCAACAAAGCATTATTCTAAATATTTGTGTTAATATAAAGTGTGCGTTTTTGCATGTAAGCTTCTAGTCCATAGACACCATCTTCACCACCCAAGCCACTTAGCTTATGACCATTATGATAGCCGTGCGTATAGCCAGTTATTCCAGTGTTAATAAAAACTGTACCAACCTGAAGCTTTTGACTTGCTCCCATAATAATTGAGTGATCTCTTGTAAATAAATACGCAGCTAACCCATAGGGGCTGGCATTACATATAGATACTGCTTCTTCAAACCCTGATATGGTTATAATGGGTAAGACAGGTCCGAAAATTTCCTCCTCTGCTGCTGCCATATCCGGAGTCACTTCTGTTAGCACTGTTGGTGGATACCAAAACCCCTTGTCATAAATACCTCCCTTTAGTCGTTCGCCACCAAGAGCAATTTCTCCACCTTGTGCTACAGTCCTTTTAACTATACCATCAATTTTTTCTAAGTCTGCTAAACTTACCTTTGGTCCCATCTCTGTTTTATCATCAAAAGGATCCCCTACCTTTATTTCAGACGCTTTCTTTAGTAGCTTTTCGGTAAAGGTCTTAGCAATCTTTTCATGAACAAATACCATATCACAACAAATACATACCTGACCGCAATTAGCATACCTAGCTACAACAGCAGCATCAACAGCTTTATCTATATCTGCATCCTCAAGAACAATAAATGGAGCTTTACCTCCTAGTTCTAAGGAAAGAGCAGAAATATTCTGTGATGCACCTTTATAAATTGCTTGACCTGCCTTAACACTGCCTGTTACAGTAATCATTTTTGTAATTGGACTTTGAACCAGTAAGCTTCCTACTTCAGGTCCGTTTCCTGTAATTAGATTAACTACCCCACGAGGAAATCCAACCTCGTCAACCAGTTTCATAAATTCAACTGTTGTCATAGGTGTTAATTCGTGTGGTTTAATAATCATAGTATTTCCAGTCACAAGAGCTGGACCAAGCTTACGCCCCACTAAAGCAAGTGGATAGTTCCACGCACACAGCCCTAGTGTTACGCCATAAGGAACCTTCTCTATCATCAATTTTATCCCCTCATCAGGTGAAGGTAGGATATCACCTCTTATTTGAGTTGCATACTCAGCTGCATATTTCATATATGCGGCTGTATCATCAACCTCAGCTAAAGCATCCTTATATGTTTTCCCCTGCTCTTGTACCAATAATTTAGCAAAATGCTCTTTGTTTTCCTTAAGCTTATCAATAAGCTTTAAAATATACTCCGCTCTTTTTATGGGAGATATTTTCTGCCATTGTAGCTGTGCTTTTTCAGAGGATATCAGTGCTTTTTCAACATCCTCCTTATTAGCATCTGTTACATATGCCACAATTTCCTCTGTGGCAGGATTTTGCACTTCTATATATTTACTCGATTTTGACTCAACCCAGCTACCGTCAATATAGAGATTGTAATACTTCTTATCGTTAAGCATTTTATTCATTGTTACCATTTAACAGCTCCCCTTTAATTAACTTTTTAGTTTATTAGTAACGTTTATGTTACTCTTTAATAATATTATATTAATTATTGACTGTCAAGGCTTATTTTATTAATATTTAATTAACTTATTAGTTGTGTATTATAACTTATTACTTATGTGTTTTAAATTACTAGTTTTGAATTTCGAATTATTTTCCATAGCCACATCCATTTATTAATAACAACTCTAAATAGCGTAAAAAAATAAAATAATTCAATATAATCGAATAATATTTAGAATTGACTAATTAACTTATAAGTTATATAATTATAATATAAAATTCTTTTACTAAGGAGATATCATGAACATAGATGTAACTCAGGAAAACATTAATTTTTTCCAATGCTTTTCATCTAAAAGTAAGCTACACATCATCGAGCTATTAAGTAAGCAAGCAAGAAACATTGGAGATTTAGCTACTATACTAGGGGTATCCTCAGCAATAATAACACGTCATATCAATGAAATGGAGCGTGTAGGAATAGTAAGGTCAAATCTGGAACCAGGAATAAGGGGACAACAAAAGCTTTGTTCATTAGCAATTAATGAAGCTAATTTAAATTTTATGACCACTCAAGATAATGGACATCAGCCCACTGTTTTAAGTATACCAATTGGCCAATTCAGTAATTTTTATATAGAGCCTACCTGCGGCTTAGCTTCAACACAACAATATATTGGAATGGTCGATGATCCTAGATATTTCAATAATCCAGATGCAACAAAGGCCGGTATTATATGGTTTCAATCAGGTTATGTTGAATATACTCTTCCAAGCTATTTATTTGACCACGCTAATACTATTAAATCCTTAACTATATCCTTAGAGATTTGTTCAGAATATCCAAGATACAAAAATGACCATCCTTCTGATATATTATTTTCTCTTAATTCATGTCCTTTAGGCTATTGGACCAGTCCTGGTAGCTTTGGGGGTAAGAAAGGCTTATATACGCCAGCGTGGTTTACATGTGGAACTGAGTATGGACTTTTAAAAAGATTAATGGTTAATCATGAAGGTACTTTCATTGACGGAAAGCTGATTTCGCCAGTAACAATAGACACCTTAAAGCTAAGCAACAAAACTAATCAGATTTTACGCATATCTTCACCAAAGGAAGTCGAACACCCAGGAGGTGTCACCTTGTTCGGCAAGGGATTTGGTAATCATGACCAAGATATTATTGTGACCGTGTCTTACTAATTGAGAACCCAAAAAAAGTGTAATACTATCAAATACTAAAATGTGGTCGGGATGACAAGATTTGAACTTGCGACCTCTCGCACCCGAAACGAGCACTCTACCAAACTGAGCCACATCCCGACACGCTTATATTTTGAATTATATACCTTAAAAATAAGCGTGTCAATATGATAACGCTCCTACACCAAAATCAGTGTTCGCCCATAATACATCACACTTATGTTCATTGTTGAGCCATGTAAATTCTTGCTGAAACCATTGTATTAGCCCTTTATCTGACTTAATACTAGTGGTATTCTCTACAAATACATTTACAGTAAAATGAGAAAAGTGTTCCATAGCCAATTGTATATCCTTTATAATCATATCTTTTGTCTGCCCCTCAATGCCAACCATTAAGCAAACTGAATCGAAATACTTACACAGCTCTTCTATATTCTTATAATCGAACCCTTTATTTAATTCTCCTTCTCTAAAATCCCTATGAAAGCTTTCAACACCAGTCTTTACTATAGTTCTGACACCAAAATAATCTCTCATCCTCTCCAAATGCTTTCTGTATATCCAATGTGCTTCAAAAAACAGTGTATGAATACCTTTATTAATAAGAATACCCCTTACTGCATCTAGTGTTTTTGCTGGTAGCTCAAATACATTACCTGAATTAATTACCTCCAGCACACCATATTCACCCGTGATACATTCAAGAGCCTTAACGTTAACGTTATGATTATATGCTTCATCATTTGAATTATCTAAAATGTAATCACAAAATGTGCATTTCCCCCATTTACAAGGCTTACCTTTCAACAATACTATCTCTCTTGCTATTTTCTTTGTGATTTTGCTATACCGATTCATTTTTCCCTCTCTTATCTAGACAATTTTACATAAACCTATTGTATCATAAAATGAAAGTATGTGTTGTGAAAGCTTCAAGTATCGTCTTATACTCTTTTTAAGACTATTGCTTAAATAATCAATTTAATATATAATTTTATTATAACAAAGAAGGATTTTACATTATTGGTATACCATTAAATTCTTAATATAGTATTAAATAAAAATTGTTTTAGGGGGATGATTTTATGAATCTAAAAAAATTGGGTAAGGTGTTTATTCTATTCTTGGTCATAACTACTATTTTAATTGGGTTTTGTGGCTGTAACACTAGTTCTAATGATGGCTCAGATAACTCAGCAAATATAATTAAGGATGAAGGCTTTATAATTGACACACTCGAAAGTGTCGGCTTTGATTCTAGTATTCTAAATGAAGGTCTTAATGAGAATTATAGTGAATCTAATTTAAAAAGCCTATTAATTTACAAGGACGACAAGCTAGTTTTTGAAAGATATTTTAATGATTCTACAAAGGATACTCAGAGCAATGTGTTCTCTGTAACTAAGTCATTTGTTTCGGCTTTAATAGGAATAGCTATAGATAGTGGCAAAATTGAAAATACAAAGGTTAAGATTTCTGAATACTTACCAGAATATTTTAAGGACATCAATGATGAAGACAAGGAAAGTATAACCATTGAACACCTGCTTACCATGACTCCTGGATTTATTGAAAACTTTCCCGAGTTTGTACAATCCTTCTATACTGATGCTATTAAGTATACATTAGATTTACCCCTCAACTATAAGCCTGGAGAGAAATTTCAGTATGCAAACTCTTCATCACATCTATTATCAGTTATCATTAGAAAGGCTACCGGTGAAAACGCTGAAACCTTTGCTAATAAGTATTTATTTAACCAATTGGGTATAAAAGATTATAGCTGGACAACTGAAAGACAAGGTGATAATATAGGAGCTTCTGATTTATATTTAAGATCCAGAGATATGCTAAAGTTCGGCATACTATACCTCAAAAAGGGTAATTGGAACGGAAAACAGCTAATATCAGAGAATTGGGTAAATGAGTCAACCACAAAAAAGATTGATGCATATGAAGACAACGTGGGATTACAAAACAAAGGTTATGGTTACCAATGGTGGCTAGACACAACAGGGGATGATGATTATTTTTCAGCAATTGGACATGGTGGACAATTCATTAGTGTAGTAAAGGATTTAAATCTAGTGGTAGTAGCAACATCTGTCCCACCTGAAGAAGCCATATATAGCGATTCTCCACAGATTAAAGAAATTCTTTATAATGTTATTATACCTGCATTGCAATAGTATTTTTAGAGGCTTAGTGTGGTTCGTATGTCTGACCATTAGGGAGTTTATCTGTAACTCTTTATAAGGTATTGAAATTAATCTAATTTTCAATTATAATCATATATGCTGTATAAATCCAACGACAAATGTAGTCGCATACAGCCGCAGTTCGAAACCATCCTGCGAATCAAAACTAGGGGGAATTTAATATGAGTAACTTATCAATTTTTTTGATTTTTGCACTAGTAAATTTTGCATTAATCGCTGTAGCTTTTCGTTTTTTTGGTAAAAATGGTATTTTAGCCTACATCGTCCTAAGTGTAATAGCCGCAAACATTCAGGTTAATAAAGGGGTTGCATTTGATTTTGGCGTTTTCCACCTTGAGGCAACGCTTGGCAATGTAATGTTTGCAGGGATTTTTTTAGCTACTGATCTATTAAACGAAAAATATGGATACAAAGAAGCACAAAAAGCTGTTCACATATCTATATTTGCTAATCTAGCCTTTGTCCTGTCAATGTTCATTTCAACATTATTTAAGGGGCTTGATTACAGTTCAGACTTTAACAGTGCAATAGAGCTTTTCTTTTCAATTAAAGGCGGCACCCTAAAAGCCGTATTAATAGGAAACCTTGTATATTTCATCAGCCAAAGTTTGGACGTATTTGTATATGCAAAAATAAGGGCATGGGATGCCAGCACAAAAACCTTATGGATTCGTAATAATGGTTCAACACTAATTTCGCAACTTGTTGATACCATACTTGTAACCATTGGATTTGCTTTTGCGGGCATTTTCCCATTAGAGATAGCAGGAGCAGTTATTATTACTACTTTGGTGGTAAAATACATAGCTGCAATTGTCGATACTCCTTTTATTTATCTGATGAGCTATCTTAAGCCTTCTGATTTAAAAAATAAAATTGATACCGTTTAATCAAATTTTAATAAGCTTAAAAAAGAAGATAATATAAGCTTTTTGGGTTATGACATATTTATACATAATTACACTTAATATTACTTGTGTTTATGTATATTTAATCAGGACAACGCAAAATAGCCTATAAATATGCAACATCACATTGTACTCAGTATTATCTTCTTTTTTTTGTATACTAATTTTCTATATGAATATTTAATAGTAAAATTATACAATATTTCTGTTGATTAACTCCAAACGATAATGTATAATATGGTCATATCATTTATTTAAATCATTTAATGTTAACATCTCTTTTAAATGCAACTATTTTACTAAAAGAAGAGAAATGTTATCTAGTCTTTATAGGCTTTTGGGTAAGATGATTTAATAAATTTAAAACATTATTCATAATATATACAAAGGAGCTGATTAAATGAATTTAAAGAACTGTCTTAAATTAGCAGTATTGTTTTGTATTTTAATAACTACTTTTGTAGCTTGCGGTCATACTAATGCTAATGCTAATACTAATACTAATACTAATACTAATACTAATGCCACTACTAATACTAACCTAAAAACTACTACTAGTAAAAATAATGGAGTAAGCTTAATCAGCAAAAATAACACAAGCTCAGCTTCTAAAAAGAATAATGAGTTTGATATTGCTATACCTGAGAGCGTTGGGCTTGATCCCAAGATACTGAATAGCAAATTAGAAAGCTACAAAGACACTAACTTAAGTAGCTTACTAATTGTTAAAGACAACAAACTAGTTTTTGAACGTTACTTTCGTAATAATACTAAAGACTCAATTAATACTATATACTCCGCTACAAAATCCTTTACATCAGCATTAATTGGAATTGCTATAGATAATGGTTACATAGAAAACACTGATATTAAAGTGTCTACCTACTTTCCAGACTATTTTAAAGACCAAAAGGTTCAAAATAAAAAAGATCTAACTTTAAAGCATCTTTTAACCATGACTTCCGGATTTGTTGAAAATGATCCAGAGTTTATACGCTCACTTTTTTACTCAAATGCTATTAAGTATACGCTTGAATTGCCTCTAAAGTACAAACCAGGTGAAAAATTTCAGTATTCCAGCCAGTCATCACATTTGTTATCCGTTATCCTTAGGATAGCTACTGGAGATAAGGCTGATACATTTGCTAAGAAGCATTTGTTTAATGAATTGGGTATAACAAACTATAGGTGGGCAACAGATGCTTTAGGTGATAATACGGGAGCTTTTGAGCTATATCTAAATTCCAGAGATATGTTGAAGTTTGGCATGCTATACTTGCAAGAGGGTAACTGGAAAGAGAAACAGCTTATATCAAAAAGCTGGATAGAAGAGTCAACAACTAAGAAGGTTGATACAAATGATGACTCAATAGGTAAAGATAATCATGGCTATGCCTATCAATGGTGGATAGACTCAACAGATGATTATGATTATTTTACTGCAGCAGGGTATGGTGGTCAATTCATTTGTGTCGTAAAAGAGTTAAATTTAGTTGTAGTAGCCACATCAATTCCACCTGAAAGGAGTTCAATAAAGAGCACTCCTGAAATCAAAAATATATTAAATGAAGTCATAATACCCGCTCTAAAGTAGTTTTAGGTTTTAAAAGATTTCCAAAGGTCAGGTTATAGTAATAATTTTGCATCTATTTCATTGTCATCATCTTTACATAGCTTGACCTTAGCACCTACTGATTTTAGCTCCTCGATTATATTTTCATAACCTCTTTCAATATGCTCAATGCCAGTAATGTATGTCTTCTTATCTGCCATCATCCCTGCAAGCACAAGAGAAATTCCAGCTCTGATATCATTTGCCCTAACCCATGTCCCCACTAGTTTCTGATAACTATTTATGCGTGCCACACCCCTTTTAACTGTGATATCCGCACCCATCCGATTAAACTGTTCACAATGATTGAAGCGATGAGGATATATTTTATCTGAAATAACACTTCTACCCTCAGCCTTTAATAGCAATGCTGTAATAGGCTGCTGAAAATCCGTTTCAAACATAGGGTATTTACCCGTCCTAACGCGAGTAGCTTTAATCTTTCCACTAGCATTACCCGTTATAGAATTATCTGCTATAGAAAAATCCATTCCAATTTCTTTTAGCTTATTAATACAAGAGCTGAGCTGCTCTGGTAAAACATTATTGATGGTTAACTCACCACCTGTAACGCCAGCTGCCATGAGGTATGCCCCAGCAATTAATCTGTCTGGAACCACAGTATGCACACACCCTCCAAGCTCATTTACACCTTGTATCCTGATAGTATCTGTACCAGCACCATAAACTTTTGCACCCATTTTATTAAGCAAAATAGCGGTATCTACCACCTCAGGATCTTTAGCTGCATTATACAATATAGTTTTGCCCTTTGCTAAAACTGCTGCCAGCATTACATTTATGGTTGCACCACAAGTAATACAATCAAAATATATATCCGTTCCAGTTAAAGCATCTGCTTCTACTACATAATAGTCCTGATAAAACGTAAATTTTGCTCCAAGTGCTTCTAAGCCCTTTATATGCTGATCAATTGGTCTTGAAACGAAATTGTCTCCTCCTGGATAGCCTATTGTTATTCTCTTATGTCGAACCAAAAGTGATCCAATAAAATAATATGCAGTCCTAAATGCCTTTGAGTATTCAGGCTTGATATATGTAGAATTAATTCCCTTTGGATTAATAGCATAGCATCTGTTGTTATGAACTACAGATGCACCAATTTCTTTTAAAATCTTGCATACCAAATCTATATCAGATATATTAGGAACATTATCAAGTACCACTTGCTCCTCTGCGAGGCAACAAGCAGCCAACAAAGCCAACGAACTATTCTTAGCTCCTGCAACTGATAATCGTCCTTGTAACGGTTTAGAGTGTTCAACTTCCAACCATTTCATATGTACTTCTCACTTTCGTCGATATAAAATATTATCAACTATTATTATATCGTTTATTCTTTTGTTTGTTTACTAATTTTATATTAAAGTATTTCGCATTGTTACATATTTTATACAAAATCATAGTCAATTTTTGCATTTTTTATGTATATTTATTTAAAATAACACAAAACAGCGTATAAATATACTTCAACACAATATACTCTAATAATACTACATTTTCTCCTAAACATCAATTCCAATTTTTTAAGTTTCATGAATTTGCAGTGCTTAAACAAAGTTTTTATTGACAAAGTCACTGTTCACTGTAACTATTCAGACTTCTACTTTTCTAATAAAGCTTTTAAGCTCTTATGTGAAGCCTTGCTACATAAAGATTATTGTCTGAATAGTTACTGTTCATCAAATATTCATAACTTTTTAATCTAATATTAATATACAAATAGCACAAATTGTGATATAATCTAATTACCACAACAAATAATACTAACTTTTTTTCATTTTGTTCCTCCTTTTTTATAAAGAACGATGATTTGAAATTAAATAATTTAAAAGCACTAATTTTAAAATAGCAATTATTTCATAAATATATATGATTAAGTGCTTTTTTTTTTTTGATTTTTATTGTATAATCTCAGATAGAGTTATAATAGTTTGAGAATACTGCGTTGTTGTATATTTATACGCTATTCCTTTTATGAATAAATGTGTGAGCGTTATTAAAAAAACGCCAACAAATACAATAGTATCCTTATAAAATATTGTTATTCATAAATATGTAACAATGCAAAAAGCTTAGTTTCGGAGGGAATTGACATATGAAAAAAATAAGAGTTATTTATCAATCGCGTAAAGGAAATACAAAAAAGATAGCTGATGCTATTGCTACTGTAATTGGAGATGTTTCAGAGGAACTTCCACCAGCTTATCCATGTGAAGGCGTAAACATACTTTTCCTTGGTGGAGGAATATATGCTGGTAAAATAGACAAAAAGCTTGATGCTTTTGTACGTACTTTAACCCCCCAACGTGTAAAGAATGTTGCTGTGTTTGGTACTGCTGCCAGTGGTGAAGACAAAGGTGTTCAACAAATTAAGGATTTATTAAAATCTCAAAGCATAAATGTTCTTGATGACAGCTTTGTTTGTAAAGGAAAATTCTTATTTGCAAATAGAAAAAACCCTGATGCAAACGATATTCAAGCTGCAAAGGAATTTGCTCAAAGGGTTTTGGACAAGCTTAAAAGTGAATAAACTAAATTATAATAGGGGCTTATATTAGCCCCTTGATATTATAAGTATTCCCTTTATTGTTGAAGAGGCTGTCTCACTAGCGATTAAAAACAACCGTGCCCAGATCCTTTTTTGCCTTTGAAAAGGATACATTATATACTAGGAGGACATAATGAAAAAGCTATTTATAAATACTGTTGATTTTTTTTTAAATATACTGAAGAAAAATAAAAGGCTAGCTACTTTAATAGATGATGACTTCAGAGACCAATTTATCAGATATCTAGTCATAGGTTTTGCGACATTTGGTATAGAGTGGACTGGTTTTGCTTTGCTCACTTCAGTTTTAAAAATTCAATACCTACTTGCCAGTTGTGTCGTATTTTTTATAGTCTTTTGGTTTAATTTTCTCTTGAACAGAAAATGGTCATTCAAATCTACACAAAACTTAAAGAGGCAGATTTTTTTATATCTGTTGCTTTTTGCTTTTAACTTAATTGTTGCCAATATCGGTCTTATGTACCTATTGACAGATGTTGTAGGTATACACGAGCTGTTGTCAAAAGTTATTATGATGTTTGCAGTAGTATTATGGAACTTTGTTCTATACAAAAAGGTCATATATAAATGATATAATAGCTTATTAAATTTAGGAGAGATAATATGTAAGCGTTTTTAAAACTTCTTATTTGATAAAAAATTATTTAAGTTTAAAAAATAGCCAAGACGAAATATGTTGGAAACCGCTTACGGTGGTTATTTGTACCACATGCATGGGAGAGATAATATGTGTAATGAATTAATATCATTAGTAATACCAGTTTATAACGAAGAGCAAAAGCTTTTTGATAATATAAAGTTTATACATGAATATCTGAACTTTAAGGGTATACTGCATAACTTCATTCTTATAGATGATGGCTCAAAGGACAATACCTGGACAATTATAGGAAATTTATCCAAAAGTTTAGAGTGTGTTACAGGGCTTAGGCTAAGCAGGAATTTTGGCAAGGAGAGTGCACTTTGTGCGGGACTTGATCATGTTGAGAGCAAAGCATGTATAGTAATGGATTCAGACCTTCAGCATCCCCCACACGTAATTCTTCAAATGATTGAAAAATGGCAAACTGAAGGCTACGAAGTTGTTGAGGCTGTCAAAACCTCTCGCGGTAAGGAAAGCTTAGTAAATAAGATAGGAGCCTCTTTGTTCTATGATCTTTTAAAAAGAACCTCAGGATATAACCTAAAAAATGCCTCAGACTATAAGCTACTAGACAAAAGGGTTATTGATGCTTGGAAATCATTAAGTGAAAAAAATACCTTCTTTAGGGGATTAACCTCTTGGGTTGGCTTTAAGCATACTACTATAGCCTTTAGTGTAGAAGAAAGGGCAGCAGGTAAAACCAAGTGGTCAGTTATAAAGCTTGCCAGGCTTGCTATTAATGCGATTACCTCATTTTCTTCAATTCCTTTACAAATCGTTACGTTTTTTGGTATACTTTTTATGATAGCAGCCATAATATTAGGTGTTCAGACCCTATATAATAAGATTAGCGGACAAGCTGTAAGTGGCTTCACCACCGTTATTCTATTGCAATTGGTTACTGGAAGCTCGGTTATGCTATCTCTTGGTATTATAGGTACTTACATAGCTAAGATATTTGACGAGGTTAAGAACCGTCCAAGATATATTATTAGTGAAAGAACTAAGCTTGATTAGCCTTAATTGCTCTTTTTACTATGCTACTAACAGGTATGGTGTATAGCATTTTAGAACAACGATTTGCAGATTTTGTGTTAATTGGAGGAAATGAGTATTATGTTGTCTATTGTATACCTTCTTCTTTGTGTGCTGACAGGATACATACTTGTCAGATGGTTTGAGGGTCTTTTAAATAAGATATACGAAGGTAAATCATTTAGGCTTACTAATTGGTTTCTAGCACTACCTCTATCCTTTACTTTAGGCACGCTGGTTGTCACATGGTACACCTATATTTCGTGTTATATGTTCAAA
>QKEK01000144.1 GCA_003251775.1 Clostridia bacterium | reverse complement strand
TTCATCTGCTATGTGATGAAGTATCTTCTTGACTCTTTCGTCAGTTGTAGCCATCGCATGGGCCTCATATCCAACTATTGCTTCCATTTCACCTATAATATCCAATCTAAGTGCCTGAATCAAGTCATCCTGTGTTAATTGCTTAGGTACATTAGCTATAAATGGATCCCCTAATAATGCCATTAAATCACTCCTTTTATGTTTTGTAGTAAAACACTACTAGGAGTATTTTTTACAATTACTGTGTTTAATATTCAAGCATTGTTTTTTTGTAATAACGCTTACATATCAATTATGTTAGTAAAAAGTTGTAACTTCCAATTATTCGCCCAGAAGCTTATTTGTCTTCTGAAGCTCCAGATACATTTCTCTGAACTTAATACCTCTGCGGATTTTATTTACCACTATGAGTCTATTTATATGATCAAGTGGCTTAATTACATAATCATATATGTCATAAGACTCAAGGACTTTTTCAATATTCTCTGCTTTATCAAGGCTAGATGCCACAATAACGGGTATTTCGCAATAATATCTGGTTTTAGAGAAGTATTCTAAAAATTCAAATCCATCCATAACTGGCATTACTAAGTCAAGGAGGATTAAATCAATATTTCGGCTTTCAATTAGCTCAAGTGCCTCTCTTCCATTTAGGGCTGATATAATATTGTATCTCTCTGGGTATAGGTAATTCCTTAATATAGCATTATCAAGTACATTATCATCTGTAACAAGAATGGTACTTATCATCACATCTCCTCCTAGAAGTCAGCTTATAGTTAGAACAACAAGGTTCTTACTTATTCAATTTTCACTGTATCGATTACATGCATATTTATTATACTATATTACGACAAGCCTATACAAGTAAAATGAAAAGCACTTTCATCTTTTCTATAATAAGTGTTATCCCAAAAACAAAAAATGTTTGTTTTTTTTCTCGAAATATTATAATATGATTATAACACGGAAAGTAATAAAAGTGATTTTATTTGTTTTTCTTAATTTATTTTTGCTTAAAAACAGAAAAAACACCGATAATTTGATATCAAGATAATATATCTGTGTTTGCAAGGTGGGTGAGAAAATGGACTTGGATGAGGAAAAGCTGGTAGAAAGAGCTTGTAATGGAGATGTAGAGGCTTTTGAACAACTAATAGAGCCTTACCATAGTATGGTATATAATTTGGCTTTTCATTATCTTAAGGAGTATCATGATGCTAGTGAAGCGGCACAAGAGGCTTTTTTGAGGGCATTTAAGGCTGTTAAGACTTTTAAAAAAAATTCTACAATTAAGACATGGTTATATAGAATTACAATAAATACTTGTTTAGATACTATTAAGAAAAAAAAGAATGAAAAGAGACTGATATATATAAATGAAGCTAAAGATGGGTCTGATGGTTCAGAAATAGAACTCCAGATACCCTCCTCTGACCTGAAGCCAGACCAGATTTTAGAACAAAAGGCTATACAGAAAGTAATCAGAGATGAAATAAGCAAATTGCCCAAGGATTCTAAAACTATATTAATACTGAGAGATTTTAATGACTTAAGCTATGAAGAAATTGCAAAAATACTGAATATATCATTAGGCACGGTAAAATCAAGGCTAAGTAGAGCCAGAAATAGTTTAAAAGATAATCTATTAAAATATAGGGAACTTTTTAATACAAATGGCAGTCAAATAAAGTAGAAGGGAGGGAGCAAAAATGTATTGTGAAAATTATAGAGAGATGATATCACCATATATAGATGGGATGCTTACAGAAAATGAAAGAGCTATACTCGAAAAGCATGTATTAGATTGTGATGAATGCAAAAACGAGCTAGAGGAGATAAAATTTGTAACTGAGCACTGTCACCAGCTAGAAAAAATGCCCCTTCCAGTTGATTTTAAGGAACAGCTACACTCAAAACTGGTGAATATTGAAGGTATTAGGCATAACTCAAGAAATAGTAGTTAAACAAAACAGAAGACCAAAGTAATAAAATAAGAAGGTTCAATAAAAGGATAAAGGCTAGTATTAGTATAGCTGCTTCCTTGCTGTTGTTATTCTCTGTTTTTAAGTTTATGAATATTTTCACTTCAATGAAGAAGTATGACGAAAATATAGAAAATTACGCAATGAATGCAGGAAGCTCTAAAAGCATACTTAACCCAAAAAGTGCAGGTGGAGAAAGCTTAATAGAAGAAACAATAGCCGCACAGAAAGCTGCTCCTAAGGCAAAAACGGAAGAAATGGGAACAATAGATGAAACGGCTGAAGTTGAAGTGGCAGACGATATGGGGAAATCGAGGACTTCAGTAATGTTTGATAAGGAAACAAGTGAAGAAGTTGATAACAAAAGCTTTGCTAAAGATATAAGGTTAACTGGAGTCATAGGTGAGGAGGCTATAACTCAAAAACAAAATGAGGTAGACACAAACACTTCATCGACCCAAGTGAATTATAATATCGTACAGGTTGCTAGCCCTGATGAAATATCTGATATAAAGACAGAAATTGATGCTGTTATTAAAAAGTATGGGGTTGAGTTGGTTTCTATTGAGGATTATGTTAAGGAAGACTTAAATATACTTAAATCAGAAGATGACTCTATTGCAATCAAGCTAAGCGTAAATGATAAAGAGCTTATTGCATTTATTGAGGAGCTTGAGCGTATAGTAAAAGTTGAACAGCTTAAGAGTATTGAATTTGAGGGTGAAAATGTGGTTATTATTACCTTTGATTTGGTCGATTAATTATATAAGATATACAACAACGTAATTTTTCTTTCAACCTAGATTTGTGCATTAAGGAATGGATGGACATTACTATGAATATTAGTTGGATAAATCAGCAACAAGATTATATCTACTTTTTATATGTTTTTACGTTACTTTTTCTTGTAATTATTTGCCGAAAGGTCTATAAGGGGAATGAGGAATACACTTATTGGCGGTATTTCTATTACTTTTTACTATTTATAACTGCAAAATATTTTTTTTTATTACTCAAACAGTTGTTTAGATTTGAGAGTCTAATTAGCTTTATACCTTTATTAATAACAGTAATAGCATATGCTTATTTGATACTTTTTATTACAGCGAAGAGATTTACTTATTTGAATAAAATTGCGTTAACGGTATATTTTGTGCTTTCAATCTCATTGTTATTTATATACAATTTATCTAGTGAGGCTGTATATCTTGCCTGTTTATGTATACTTCAAGCGGTAATTGGATTTTTATCAGCAGTTACAATTATTAAAACCTATAGTAAGAGTAGTTATTTTATACATACTGCTATGGCTTTATTTATTGAATCCATACATAGTATAATGCTTTATGCAGTTGATGAAAATGTGTATGTTGATCTCATAGTGCTAGCTATGTTATTTTTACAGCTGTTTGTTTCAAGAGTTAGGTACTTTTACATAAGTATGAGGAACAAAAGTGCTATTCAAAAAAGTGCTATAATTATTGATTTATTGCTTACATCTCTATTAATTACAGGGTTTGTTTTCATAAATATAACAGAGAGCATTATATTAAATGTTGAAAAATATGAAAGCTCAATCGCGGTATTAAATGATATTGCAGGAAAGCTTCGTGGGACTGGCATAATTCTTATATTGATATTAGCACTTGTAATTATGCTTTTAGCCCAATACTATCAAAAGGCTAGGGAAGAACAGCAACGGGCATCTCAATACTTGTCACTAGCAGGAGCATTTATTGTACTAATAGATAGATGGGGGAATATACGGCTTATTAACAAAAAGGGGTGTTCAATACTTGGAAGTGATGAAAAAGATATAATAGGTCAGAATTGGTTTGATAATTATATTCCAACAAATCTAGTAGATACGATGAAACAGGTATTCAACCAAATTGTTCGGGGTGAAATTGCTCCAGTAGAGTTTTATGAGAATGAGATAATTACAACGAATAAAGAAGTACGTTTGATAAAATGGACTAATACCGCAGTGAAGGATGATAATGGTAGGATTGTAGGTGTTCTTAGCTCAGGTGATGATGTAACTGAGATAAAACAAATGGAGAAAAGTCTTAGAAGAGCAAAGAGTGAGGCAGAAGCAGCGAATGTAGCAAAGGGTAGATTTCTGGCGAATATGAGTCATGAAATAAGAACTCCAATCAATGCAATTATGGGCTTCGCTCAGTTGTTATTACAATCCCAGATGGATTTCAGACATAAGGATTATGTAGCAAAAATAAGAGTAGCATCAAAAACACTTTTATCTATCATAAATGACATTCTTGACTTTTCAAAGATTGAATCAGGAAAGGTTGAGCTTGAAAATATACCCTTTGAAATGGATGATATATTGGTGCAGATATCTGATCTATTTTCGTTTGATGCTTCTGAAAAGAATGTTGAGTTAGTTTTTGATGTGGATAACGAGATTTCAACACATCTTATAGGTGATTCGTTAAGATTAGGACAGGTACTGGTTAATCTTGTTGGAAATGCAATTAAGTTTACTGAAGAGGGACAGGTTATACTAAGAATTAGAAAGAAGGCTTGTGAAAAGCGGGAAGCATTGTTGCTGGAATTTAGTGTAATTGATACTGGCATAGGCATTTCAAAGGATAAATTAAATACTCTGTTTCAGCCGTTTCATCAGGCAGACAGCTCTACCTCAAGACGATTTGGGGGCACAGGCTTGGGCTTAAGCATTTGCCATTCACTTGTTCATGTTATGGGGGGAAGTATTGATGTAGAGAGTAGTCTAGGTGAAGGAAGTACATTTAGGTTCAGTATAGAGCTTGGTATAGGTCAGATACTTGATGAAAACAGGAGTAAGGATGATTTGGCAGGAAATAGAGCCTTAATAATTGAAGATAATACATTGGTAGCAGAGATTTTGACAAATATGCTGAAATCTTATGGTATATCATCTGAGACGCTAGTAGCTGAAGTTGATAATACCACATTCATTAAGGATTTTGAAAATAAAAGTTTTGACATAATTATTGCAAAATGTAGGAATAACGACATGGATGAAAGCTGTATTATTAATTCAATAAGAAAAATGGAAATACATAAAAATACTCCGATTATGCTAACTACAACTGAGTTTGAAAGTGATGGGTTATTGCATAAAGCAGAAAGGATGAGTATTGACCATGTTATTACAAAGCCTATAATTGGTAAGGAGTTTATTGACCTAATAAGTAAGATTTTACAAAATAAGCATAACTTTAAAATAGAGGCTGATGAAGATATAAAAAATGAGGTAAGCATTGATAGGGGAGTAATAAATGTCTTACTAGTAGAGGACAACAGAATGAACAGACTCCTAATGGTTGAAATGCTACTCACCTTAGGCATGGAAGTAGATGCTGCCATTAATGGTAAAGAGGCATTGATTATGTTAACGTCTGAGCCTGAAAAATATGATATAATATTTATGGATATAATGATGCCTGTAATGAATGGAATTGAGGCTACAGTGAGTATAAGGAGTGAAGCTAGATTTAAGGACATGCCCATAATTGCTATGTCTGCTGATATTTCTAAGGAGGACAGACACAGAAGTATAATTTCAGGTATGAATGAGCATATCAATAAGCCTGTTGATATAGAGCAAATAAGAAGTGTAATTAAAAGGTTTGTTACTAAAAAATCAGCTAGCATTGACGCAAAAAAAGAATTAACAAAACTAAATGAAAAGCAAATAGAAATAGTAAACAAAATAAAAGAAATTAAAGCAGATGGAGTTGATATAGAAAAAGGGTTGCAAAAGATAAATTATAATATAGAGATGTATAAGGAGCTACTTAAGACATTTAGCAAACAGCTGAAAGAATCATATTATGATCTTGAAAATTTGCATAAGCAGAGAGAATTTGATAAAATGGGTGAAATAATACATGAAGTTAAGGGTGTATCCGGTAATTTATGCATTGATTCGATATTTGAACTATTTATCCGTTTAAGCAAATCAGTAAAGGATAAGGATTATTCTGAAACAGCGAAATTAATTTATGAATTTAATAGTAATTTGGCTCTATATCTTCAAACATTAACATTAATTAGAGAGCAACTACCAGACGACTTCAAAAAAGTTGTTGTACCTGAGGACAAAAAAGTAGGGGAGATTCTGTATAAGTTAAAAAGCAGTTTGAGATTAAACAGCTTTGAGGCAGAGCATGAATTAGATTATTTGAAGGTGATATTAAGTGATACATACTACAAAAATGAGGTTGCAAAAATAAAGGAAAATATTGATATGTTGAATTTTGATGTTGCACTAGAATTAGTAGAATTATTAGAAAAAAGGCTTTTTGAAGCTATGTAAAACAATTAATAGAGGTATATAACATAGAGAGAATTAATCTGAATGAAATTTTACGGAGGTATGCTATATGGAGAAAAGCAATCAAAAGATACTAATGGTTGATGATAATATTGCTAATATTAGAATTATGAAGGAAATTATAGGTGATCAATACGAGGTGTTTTTTGCTAAGAGCGGAAAGGAATGTCTGAGTATTATACATAGTATAAAGCCAGACTTGATTTTGCTTGATATAATGATGCCAGATATGGACGGATATGAGGTATTAAGAAGGATAAAGGTTGACGAGAGGATTGCTAATTTACCAGTTATATTTGTTACAACACTTATTGATGATAAGGAAGAAGAAAAGGGATTAAGCTTAGGTGCTATTGACTATATCAGAAAACCCTTTAGTATTCCTATTATTAAGGCAAGAATAAAAAATCATCTTGAGTTAAAGTCGCATAGGGATAAGCTTGAAAAGATTTCATCACTGGATGGGCTGACTGGAATAGCAAACAGAAGAAAGTTTGATTTGCAAATGGAAGCAGAATGGAGAACAGCTGTAAAATATAGACATCCTATATCGCTTATAATGATAGATATTGATAATTTTAAGCTATTTAATGACAAGTATGGTCACCTAGCCGGAGATGACTGCTTGCGGGATGTTGCTACGAAACTAAGTGATTCATTGAACAGAAGCGGGGATTTTGTAGCACGATATGGTGGTGAAGAGTTTGTATGTATTCTTCCTAATACAGAAAAAAAGGGTGCTATCAAGGTAGCGGAGAGGCTACGTACCGCAATTGAAGAGCTTAATATTGAGCATAATTTTTCAAGCGTAGCAAATCATGTTACTATAAGTCTTGGGGTTAACTCAGTTATACCCTCATTGGAATCAAGTATTGAAAACTTTATTAAGGAGGCAGATGATAATCTTTACAAGGCTAAGAAAAATGGCAGAAATCTAGTGTATTATAGTTGAGAGTCTATTGCGTTGTTGTATATTTATACGCTATTTTGGGTTGTTTTGAATAAATATATATAAATACTGCACTTATTGACTGTGATTTTGCATAGTGTAACAACGCGTAACTATTCAGACAATAATCTTTATATATGTTTTACTGTTGCTTTTAAGCACAATTTGCAATTTAGAAGCTGTAGACTTATTGGTTTATGTAGCAAGGCTTCACATAAGAGCTTAAAAGCTTTATTAGAAAAGTTGAAGTCTGAATAGTTACAACAACGCAAAAAGCTTAGTTGATAGCATGTTTATAATCTTGCGGCGGTAGCTGTATTATGGTATACTTTATTGGAATTAAACGAAAGTATGATTGAAGTGGGTTTGTGGAGGTTATGATGCTACTTATAAAAAACGCTAGTATATTGACAATGGCAAAAGAAAGCTATATGAACGGATATATAATTGTCAATGAAGGCAAAATTATAGAAATTGGTGATATGAAGCAATTGGCAGAGTGCCAATATGATAATATTATAGATGCTCAGAGTAACTATGTACTACCTGGATTTATAGACGCACATTGTCACATAGGGCTAGTAGAAGATGCTGTTGGGTTTGAAGGTGATGATGTAAATGAGAGTACTGACCCTGTAACACCTCATTTAAGAGCTATAGATGGCATAAACCATGAGGACAGAAGCTTTTTAGAAGCAAGGCAATGGGGGGTAACAACAACAGTTACGGGGCCGGGTAGTGCTAATGTCATTGGTGGTCAATTCGCAGCAATAAAGACATATGGAAGATATGTGGATGAAATGATTATCAAGGCACCATTAGCTTTAAAAATAGCGTTTGGAGAGAATCCAAAAACAGTATATAATGAAAAAAGACAGCAACCTTCAACACGAATGGCAACAGCTGCTATACTTAGGGAGCAACTGTTTAAGGCAAAAGAATACAAAGAGCTTGTAGAGGATTATAATAATGACCCAGAGGAAAATGACAAGCCAGAGTATGATATGAGGATGGAAGCACTTCTGCCTGTACTTGAGGGCAAAATTCCTTTGAAGGCACATGCTCATAGGGCTGATGATATACTTACTGCTATTAGAATAGCAGAGGAGTTTGGATTAGACTTAACCCTGGAGCATTGTACTGAGGGCTATATAATAAAAGATATATTGGCAGAGAAGGGCTATGATGTAGTTTTAGGACCTATTCTGACAGATAGATCTAAGATTGAACTAAAAAATCAAAAAATAGGCAATGCTGTGGAGCTTGTTAAAGCAGGTGTAAGGGTTGCCATAATGACAGACCACCCCTGTGTGCCAATACAGCATTTACTATTATGTGCAGCTTTGTGCCATAGGGAAGGGTTAACCGAAAATGAAGCATTGGAAGCTATTACAATAAATGCAGCAAAAGCAATCAGACTGGATGAACGTATAGGAAGTTTGGAAATAGGCAAAGATGGAGATATAGTAGTTTTGGATGGACATCCTTTTGATGTAAGAACTAGAGTTAAATATACAATTATTGAAGGGAAAATAGTGTATGAGGGATAATGCTCTTTGCTATGAGTCTTTTTGTGAAGAGGATACATATGAAATTGGTAAAAGTATTGGTAACGGCTTGAAAGCAGGTGATATACTATGCCTGACAGGTGAAATTGGGACTGGAAAAACTGCATTTACAAAAGGAATAGCAAATGCACTTGGGGTTATAGATTATGTAATTAGCCCTACCTTTACAATCGTCAATGAATACTTTGGAAGGCATAACCTATATCATTTTGACGTATACAGGATAAATGATATTGATGAGATTTTTGAGACTGGATTTGAAGACTATATTTATGGACAAGGTATTACTGTAATAGAGTGGGCAGAGATGATTTCAGAAATCCTACCACCAGAATGCATATGGGTGAGAATTGAAAAGAATTTAGCTCTGGGAGAAGCATATAGAAAAATTTCATTGAATAAATGAAAGTATGAGTTTTTTGTAGTATAATGTTGTAAAAAGGGTTTATAGCGTTGTTCTTAAATAAATATATAATAATGCAATAAGCTTATAAAGAAAAAATCATACTTATAAATAGAATACGAGGTATGCTTATTTGGGGGAGGTGGCTGTGGTGTCTGATAACAATATAATAGAGGTTAGAATTGCTGGTACTGAATACAGGCTTAAGGGGAATGAGAATAATGAATATATGCACAAAATAGCTAGCTACGTGGATAAAAAAATGCAGGATATAGTAAAGAGTAATTCTCGTTTAAATACGTCCATGGCTGCTATTTTAAGCTCAATAAACATCGCAGATGACTTGCATAAGTCGTATTTGGAGATTGAAGACCTAAAAAGAAAAATAGAACAATTGCAAGAAGAAAATGAAAGATATAAAGCGGAACATGAACATTTACTAAAAGATAATAGACAAAGATATAAAACCAAAAATATATATGGAAATAATAAAAACACAACCCCTAAAAACGAATCAAGGTAAGGGTAGTGTTTATATTACAAATGATTTTATACAACAACGCAATATACTCTTATAGACAGGAGGAAGAAATATGGGGGTTAATGAGAAAATAGAAAAAAGCAGCTTGAGCTTTTCAATAACCTGGAATGATTTGGGTGTAGTAATTTTGTTTATATTAGGGGTTGTAGCCCTAGCTTTTCTAATAATGTTTTTGATAAAGCTAAACAAATTGCTAAAATCAATAAATACAGTAGTTACTAAAAATAGTGATAATATCAATAAAACGCTTGAAAATGCACCAAGAATATCCGAAAATATTGCTGATATAAGTAGCAGTCTAAAAGAAAATATGGAAGGCCTTGAGGGCATAGTGGATAATGTAGCTTCTGTAACAGATAATATAGTTGGTGTTGCAGATGTGTTCAGGAATGATATTGTAGGTAAAGCAAAAAGTATAGTTGAAATAGTAGATTTTATAAAGAAGAAATTCTTCACAGAAAAGCCTGTGAAGACACCAAAGAAGTCTAAAAAGGAAGTTGTATATAAATATATATATATGGATAATGATAATAATATCTTGAATAAGGAAGATACAGATATCAGAGTAAATGAAGACTCTGAAGATGAAGATAGAGATAAAAGCAAAGAGGTAGCTGAAGAACAAATAGATGAAGATAAATAAGCAATTAAAGAATAATAGTATTGAGCTCTTATCCCCAGCAGGTAGCTGGGATTCTCTTTTGGCGGCGATACAAAATGGGGCGGATGCAGTGTATCTTGGCGGAAAGAGCTATAGTGCAAGGCAAAATGCCGAAAATTTTGATAATGAAACGCTTTTAAAGGCTATTAACTACGCACATCTTAGAAATGTGAAGGTTTATCTAACGATGAATACCCTAATTTCAGATGCAGAGATGAAGGACGCCTTGAAAAGTGCGTATGCTGCATACCAAAAGGGTATAGATGCCATAATTATACAAGATATTGGCTTTGCGAGAGTTCTTAAAAATGAGCTTCCCGATTTAGATTTACATGCCAGTACACAAATGACTGTATATGATGTAGCGGGTGTAAAGGAGTTATCTGGGCTTGGGTTTAGTAGAATAGTATTAGCAAGAGAGTTATCACTTGAAGAAATAAATAACATCTCTAAAGAGACAAGGGCTGAATTAGAGGTATTTATTCACGGTGCTCTATGCATTTCTTATTCAGGACAATGTCTATTTAGTAGTATGATAGGTGGAAGAAGTGGAAATAGGGGGAGATGTGCTCAACCCTGTAGGCTTCCATATCAACTATATGAGAAGGGTATGAATCAAAATCCAATAAGATATCCAAAGGATATGCTTAATAAATACTTATTGAGTCCAAAGGACTTGTCAGGCTTAGAGCTATTACCTGATATTATAAAAAGTGGCGTAAAATCCTTAAAGATAGAGGGAAGGATGAAGACCCCTGAATACGTTGCTATAGTAACAGGTATTTATAGAAAATATATTGATATGATAGAAAATTTAGGGTTTGGGAGTATTGAAGCCGAATATACTATTGCAAAAAAATCTGAACAGCAGGAAACTGCCCTAAGCTATAGAGAGATAATAAGCAAAGAGGACATGAATACACTGGCTCAGATATTTAATAGAGGTGGTTTTACCAAAGGCTATTTAAATAGTGAAAAGGGCAAAACTATGATGTCCTATCAAAAGCCTAAGAATTGGGGACTCTACCTTGGTGAGGTATTATCCTATAACAATGAAAAAAAACTGCTTAGAATCGCATTAAATAATGGGCTTCAAATAGGAGACGGTATTGAATTAATGAGTGAAGAAGAAAAAGCTCCTGGAAGTGTTGTTTCTGAGATAATGATAAATGGAAAGCACATTAAAGAGGCATTTGATGGACAAATTGTAGATGTGGGAAGACTTACAGGTAAAATAAAAAGAGGTGATAAGGTCTACAGAACATCTCAAAAAGGCTTGAATGAGAATGCTAGAAAAAGCTTCGAGGATAAAGAAAATAAAATAAGGCTAATACAGGGAGAAATGTTCATAAAAACAGGTTTTGTGTCGAGATTAGTTTTAAGGGACAGGCTATGTAAAGTAGCGGTAGAGGTTATAGGAGAAAAAATTCCAGAAGCGGCTATTAAACAATCATTAAGAAAGGAACGGGTTGGTTGTTGAGCAGTTAAAAAAGACAGGCGGAACACCCTTTGAATTTGAATCAATTGCTGTATATATTGATGATGGTATTACTTTACCTGTAGGCGAATTGAATGCGTTAAGACGTAAAGGCTTTGATTTGTTAACGCAGAAAATAGTACAGAAGTCAAATAAAGCGTTAAAGGATACCAACAAAATAGATGTTGTAAGGTTGGAAAATGAACAAAAGATAAGTTCGACATATTTCCCAGGAAATAAGCAGTCATCGACAGCAAATGAAATAAAAACAGAATTATCTGTATGCTTTTATAAAATTCCTCCTGATATGGTTATTAACGAGCTAGAGGCTGATATTATATACCT
>QKEK01000115.1 GCA_003251775.1 Clostridia bacterium | reverse complement strand
TCTGCATAAGCTGTGGGTTTGTATTGTTTGGCTGTAAATTATAATTAGAAATATCCATATGCAAAAATCACCTCTAAAATAATATTATGTTTATTTCAATATATGATAAATATAAGCACAAGGTGATTAACCAACCCATAGGCATTTTCAGTATAAATATAGTAACTATGCAGATACAAACTTTTTTAAAGAAGCTTTAAGTGCTCAAGCAAAATTGCCATAAATTAAATAGCTTCAGTACAAAAAGATGATGATTACGCAAAAAGCTTGAGCTTTAATTCTTTAAGATGGTATAATAATGCTAGCCTAAAGGAAAATCTAAAAAATTACGGATTTTATTTTTTGTAATATAAAAAATAGATTAGAAAAAGGGGTATATGAGCTATGTTATTATCAGAAATAAGAGAACAACTAAAAAAGTATAATGAGGAAGACTTAAGATTACTTGTGGCAGAAATGTACAAGTCTATTCCCAAAAGAGTGCGTGAAGATAAGGATATTGATACATTAGTGCAAGATGTACGTGCATATATTTCTATTGGTAAGATAGATAAAACAAAGGACAGCAAAAAAAGTATTAATGAATTAAAGCAGGAGATAGAAATCTTTATTGACTATGCATACAAGCAGTATTATTTTGCTCCAAATAATTTTGTTCACAAGAAGGAAAGACCAAAATGGAGATTTAAAGTAAAAGCGTATATCAAGGAATTACAAGAAGCCCCAATACATAGTGCAGAGGGGAAAATCGCAACTACTTTACTTCAAAACATATATAAGATGTTAAGCTATGCTTGTGCGTATTATATTTTTAACACAGACAACCCGTTTAGATCAGTTGGTATAGAGCAAACGCTATTACTAAATATAGTAATAGCAAGAACACTTGGAAATGGGGCAAATAATGAATCCTTAAAATCTGCAATTGAGCTTGTCATTAATAGTGCAGTAGATAGAGAAACATTACACTCATCTTTGATTACTATATTAGTAATGAACCTCAGAACTTCGGATTCTAGAGTAATTGCAATTGAGCAATGTAAGCTCATAAAAAAAGAATTGGAGAAACCCAAGCCCGTTTCGTCTAAGAAAACATGGGGGTCAGACTCTTATGATTATGAGCAGAAAGAAAAGATTAATAATTTGGTTGAAATGGTTTTTAGAATTTATATGGAATTATGTGAATATGACGAGGCAATCCGATATTTTAACAAAAACTATTACAATCGAGTTCTAGAAGTCTCTTTGTATGTATTACTAAGGCTGCTTCATGAATATGAGCTGAAAGAGCACTGGCTGAGGGAGTATGATATGGGTGTGAAAAAAGGGCTAGAAATAAGAGAAAAATTACGGAAAACGTATGAGTATATACAAAAAAATGATAAGCTACCTGAGTATTCGTGGTAAAAGACAAGTAGTGTTCGTAAATTTCCTAATGGTCAGACATACGAACCAAAAAATTATATTTGACAACAACACCCTAAACCTGTATAATGAACAGAAATAAATAAAAACAGAGCAGGCGATACATTTATTACACTATAAATGTGTGGGGCTGGGCCGGAATTCTGGCAGCAGGAATAAATCTTGTGGGACTAATTTGTTAGTTTTGCAGGATTTTTTTATTATGATAACAACAAGGTTCTTATTATAAGAACAACAAGATTGAAAATCACGTATAACTAACTACTAAAAAGCATAGTAATATAATTCAAAACAGCTTAATGAGTATATTGAGTGTATTATTTTGCTGGATATTTATACGCTATTTTGGATTATTGTATATCTATTTTACTTAAACTAATCATGTATTTATGTTTTTAGGAGGGGTTTTATGGAAAAGGAACTAATTAGGAGCAAGGAAGCAAAAAACGTTACATTGGTAGGCTTTGCGGTTAACTCAGTATTAACTATATGCAAAATACTAGCAGGTATCTTTGGAAAGAGTGGAGCCATGCTGGCTGACGGTATCCATTCATTATCTGATTTTTTAACAGATATCGTGGTTTTGATTGGATTTAGGTTTACAGAGCAGCCTGAGGACGAATGTCATAATTATGGTCATGACAAATACGAAACCTTGGCAACTACCATTATTAGCTTATTCTTAGCAATCGTAGGTTTTGAAATCCTTAAATCTGGAGTAGGCAATATAATTAAAGTAATTAATGGAGAGGTCTTGCCAAAGCCCAAAAGCATAGCTCTGGTGGCTGCGATAATATCAATTGTTTTTAAGGAGCTATTATTTAGATATACAATTAAAGTGGGCAAAAAAATAGGAAGCTCAGCAGTAGTTGCAAACGGATGGCATCACCGATCAGATGCGTTTTCCTCAATAGGAACGCTTATTGGTATTGGTGGAGCAATTTTATTGGGTAGTGGTTGGACAGTTTTAGACCCAATTGCATCAATAGTTGTAAGCGTATTCATATTTAAGGTTGCATACGATATTTTAATGCCTGCTGTACATGAGCTTATGGAATCCTCTTTAAGTACAGAGGAACAAGGAAAAATTGAAATGGTTATTGCCAAACAGGAGAGAGTTAAGAGTTATCATAAATTAAGGACTAGAAGGCTCGGAACAAGGGTAGTCATTGAATTTCATATGCTAGTAGATGAGGAGCTTGATGTGAAAACAGCACATAATGTCAGTATAGAGATAGAGGAGGAGCTTAGAGTTCTTTTTGGAGAAAACAGTATAATAACAATACATATAGAACCTTATGAAAATGAGTAGTTTTTAAGATAATAAGTAGTTTATAAGAAAACGAGTAGTTTGTAAAAGAATGAGCTGATGCCTTGAATGATTACAATGATACAGGATTGTCAAAATATACATCAAATGGACTTGTTGCAGGGGTAGATATACTTTGCTATAATGAGAGTAAAGAGAGAGTTTTTGATTGTAGTAAAATATAAGGGGCTTTGATTTTTGGGGGGGACACAGAAGTGTTAAATCATAATACTAGAGCATCTAAGTATCATAGTGTCTTTTCTAAGATTTTTTTTGCTATTATACTATCTTCTATAATCCCTGTTTTATTGGCAAACTACATTCTGTATAAGCATTCGACAGAAATTATTCTAAATCAGGCGTGTAATACAAACATAAATATGTTAGATAAGACAAGTAAAACTATAGATTTGGTATTAAAGCAAACCAATGACGTTCTTGTACAATTAGGAAAGGATTTAAGTACCTTAGATGCCGTTATTAATCCTGATATGAGTAATATAAGTAGAAATAGTCAGATAATTAGCAATCTAAAAAATATCTCATCATCAAGTGAGTTCATTCTTTCAATTTATATATACGCAGCTCATAACAATACAATATACAGCTCAAGTGGCGGAATATATAATATAGATAGTTTTTTTGATAAGGATTGGTTACAGGCGTATAATAATTTTATACTTGGAGCTCATCAGCTAAAGACAAGAAGGGTATTAGACGCATTGGGAAATGAATATAATTGTATCACGCTCATTAGAAATTTGCCATATCAATCTTGGAGTAAAATTGGAGCTGTAGTAATTAATATTAGTGAAGACAAGCTATATCAAACCATCTCAGGCTTAGATACCAAGAATAAGGGTGATTTCTTTGTTATAAATAATGATGGAGATGTCATTGTTCACAAGGACAAAAACATGCTATACACAAATCTTAGTAAAAATAGTTATATAAAAGCAATATTAAATAGTGATAACGGCTATTTCACACAGAGGGTTAATGGTGTAGATATGCTTTTTACATATACCACATCCTCATTCAATCAGTGGAAATATATATATACGATTCCACTAAGGGAGCTGCAAAGAGATTCAACAATACTCTCTAAAAGCATTTTTTTCATAACACTCCTATATATATTTTTAGGTTTACTTCTATCATACATTATTTCAAGGGGTATTTATAACCCTATTAAAAAGCTAATGAAACTAATAATGCAGGAGTCAAAGAAATCCATACATGATACGGGCTTGCAAATCAAAGATGAATATGATTTTTTAGGATATGCTTACAATGACGTAGTAGACAGAAAGAATAATATGGAGAGAATGCTTAATAGCTTTAAGCCAGTAATGAAGGAAAAGCTTTTTTCAAACCTGATTCTAGGCAAAATATCAAATCTAAATGATGTTACACAAAGAATTAAGTTTATTAATATGGGACTTAGCTTAACCAACTATATAGTCATAGCAATACAAATTGATGGGTATAGTAGCTTTATAAACCAATATAACGAAACTGATCAAAATATTTTTACAATAAAGCTGATAACTGTAATTGAGGATATTGTTAATAAGAAGTATAAAGGTGTGTGTATTGAAGCGGAGTCGGACAAGGTTGCAACAATAATTAATTATTCTGATAATACTACACTTTCAGACACCAAGGATAGCATTAATCTTATTGCATTAGAGATTAAAAATCTGGTGGAAAAGACATTCCCCTTTACCATAACCATTGGTATTGGAAGAATGTATCATAGCATACTGAGTGTGAAAAATTCTTATAAGGAAGCATTGGACGCGTTGAAATACAAGCTATATCAGGGGAAAAATGAGATTATTAATATAGACTCTATAGAAGTCCTTTCAGAAGAGCTGTATTACTATTCAGAAAAGGAAAAAATGCTTATAAATAACCTGATGATTGGTCATAAGGAAGAAGTGGAAGTACTCATTGATGAGTTAACAAAAGAGATTACAGAAAATAAAAACATTTCTTACACTTATGTTCAGCAGGTCTTTGTTAGAATTCTTAATTCCATTATTGAGCTAATTATTAATTTAGGTCTTTCCATACAAGATATCTTTAACTATCCTACAAATTTATATGAGCAGCTTTCAAGCAAGGAAACAATTGAAGAAATAAAAGTCTGGCTAAAGGATATCTGTGACACAATCATTAACAATATAAACCAACATAATCATACTAAAGGCCCTAAAAACATAGAAAAAATAATTCAGTTTATAGATGACAATATCAGTACCGATATTTCACTAAATGATATAGCTGAATATATAAACCTAAGCCCGGCGTATATAAGTAAAATATTCAAGGAACACCTTGGTAAAAACTATGTTGAGTATTTAAACATAAGTAGGGTAGAAAAATCAAAGCAGCTATTACTTAACACACAGCTAACTATAAAGGAAGTAGGTTTTAAAGTAGGCTTTAATAGCATACAAACCTTTTTTAGAACCTTTAAGAAGTTTGAAGGTATTACGCCAGGACAATTTCGTGAAAAGAGTTAGTAATTTTGGCAGAAGTAAATTTGTTGTATAAATTAAATTGATAAGGAAACAACAAAAAGTGAGGAGGGGTAGAATTGAAGAAATACTTATTAATAATTAGTATAATAGTTATTGTATTATCTGTATTACTATACAAACAAATATTTCTTGATAGTCGTGATTCAGGAATATTAGATATAATTAAAAGTGAACGATTACCTGATGAAGTAAAAGCAGCAGACATAATGGTTCTTAAAATAGCTCACTATTTTCCTGAATCTCATCCTCAACACATTGCACTAAGTCAAAAATTTTCTCATATAGTAGAAAGTGGAAGTGATTGGAAGATAAGAGTTGAGATTTATCCAAATGCTCAATTAGGGGACGAGCAGACGTATATTCAAGGGATAAAGAACGGAACCATAGAAATGTGTATAGGCAGGCAGTCGCTTTCTGAAATATTCCCCAAATTAACAATAGCAGAGTTTCCATACATTTTTGATAACTATGAGCAAGTAAAAGCCTTACTTAATGGAGAGGTTGGAGATAAAATAACTGAAGGACTAGAGGATTTAGGGGCTTACAGTCTAGGCTGGAGCTTGAATGGATTCAGACAAATATCAGTTAATAAGACTAGCATAAATCCATTTGAAAAGGAAAAAAAACTAAAGCTTGCAACAAGCTTTTTTGAACCGGGAATTGAGACGCTTAGAGCTTTAGGGTTTGATGTTTTCCCTGTAAGCATAAATCAGACACAAATGGCATTAAAGCAGAATATGGTTGATGGACAGGATAATCCCCCGTTATTAAGCTATTATAATGGCTGGTACGAAAGTCAGACGAATATTCTTATGACAAATCATATAATAAGCTCAGATATGTATTTAGTAAGTAAGGATTTCTGGGAAGACTTATCCGAAGAACATAAGGAATTATTAAAATATGCTTCAAGAGAATCAATTAATTATGAAATTGAATTATTAAAGCAGGTTGAACAGGACATATTTGATACTTTAGAGGAAAACGGAGTAAAATTAGAATATCCGGATATATCGTCATATAAGGAAATGCTTCAGCCATACTATATAAAATGGATAAATAATGATGTTGAGCTTAAAGAAGTGTATGAATTCATTCAAGAGGAAAAAATGAAAATTTTAGACTAATACATTACCTAGATTTTGTTCTAATTACATATCAATTTAGTATATTCGCCTATCTCATTTTTTATCATTTAGTAACAATTTTTGCACATAGTTAATTTACTTAAAATAGGGGAGTATATTAATAAAACTGTCAATTTACGATTACTGCAGAATGAGTTATATTGTTGCTAAGTAAATAACGAAAGAAAGGAATGGACATAAGTATGAGGAGGAGTTATATGAAAAGATTTATTAAAACTACATCATTATTACTCGCAATATTAATGCTATTAACTTTAGCTAATGTCGGCTGTAATAAAAAGGAGCAACCACAGGAGCAAAAGCCAAAAGGAACAACAAGTCAAAAGGAAACTACAAAGACACCAGAGGATACAAAGACATATACATTTAAGCTAGGTCACATTATGACAGCTGAACATCCAAATGGAATGGGAGCAGAAAAATTTGCAGAATTAGTTAAGGAAAAGACAAACGGCAAAGTAATAGTTAATGTATTCCCTGCATCTCAGCTTGGTAACGAAAAGGATATTTTTGATGCAGTGGCAATGGGGATGGTTGACTTCTCAATACTAGGATATGGGGAGCCCGCAAAAAGATTTAGCCCTGCGTTAATCTTTGATGCACCGTTTTTTGCAAAGGACAGAGAGCATCTTGTACGCATATTTAATGACAAAATAGTTCAAGATATATTTGATGAAATGGCAAATAAGATAAAGGTTAAGGCAATAGGTCCTTTCTATTATGGAACCCGTTACCTTACTACAGCAAAAGCACCAGTTAAAAGTCCTGAGGATATGAAGGGACTGAAAATCAGAACTCCTGACCAACCAATCTATGTTTCTACTATAAAGGCTATGGGTGCAACCCCTGTACCAATGGCATTCCCAGAGGTATATTTAGCATTACAGCAGGGAGTAATTGATGGACAGGAAAACCCTCCTGCTACTATTGCAACTAATAAATTCTATGAGGTACAGAAATATCTTGTTAAAACAGCACATATAATGGGTGGTAACTGTATTTACGCCAGTGAAAAGACTTTAGAGTCACTTCCTAAGGAGTATCAGGACGCTATCGTAGAAGCAGGTAAAGAAGCAGCACAATATATTAATGAAGTTGCCTTTGCTGCAGAGGATGATTACCTTAATGAGATAAAAGAAAATGGAGTGACTATAATTGAGGATGTTGACAGAGATGCATTTGTTGAAAGAGCACAGGAGTTGTACAAGGAATATGAAACCAAATGGGGAGAAGGACTTCTTGAAAAAATAAGAACAATCCAATAGCCATAATACACGCTATACAGATTTTGCTTTTACAATCAGTTTGAGGCTAGGGCAAATGTCCTAGCCTCTGTACTAGTAGTTTAATTGCTGTGCATCAAGTTGAAATGAAAAAATACAGCTTCAACACCTTGAAAGGAGAAATGTAATTTGAAAGCAGAAAATGTCATTATTAAAACGCTTACAAAGCTTGAGGATATCGTTTTAATATTTTGTTTAGGTATTATGGGTATAGTTTTGTTTTCTCAGGTTGTTTTCAGGTACTTTTTCTCAATACCATTAATGTGGAACGAAGAATTATCTAGATACCTTCAGATATGGATAGCGTTTTTAGGAATAGGCTATGGTATTAGAAACAATTCTCATATCTCAATGACTTTATTCGTTAAAAAGCTTCCTGTGAAAGCTCAGGCATTCGTTGGTATTATAACGAATCTAATAATGATAGCTTGTTTTGCATATTTCTTACCTGGAGCGACTAGATTCGTTATAGACCAAAACCAGATTAGCTCTTCGGCCATGCAGGTTAAAATGAGCATAGTCTATTTTGTAGCCCCATTCGGAGGGTTTATTTATATATGCTATACATTGGCGGACACATATATAAGGATTAAGTCGCTATTTTGGGAAAATCGAGAGATTTATTAAATATACAGAAGGGAGTAATTGTATGATTATATTGTTTGGAACATTTTTTTTGTTCTTGATATTAGGGATACCTGTGGGCTTTTGTATGTTTGGTAGCTCTGTAGTATATATGATAGTTAATGATATACCACTTGAAATGGCAGCACAACGTTTACTTGCTGGACCGGACTCATTTCCTCTACTAGCTGTAAGCTTTTTTGTATTGGCGGGAAATATTATGAACACAGGTGGAATAACAAAAAGAATTTTTGAGTTCGCTGACCACCTAGTGGGGCATTTTACAGGTGGATTAGCACATTCAAATGTTCTAGCTAGTATAATTTTTTCTGGCATGTCTGGCTCGGCTATTGCTGATACTGGAGGGTTAGGAGCTATAGAGCTGAAAGCAATGAAGGATGGCGGATATGACGAGGACTTTAGCTTAGCTGTAACTGGTGCATCATCTATCATTGGTCCAATAATTCCACCAAGTGTGCCAGTTGTAATATTTGGGGTTACAGCGGGGGTGTCTATTGGAAGATTATTTTTAGGGGGCGTTATACCAGGCTTAATACTAGGGCTTAGTATGTGCGTTATGAACTACATCTATTGTAAAAAACGCAATTATACGAAAAGAAAGAGAGCGTCATTGCTAGAACTATTAATCTCCTTCAAAAAGTCATTCTTTTCTTTAATGACACCTGTCATTGTAATGGGAGGGATAATTGGTGGAATATTTACACCAACCGAAGCGGCAATAATCGCTGTTTTTTATGCCTTAATATTAGGGATGCTATACAAGGACATAAAAATAAAGGATTTGCCAAGGTTTCTAAAGGAGACATTAAACGTAACTGTAGGGGTTCTTTTTATAATAGCAAGTGCTACGCTTTTTGCGTGGCTTCTAACAACCACTCAAATACCACAAACGTTGGCGGCGTCCTTTTTGAGTCTTACAACAAATAAGTATATAGCATTAATTATTATCAATATCTTCTTGTTGATTATAGGTCTATTTATGGACATTACACCCGCTATAGTGATAGTTACTCCAGTATTGATGCCAATAATGACAGGCTTAGGGATAGATCCAGTGCATTTTGGTATTATACTTATACTAAATCTTATGATTGGACTTTTGACACCACCAGTAGGCATGATACTCTTTGTATTATCTAGCATATCAAAAGTTCCATTTGAAAGAATTTCAAAAGCAATACTACCATATGTAGCTGTATGTATTATTGTTTTATTGCTGATATCGTATATACCTCAGCTTGTAACACTTTTGCCCAGCTACTTTTTTTAGGGAACGCTATTCACTAATAATTAGTTTTAATAAATATCCAATTCTAAAACAAGTAAAGCATGATTTATACTAGTATTCAATGAATACTAATCATAGATCATGCTTTGCTTGTTTTTTATAGATATACATAAATATACAACAACGCAATTTGCTCACATATAATATCTTGAAATTAGCCTCTAACATATGATATATTTAATTAGCTGAAGGTACTTACTTCTAATGCTAAAGCATAAAGGTATACAATCGAATAAGATGCATAACCAAAAGAACAAAATAAAAAATAAAAGAATAAAGAATAAAGAATAACAAAATAGAGGTACTAATAATTATAAATAGCTTTGGTCTGATACTACTTTTTTCAATAGCAGGCTTTGTATTACTAGTAAACACCATTCCTATAGACGGTGCAATATATACACATGATTCTGTTGCTTATACATACGCAGCAAAGACATTTTTAAACGGTGGCGACTTTGAATACTTTGGGAGCAACGCTCCTTTAATTCAATGGCCACCACTATATATACTTTTGCTTGCTATTCCTACATTTTTAGGTGTGGACGTAGCTAAGTTTGTGACAATACTAAACGGGGTTTTATTTGCAACGCTACTACTTCTTGTAGGTAAATGGCTATTAGAACACCTTAAAAATAGAATTATTGCATATATCGGAGTATTATTTCTATTGTTTTCTGTACCACTTATA